>JAKZRK010000157.1:0-32031 GCA_047518225.1 Alphaproteobacteria bacterium | reverse complement strand
AACTCAAGAAGTGATGCTGGAAATGGCGAATCATCCCGTTTCAAAACATCAATTTCCACTCTGACACCCTTGCCTGCCGTATGACGGCACACCCTACATATAGTGGGTGTGGGTTACAACCGGATAGGCACGGTTTGTTCTTCTGGATCGAAGTCAGTGATCGTTGCTCGGTTAACTGAGTGGTCAACCTGAAGCATGAGCCTGTTGGCGTATATTTCCCGTTCTTTTTCGGAAAGGTTCTGGAAGTCATTTAACATCATGGATGACACCAGAATCTGAAGGGCATGAACCTGTGCGCCCAACCTGAATTCGGGGGCTAGGCCTTCGAGGTCGTCCATTTTTTTCTCCTTGAGCGTTATCGCTCCTTGCGTTTTCGCCAACGCAGGAAATGTTGCCCATTTTGCTTCGCGTCGTCGCTTTCATGGCCTGGACGGCTACGAGCTTCCTCCAGCCTCAATTTGCAAACGACGTTATTGAAACTGAAGTGAAACCTATATCTGAATAGTCGCGGGTGGCGAAAAGTATCTCCAAAAAGTCTGACAAGAATCATCGAACACAATGATTCTACACGTCAGGATTAACAGTAAATATATCAGGATAAACACCCAACAAGCAGAAAGGAATAGAGGCAAACCAACGCTAATGATTTTCAGTATTTTGCCTTTCGGCCAACGCCTCGTTTCGCTTTCGCCGATAACCTTTTGCCATAGCTTCTGATCGCACCTGTCGCATCCAGCATCTCTTAGTGCATGTATATATTTTTGGCCATCGGGCGCCCATGCTCCCCAAACAAAGTCAATTGTCAGGACGATAATCACGAAAACTATCTTAATTACTAAATCATCAACGAGGCCCACAGAAACAGCTATAAATCCATTAAGGCTGATGAAAATACTCGTTCTAGCATTGTGCAAGTTGTCTTCGTGATCAGCTCGAAGATGATAGATGTGTTTTGGATCATTATTCATATCTTACCCTCCCGAAATGCCTCGTTTTAGTAAGCCTGTCCTAATATGGTCTCCAAGGCAGAGGCTTCCCTGAGCTTTCCTGGTTTGGCTGCTTTGGAAGAGGATCGCACAACTATTTTACGGAAGCCAGACAGGCAGCGCGGGTGGCGGTGCGGCGGCGCGCGCGGCCGGGATCTGGCGTGACAATTGTGGCCGGCACCGGCGCGGACTCAGAGGCCGGCGCCGTGTGAAGCGTGGGCTGAACTTGCTGATGTGCTGTCACCATAGGGTTCCGGGGGTTCCGGTGACAGTGCACTTTACTCGGGTGCGCGTCATTCTGCTCCGCAATTAGCTCTACCGTCACCGTTTCCTCCGGCGCTGTTACCAGCGACGCTGCATCGGCCCATCCCGGCGGCCATGGGCACGGCAATAGATGGTTTCGAGGGCCAAACGCAACAAGGCCCGAGCCGGATGGCCCGGGCCCCGCGTTTGCTTGCCGCTATTGGGCCGGTTGGCCTAGTAAATGTTCTGCGCCGATACCATGGCATAGAGCATGGGGATCGACAGTAACGTGTTGGTGCGGCTGAACAACATCGCGGTGCGCGCCGCCGCCGCCTTGGTATCCGCATCCACCTCGACGATGCCGAGCGCCTTTTTTTGCGCCGGCCAGATAATGAACCAGACGTTGAACCACATGATGGCGCCCAGCCACATGCCGATGCCGATGGCGGAGTGCTTGGGCACGCCGTCGGTCAAACCAATCGCGATGGCATCAACGATATAACCACTCATCCAGGCCAGCAGCAGGCCGGTGACGATGGTGGCCATGGCGCCCCAGCGGAACCAGAACAGCGCCGCCGGCGCGATATGCTTGCCGATGGCCGGTTTCTGATCGTCCGGAATGGCGGGCATGGTGGGGATTTGGACAAAGTTGAAATACCACAGAATGCCGATCCACATGACGCCGCTCAGCACATGCAGCCAGCGCATGATGAACGTGGCCCATGCCATATCGAAAGCAAAACTGTCCACGTGCCAATACATCAGGACGACGACCATGATGACCGCCAGGACGATGCCCGCGATCACCGTATTGCGTAATGATGTGAGTATTGCCGCCATTTTCCTACCCCCTAACCAAATTTGGTGATTCCCTTTGGTCAGAATACCATTAAAGTCGGAAAATTCAAAATACACGCCGCCACGCACCCCCAGCAAGAAAGACCAGACAAATGAGCTTTGACTACGCCCCGTTCTTCCGCGCCGATCTACCCCCCGCCGCCCCGCGCTGGAATGGCTTTCCGGAATACAATTTCGTCGGTGGCCATAACGATGCCGATGGGGTGCCGGTGGCGGCCCTGGCCAATGCCCTGACGAACGCAATGCACCGCGACGGCAAGCGGCTGGCAACCTACGGCATGGGCTATGGCTCCCTGGGCTATGGCCCGTTGCGCGATGCCATCGCGGCGCTGCTGGAGGCCCGCGCCGGCATGGCCACGGAGACGGACAATATCCTGATCACCACGGGTTCCATGCATGGCATCGATCTGGTCAATGGGGCCCTGTTGGCGAAAGGCGACACGGTGATCGTGGAAGACGTCAGCTATGGCGGCACCTTGAGCCGGCTGCGCACACTGGGGGTGAATTATACGGGCGTCAGCGTGGATGGGGACGGCATGCGCATGGATCATCTGGCGGAGGTGCTGGCGGCGCAAAAGCGTGATGGCGTGCGGGCCAAGTTCATCTACACCATACCCACGGTGCAGAACCCCACGGGCACGGTGATGACCGAGGGGCGCCGCCGCGAATTGCTGGATCTGGCGGGAGAATACGGCGTGCCCATATTCGAGGACGATTGCTATGCCGACCTGTTGTGGGAGGGCCTACGCCCGGCCACCATACGCTCCATGGACCGGAACGGTCAGGTGATCTATTGCGGCAGTTTCTCGAAATCCATCGCGCCCGCCCTGCGCGTTGGCTATGTGGTGGCCGATTGGGAGGTGTTGAGCCGCATCCTGCCCCTGAAGGCCGATGGCGGCTGCGGCGCCCTGGAGCAGATGGCCCTGGCGGAATACTGCCCCACCCAATTCGACAGCCATGTGGAGGAATTGCAGCAAACCCTGCGCGGCAAGTGCGATGTCATGGTGGCCGCCCTGGAAGAACAGTTCGGATCGGCGGCCGAGTTCAGCGCGCCCAAGGGCGGCATCTTCATCTGGATCACCCTGCCCGACAGTGTCGACACCGACGAGTTGGCGAAATCCGCCGCGGCCCAGGGGGTGTTGATCAATCCCGGTTCGGAATGGTCGGCGGACGCGGACAGCGGACGCCACCGCCTGCGCCTTTGTTTCGGCCATCCCAGCCACGATGTCATCCGAGATGGCGTAGCCCGCCTGGCGAAAATCTGTCACGACGAATTCGGCGTGCCGGTAAGGGGCGCCAATGTGGAGCGCTAAGCACCAACCTTAAACCACCGACATGGACAGCCTGACCCAGATCGTACTAGGCGCCGGCGTCGGCGTCGCCGTTCTGGGCCGGCGCCTGGGGCCACGGCGGGCCGCCATCGCAGGCGGCATTCTGGGCACCCTTCCGGACCTGGATATCCTGGTGCGGTTCGACGATCCGGTGGACGACTTCGTTCGCCACCGTGGCTGGAGCCATTCCCTGGTGGTCCAGGCGGCCCTGACGCCGCTGTTCGGCGAGGCCATGGTGCGTTTCATCGCCGTGCTGCGGCGGCAACGTCCGACGGCCTATCTGGCCGTCTATCTGTGCCTTGCCAGCCATGCCCTGCTTGACGCCCTGACGATCTATGGCACCAAGCTTTTGTGGCCCCTGTGGGGGGAGCCGTTTGCCGTTGGTTCGATCTTCATCATCGACCCCCTTTATACCCTGCCGCTTTTGGTGGCGGCCGTCTGGGCCCTGTGCCTGGGCCGTTGGTCGCGCCGGATGGGCGCCGTCGTCACCTTTGCCCTGGTCCTGTCCACCGCCTATCAGGGTTGGTCTTTCACGGCCCAGCAAATCGTCACCCAACGGGCGCGGGCGATGCTGGATCAAGCCGGCATCGCGCCGCTTCGAATGCTCGCCATCCCAACGCCGTTCAACAGCTATCTCTGGCGGGTGATCGCAATACAGGACGATCAATATCTGAACCTTTATCTGCCGGTCTTTGGCGGCGGGGAACAGGCCACCGCCTATGCCCATCCGCGCGGCGGGGCCATGGCCGGATGTCTTGCCAAAAACAGCGCGTTTGCAAAGCTTGCCTGGTTCAGCCGGGGCTATTTCCGCCTGGATCTGCGGCACAACGAAATTGTCTTTTCAGACCTGCGCATGGGCCTGACGCCGGACTATGCCTTCCAGTATGCCATTGCCGCGCGGCAGGGGGACGGCACCCGGCAAATCCCGTCCCGCCATCTTGGTACGTTTGGCGGCAGCGAGGCGGATATCGACTGGCTTCTGGCCAACCTGTTGCACGATCCTGCAATACGCCCGGCGGAAGGCGGCGCCCGGATCGACATTGCCAAATTCTCCCAGGCATCCAGCCCCGGACCGTCATCGGCGGGCTGTGCATTTCCCCCCAAGATCACGGGATAGGGAACAACCGGCACTTGGTAAGCCGTGGCCAGTCGTTTAGAATTTCGTCAACACACCCCTTTTACGGGCCCCTTTGGCCCGGCCGAACGACAGGATAACCTACGCCATGAAATTCTACGATTGCCACACCGCTCCATCACCCCGGCGGGTGCGTATATTTATCGCCGAAAAGGGATTGGAAATAGATACGGTCGAGATCGACATGCGCAAGGGCGAGCAATTGGCCCCGGAATTCCGGGCCGTCAATCCCAATTGCACCGTGCCGGTGCTGGAGCTCGATGATGGCACCCGGCTGCTAAGCACCGCCGGTATCCGCAATTATCTCGAGGCGCTGCACCCGGAGCCGAGCCTGATGGGCGCGACGGCGCAGGAAAAGGGCGCGATCGCCGATGTGCAATGGCAGATCGAATTCGGTGGCTCCCTGGCCATAGCCGAAGCGCTGCGCAATTCGGCGCCGCGTATGAAGGGCCGGGCGTTGCCGGGTCCGGTCGATTACGAACAAATCCCCGAACTGGCCGAACGGGGCAAACAACGGACGCAACGCTTTCTGGATAACGTCGATGCCATGATCGGCGACAAGCCCTTCGTGGCGGGGGATCATTACTCCATCGCCGATATCGATTTGTTGATCATGGTCGATTTCGCCGGCTGGCTGAAAATGGCCCTGCCCGAAGGGGCCGCGAACGCCCACCGCTGGTACCAAGCCGTTTCATCCCGGCCCAGCGCCAAGCTATAGATTTTGTCGATATTCATCGGATCGCCAAGCCGCCCGCTCCCCCACCCGGCCGCCCACGGAATTATGATTGATGGGTGGCCGGGTGGGGGAGCGGGCGGTTCAGCCAATCTCAAAAACAGTCTAATAGCCGTTGCCCATATCAACCACATCCCGTAGGGGTTGGCGGCCGCGGGCCCGGCGCACCTGGTCGGCCAGGATCGGGGCGGCGGTGGCCGCCTCGGACAGGCTGGCGATATGGGGGGTCACCCGTACTTTCGGATGCGTCCACAGGGGATGGCCGGGCGGCAGCGGCTCTTCACTGAAAGCGTCCAGGGTCGCGCCCGCCAGATGGCCGCTGTCCAGGGCCGCGATCAAGTCATCCTCGACCACGATTTCGCCACGGGAACAGTTGATCAGGTAAGCGCCCCTGGGCATGGCATCGAAGGCAACCTTGTCCATCAGGTTCGCGGTCCGCGCCGTCAGGGGCAGCAGAAGCACCGCGATATCCGCCTTTTCCAGCACGTGAACCAGGCGGCCGGGGCCATGGCTGCAGCGCACGCCATCAATCTGGCGGGCGCCGCGGCTCCACCCCAGCAGATCGAAGCCCAGGGCGCCCAGGCGTTGGGCGCAACGCTGCCCCATCTGCCCCAGGCCCAACAGGGCCACCCTACGGTCCCGGGCATCCGTGGCCGGGTGGCGCCGCCAATGTTCCCGGCCTTGTTGTTGCCCATAAACATCAAGGCCCAGATGATGATGCAGCACCCCTGCGGTAACATATTCCGCCATGCGGTCGGCCATCAGCGGGTCGAGCAGACGGGTAATGGGAATATGGCGCGGCAGATCGGGATCCGCCACCAAGGCATCGACCCCCGCGCCCAGGGAAGATATCGCCAACAGATTGGGGAAAGCCGCCAGCACGCCATGGGGAATTTGCCAGACAAAGGCAAAATCGATCTCCGCCGCCGGGCCCACATCCGGCCAAACTCTGATCTCGTCGTCGGGTAGCGCCGCGCGCAACGCGGCCAGCCACTGGTCCGCGTTGTCCCAGGGGCTATGAAAAAGAATAGCCAAGGATTATCCCTCATTGATTCTTGCTCTATAATGCCGGAGCACATTCGGATTATAGCCCGTCAAGAGACCCTAGGAGCAACCATGTCACGCTTGATCACCGTCGCCGCCGCACAACTTGGCCCCATCGAACGGGAAGAGAGCAAGACCAGCGTGGTCAGGCGCATGACGGATATGATGCGCCACGCCCACGGCCGGGGCGCCCGTCTGGTGGTCTATCCGGAAATGGCCCTGACGACGTTCTTCCCGCGCTGGCATATCGAGGACGAGGCGGAGTTGGACACCTTCTATGAAACCTCCATGCCCTCGAACGAGACCCAGCCCCTGTTCGATCTGGCCAAGGAACTGGGCGTCGGCTTTTACCTGGGCTATTCCGAGCTGTTCGTCGACGAGGCCGGCAAGAAACGCCGCTTCAACACCGCCATCCTGGTCGATCAGCAGGCCGAAATCATCGGCAAGTACCGCAAGGTGCATCTGCCCGGCCATGCCACCTATGAACCCGAACGGCCCTGGCAGCATTTGGAAAAAGGCTATTTCGAGGTCGGCGACCTGGGCTTTCCCGTTTTCCGCACCATGGGCGGGGTGATGGGCATGTGCCTGTGCAACGACCGCCGCTGGCCGGAAACCTGGCGGGTGATGGGCATGCAGGATGTGGACCTGGTGATGCTGGGTTATAACACCCCGGTCTATAATGCCGTTGCCTCGGAAAGCCCCCATTTGCGCATGTTCCACAACCATATCTCCATGCAGGCCGGCGCCTATCAGAATGGCACCTGGGCCGTCGGCACCGCCAAGGCGGGGATGGAGGGCGGGGTGGATATGATGGCGGGGTCCTGCATCATCGCGCCCACCGGGGAAATCGTGGCGCTGGCCACCACGGCCGAGGATGAAGTGATCGTCGCGGAATGCGATTTGGACCGGGGCCGCTATATTCGCGACACCGTGTTCAATTTCGCCCAGCACCGGCGGATCGAGACCTATGGCCTGATTACCGAGCGGGCCGAGGCGGTACCGCCGCCGGAATGAGAACAGGAGAGCCTTGATGTCTGAACGGATCGTGGTCATCAATCCCAACTCGTCCGTCGATGTCACCGAAGGGATCGACGCGGCCATGGCGCCCCTGCGTTTCGCCGACGGCCCCCGCATCGATTGTTTGACCCTGGCGGAGGGTCCCCCGGGCATCGAGACCCAGCGCCACGTGGACGGCGTCGTCGGCCCCCTTTGCGCCCTGATCGAGCGGGAAGGCAACAGCGCCGATGCCTTTGTCGTCGCCTGTTTCTCCGACCCCGGCTTGCATTCCGCGCGGGAGACCACGGCCCGGCCGGTCATGGGGATATCCGAAAGCGCCATCACCACCGCGCTGACCCTTGGCGAACGCTTTGGCATCATCGCCATTCTGCCCACCGGCATTGCCCGCCACCGCCGTTATATCCGGCAAATGGGCCTGGAAGGGCGCCTGGCCGGCGACCGGCCCATCGGCGTCGGGGTTACCGGCCTGAACGCGGACGGCGCGGAAGACGAGGTGCAAGGGCGCATGACCGCCGTGGGCCGGCAATTGATCCGGGACGACGGCGCCGATGTGCTGATCATGGGCTGCGCCGGCATGGCCCGCTATCGCCACCGCCTGGAAGACACCCTGGGCGTGCCGGTTATTGATCCCAGCCAGGCAGCGGTGGCCCAGGCCATCGCCGCCGTGCGCCTGGGCTATCGCAACAATAAAACCATCACCAAACCTCAGGCGGAGTGAACAAAATGCAACTGATCGGCCGTAACCTATCGCCCTTTGTCCGGCGCACCTCGATTGTGCTGAAGCTGCTGGATCTGCCCTATGAACAGGTCGGGCTGTCCACCGCCGACGACACGGCGGAAATCGCCAAGATCAACCCGGTGGTCCGCGTGCCGTCCATGATATTGGACGGCGGTGAAACCCTGGTCGACAGCAACGCCATCATCGATCATCTGTTGGAGGTGGGCGATCCCGGCCATTCGCTGCTGCCCACCGGCGGGGCCGGGCGGCGCGCGGTCCTGCGTCTGGCGGCCGTTGCCCACGGGGTGATGGAGAAAGGCGTTTCCTCATCCTACGAGCGCAACCGCCGCCCGAAAGAAAAGATCTTCGACGGCTGGGTCAACCAGGTGGAAAATCAGGTCACGGGAGGCCTCGCCGCCCTGAACACGGCCGCCGCCGGAAAATGGCTATATGGCGATCACCTGACCCTGGCCGACGTCAACGCCGTGGTGGCCCATGACTTCACCGCCATCGCCGCGCCTTACCTGTTGAAGGATAACCCCTACCCGGATCTGGCCGCCCTATCCCAGCGCTGCAACGAAATGCCCGCCTTCGCCGAGACGGTGTTCAAGCCGGGTTAGAGAACATTCGAACTATACCGGCCACGCCATCAGGGAGTTTCACATGGGAAAGCAATTCGACCGCGCCGCCGAGGACCTCGCCAATGTCGTCGGCCTGGAACACGTCAACGTAAGGGTGCCTGATCAGCGGCTGGCAACCCTGTTCTACATCACCGGGCTGGGGTTCACGCGGGATCCGTATCTGGTTACGGGGGTGGTGAATATGTGGGTCAATATCGGCCGCAGCCAGTTTCACTTGCCGACCGGCAAGCCGCAGGTGCTGCGCGGGCGGGTTGGGCTGGTCGTGCCGGACCTAAAATACCTGGCAAAAAGCCTAAGGGCCGTGCGCGCCGGCCTCAAGACCACCAAGTTCGCCTATAAATCGGGCAGCGGCCATATCGACGTTACATGCCCGTGGGGCAACAAAATCCGTTGTCACCAACCCAGTGCGAGATTTGGCCCAAACATGCTGGGCATGGCCTATGTTCTGTTCAACGTACCGGCCGGCACAAGCAAGGGAATCGCGCGCTTCTACCGGGAAATCCTCGACACAGCGGCCACGGTCAAGGCGTTCGAAAAGGCCCCGGCGGCGCATGTCGCAGTGGGCCATCACCAACGGCTTATTTTCCGGGAGTCGAAGGGGCGGTTGGCGAAATTCGACGGGCACCATTTGCAGCTTTACGTCAACAATTTTTCGGAACCGTACGCGAAACTGCGCGACCGCGGACTGATTACCGAGGAAAGCAACCAACACCAATACCGCTTCCTCGATATCGTCGACCTGGACAACGGCGACCTGCTGTACGCGCTCGGGCACGAAATCCGTTCGATGACCCATCCGCTCTTCGCGCGGCCCCTGATCAACCGCAACCCGGCGCAATCCAACAGCGCTTTCGCTCCGGGCTACGACGATCGCCCCTGGGCGGCGCCCTATGCGACGTGAATTCGTACGGAGCAGCACTATTTGAAAGCGGGCATTACGTCTCGGGTAATAATGCGAAGGCTGTTTTTAACCTGCGCCTCGGTCAACATGCCGCCAGCGTTCATTTCCGCGGTGATCCCGTCGATGCCCAAAACCTCGCGCCATTCGTTCACCCGGTCGATGAGCCGGTCCGCCGTGCCAAACGCAACCCGGTCCTGCAAAATATCTTCATAGGACAACGCGGATAATTTCGCCGCCGTATTGGCGCGCACCGCGTTGCCGCCCTTGGGGCTGCTCGCCGCGACCAGGCGCGCCTGACGTTCGAAGTAGTAGGTGATATTGGCGCGTGGCTCCTCAATCGCAGCAGCTTCGGTGTCGGCTGCGTAGACCGGAACGCGCAGATAGACGCTGCCATCGCCAGCATGTCCGGACCGGCGCCAGGTGTCTCGATAGACATTTATATTTTCCACCAAGGCCCGCAAGCCATCGCCACGAAGGCCGACGAATAACGGCAAGCCCTGCTCCGCCACCGTTTTGAAAGTGCCCGGCGAGGTTGCCGCCATGCGCATGGGCGGATGGGGTTTTTGCACGGGCTGCGGAACCACCAGCGCGTCGGTCACTTTGTAAAACTTCCCGTGATAGGAAAATTTCTCGCCGGACCAGGCCGCGCGCAGGATTTGCAACGCCTCCTCGAAGCGCTCCTGACTTTCGCCGTAGTCAATATTATAGCTGTTGTAAGAACGAACGAAGCCGCTGCGGCCGATGCCGAAATCGAAGCGCCCGCCGCTGATCTGATCCACGGTCGCGGCCTCCTCCGCGATCCGCAGCGGATTATTCAACGGCAAAACGTAAACCGCCAAGCCTATGCGCATGCGTTGGGTTCGCGCCGCAAGCGCACCGGCGACCACGATGGGCGAGGACAACACCGAGCGGTCCGGCGAAAAATGAAACTCAGACAGCCACGCACTGTCCAGCCCCCACGCCTCGGCGGCGTCCGCGAAGTCCAAACCTTCACGAAACGCGTCTGCTTCGGAACCGCCATTGCGGAATCCGAACTCCATGAATACCCCGAAATGCATGTGAGAAGCCTAACACCGAATAATTGTGCCCACAAATATCCGAGTATTCCGTGTCAGCCCGCCCGGTCCCAACCCCACCAGGCGCAAAGCGCCTCTCCCATGATGAGTCTCTTGTCCTGGCCGCCGAGCCACGGCAGCTCCTCGGTAAACATCGCCACGCATTGACCCCAGGAACAGGGCATCTTGGTGATGTCGGTACCCCAGAACATGCGGCTGGGGCCGAAGGCATCATAGATCTGCCGCAGATACGTATGCATCGCGGGAAACGGAAAGGCCTCGCTGGAATAACCCGGTGCGCCGGTCGCCTTGACCGCCACATTGGGGTACTTCGCCAGCGCCAGAAGGTCCGGCATGTGCGTCATGGCCGCGGCGTCCTTGAGCTGGGTCAGGCCGCCTCTGCCGCCCAGGTGATCGATGGTCAATCGAAGCCCGGGGTGGCGCTCGGCGATCCGGCCAAGGGCCGAGAGCGAATCCGTCGCCAGCGCGGCGATGGGAACACCGGCACCTTCGGCGGCCGGCCAAAGCCAATCGAGCGTGCCATCGTGCAACCACTGCCGCTCGGGATCGCTCAGGAAGGTATACCTTAGGCCGAGCATACCCGGCTGCTCCCGCCAATTTGCAATCAGCTCGCGGGACCGCGGCTGGTCCAGCGGCAACGACCCCATGATCGCGAACCGCCCGGGATAGTTCCGCACCGCTTCCCGCGCCATGTCAACCGAGCCCGGATCCCAACCCGGCGGATGAATGACCGCGGCGTCGACGCCGCCCTCGTCCATCAAGCCGATGGCCTCTTCAGGCGTAAAGGCCGTCACCTGCCGGTGCGAGAGGTTGCTGGGCAAGCCGCTTCCCCAGAGGTGTATTTGAGCGTCGATAATCTGCATCGCGGTCACATCCTAAAATATCAAAAGCTCGGTTTGGTGGGAAACGGCGTGAGCTGAAGCTCGTGTGTCCAGCACGATGGGTCCTGGGTGTGCAGGTAGTAGAATGCCTCGGCGATCTTGACCGGATTCATCACGATATCGGGTTCTGATTGAGCTTTCGCCAGCGCCCGGGTTCCCGGTGAGTCGATGAGACCGTCGATCACCACGTTGGCTACGTGCACGCCGTGCTCCGAGTATTCCTCGGTAAGCACCTGCGCCAGGGTGCGCATCATCACCCTGGGGTAATAAAGTGACTCTCCGGTGTTTCGCTTGCGCCCGCGCAGGGAAAAATTGTTGTTGGAGATCAGAAACGATCCTTCGCCTTTCTTCCGCATGGCCGGCAACACTTCCTTGGCAACCAGAAACGGCCCCCGGCTGGAAATGTGCTGCGCGGTATCGAACATCTCCACTGGGATATGTTCGAGCAGCTCTTTCTCAGGGGGAAGATCACGGCCTTCCAGGTAACCTGCGTTGTAGACCAGAACCTCTGGCTCGCCCACTTCGCGCCGGATGGTGGCGAAGGCATCCGAGATGGATCGCTCCGAGACGAGATCCAGTTCGACGATCATGCACTCACCGCCCTGCTCCCGTATGGCCGCCGCCAGCGCGTACGCATTGCTCTCGGTGCGGGTCGTCAGCACGACGAAGAAACCCTCCTGCGCGAACTTCTGGGCAATGGCGCCCCCGACGCCCCAGCGCACGCCGAGGGGCAGGTGGCTGTCGTCCAATGCCCGGCCGTGTGCCAGCTTGGTCATGCGGCCATCCGACTGCCATTTGGTCGTGGCGCCTACCACCACGGCAACTTGCTTGTCCATCACGTTCGTCTCCCTGCTGGTCTATCGTGTTCGTCCCGAATTGAGGACCGGCGACACCGGAACGTCGATTACCCGAGTGCGCTTCTAGAGCGGTTCCGGTTATGAAATTCCGCCGGTCACATCGATCGTGAGGCCGGTTACAAAGTCGGCATCCTGTGAAGCGAGGAAGGCAATCACCCGCGCCTGGTCGACCGCTTCGGCGACCCGGCGTAGTGGGGTTCGTTCTATCTCGGCCGCTTGTTGTTCGGAATTTCGTTTTTCCCAATGCGGCCGTATTCTTTCCGTCAGCGTCAGGCTCGGCGCGATGGCATTGACGTTGATGCCGGAAGGCCCCAGTTCATTGGCAAGCTTTCTGGTAAACGCAATGATGCCGCCCTTGGCTGCCGCATATGCGCTGCTGCTGCTGCCACTCAACCCGCGGCCGGCAATAGACGCGAGATTGACGATCTTGCCATGACCGGCCTGCTTCATCATCGGCACAACATTATTGCAGAATAAAAAGGTGGCATTGAGATTGAAATCGATCACCTTCCGCCAATCTTCGAAGGATAATTCGTCAACGGTCGCCGCTGGCGCCTCAATAATCGTGCTGCCGCCGACAGCGTTGACCAGGATGTCGATATGGCCTTGAGTTTCCGAGATTTCGGCGACAGCCCCGCGAACCAAAGTTTGATCCGCGGCGTCGAGCATTTTCGGCATCAAGGTGCCCGGGGCGCCGGCCATTGCCGCTTGCAGCGCTTCCAGCCGTGAACCGTCAACGTCGATGGCGATGACGGTTGCACCTTCCCAAACCATGATCTCGGCCGTTGCTTTGCCGATGCCGGCGCCGGCGGCGGTGATGACAGCTACTCGATCTTGGAACCGCATGGAATTCTCCTCGTTGGCCGGGATTTACCCCGCCACCTCGCCGAAGGCCGAGAGCGCGTTGAGCGCCCGCGGGAACCCGGAATAGGGGCCGGTCTGCATGATGATTTCAACGATCTGCTCCCGGGTCAGACCGGTGTTCAGCGCCGATTGGGCAAATTTAACCAATTGCGACAGCAGATCGATCGCCGTGAAGGCGGCCAGGGCGCAGATCATACGCTGACGGTGGTCCAGGTCCGGGCGGTTCCAAAGTTCGCCGTAGCCATAGGCGACCGCCGTCGGGTACATCGCCGCCGTCGTGGTGTTTTCCGGTGCGGCATAGCCCCCTTCGGCCCTCTCGCCATGCAGCCCAAGCATTGTTTCCCGCCCCAGTGCCATCAGCGCCTCGGCGTCCATTTCCGGCATTTCCGTATCCGGCACGACGACACCCTGTTCCGCAAATACGTCATTGGCAAGCGTGAGCGCGTTTAGAATTGTGGGAAATCCGGAATACAGGCCGCAATGGATGAAGACCTCCTGGATCGTGCGCGGCGAAATGCCAATGTGCAAGGCTGCACCAATATAGCGCCGCAACTGCGGCAGGCGCTGCCGCGAGGCCAGGGCCGAGAGCACCGCCAGCATGCGATCGTCCATCGCCAGGCCGGGCCCAGATGGATCCCCATACGAATTCTTCCGCCAAATTATTGAAACCCGGCGCCAGTTCCGTTTCGGGACTATTGGCAGGAAACCCGAGCCTTTCGCGTATTGCCGTCCCGGACTGCCGTAACGCTTCGCGTGTCGTCATGACTCCATTACCCTGCATCCCTTGGCATCCTACCTTCTCAGTGGCCATGGCGGCGGCAGGACGATGTTCCATGGCAACCGGCCCGGCGGCATGATTACGCCCAGAGCCGTTCCTGGCTATTTCGCGGCGTAAAAGGCCAGTTTATTGCCGTCCAGATCGCGTATATAGCCAAAGGTCATGCCACCGCCGCCCCTCGGGCCCACCTCGCCTTCATCGCTGCCGCCCAACGCCAGCGCCTTGGCATGGAGTTTCGCCACGGTCTCGGCATCGTCCACCATAAGCGCCACCATTGTCCCGTTGCCGACGCTGGCGGCCTGGCCGTCAAAGGGCGTGATGACGCCAAGCATGGCCGCGCCCGCCTTGCTGGACCACAGCACCAGACGATCGTTCGGGGCAATTTTCTTGAGGCCCAGGTCCGCGAACAGGGCATCATAAAATGCCGTGGCTTTCTCGAGATCATTGGTTCCAATGGTGGTGTAGCCGATCATGGTTCAAGTGTCCTTTGTGATGGATTGTGACGTTTGAATTGGAATGTTGCCTGGCGCAATAAAGTGGCGCGGTAAAGTGGTGCGGTCAAGTTTTGCTTGTTGTGGACCGGCGGAATGGTGCGGGCGTGGGGTTTTGCTATTGACCGGAAAAACCTCAGCAACCAAGCTTCCGGTGGACCAGCCGAGGAGAGAGACGTGGGCCATGGAACTCGAAGACCTGATCATGCTTTGCATTTGCGACTACGCCGGACAGGTTCGCGGCAAGGGCTTCCCCGCTTCTGAAATGGCGGAACGCCTGCGCAGCGGGATTGGCCTGGCACCAACCAATTTGATGATAAATGCATTTGGCGAGATCGGTGACAGCCCCTGGGGGCCGCGCGGCGAACTCCTCATGCTACCCGATCCGGCGACTGAGGTAACGGTCGATTTCGCCGGCGCCCGCCCGCCCGAACGGTTTCTTCTGGCCAACCTGACCGAACTTGACGGAACGCCCTGGGCCTGCTGCCCGCGCGGCTGGCTGGCCCGAGGCCTGGAAGCGCTGGCACAGGAATTCGGCCTGATCATGAAAACCGCGTTCGAGCATGAGTTCCACTATTCCGGCGCCGAGGCCCGGGTTGGCGATTCCTATCTGCTGGACGCGATGCGCCTGCAAGGCAGCTTCGCCCAGACCCTGCTGCCGGCGCTGCGCGCCAACGGGATCATTCCCGAGACGTTTTTACCCGAATTCGGACCACGGCAATTCGAGGTGACATGCAAACCGGCGCTCGGCCTCGCGGCCGCCGATGATGCCGTCAGGCTGCGCGAGATCACCCGGGCCGTGGCGCGGTTCCACGGCCATAAGGCGACGTTTTCACCCATCATGATGGCAAACTCGGTCGGCAACGGCGTTCACGTGCATTTCAGCCTGCAGGATCGGAATGGCACCCCAGTAAGCTATGACGGGGCGGCGGCGCATGGAATTGGTGAAGCGGCCGGACATTTCATCGAAGGCATCCTGGCCGAGATGCCGGCGCTGGTGGCGCTTACCGCACCGAGCGTGATTTCCTACGAGCGCCTGCAGCCCCATCGTTGGAGCGCGACCTACAACAACCTGGGCGACCGGGACCGTGAGGCGGGCATGCGCATATGCCCCCTGACGCGTTTGCCGGGGAGCAATCCCGCGGCGGCCTTCAATTTCGAATACCGCGCGGCGGACGGGGCAGCCAATCCCTACCTGGTGATGGGCGCGCTGGTCTGGGCCGGTCTGCAGGGGCTTCGCGACGGGCGGCGCTTGCGCGAGCCCACCACGCGCGACCCCGACGAGTTGGAACCAGCGGAGCGCAAGGCGCAGGCGCTGGTCCGCCTGCCGCGCACGCTTTCGGATGCGCTATTGCTGCTGGCGCAAAACGAGACCATGGGACAGGCCATGGGCGCCGAATTCCGTGCCGCCTATCTGATGCACAAGCAAAGCGAAATCGATCTGCTCAAGGACTATTCGCCCGAAGACCTGATCGCGCGATATGCCGAGGCCTATTGACATGCGGGCGGTGCCCGACCCCGACCCGGTGATGCGCGTCCGGGCCGATGGCGCGTCGGCATTCGTTCTCGTCTCCGATCATGCCGGCAATGCTATTCCCAACCGGCTTGGCGACCTCGGCATCAGTGCCGCCGACAGGGAAGACCACATCGCCATCGACATCGCCATCTTCGCCACCTGCAACTGGCTGTCTCATCGTCTGGAGGCGGCCTATATCGCGCAGACCTATTTACGCCTGGTAATCGACAGCAACCGCCAGCCCGGCGTTGCCGCCTCGATACCCGAAATCAGCGACGGCCGCGCCATTCCGGGCAATCAGGGCATCGACAGGGCCGAACGCCAAAGGCGCGTTACGGGCATCTTCGAACCCTACCACGACGCCATCGCCGCCATGCTCGACGCGCGCGCGGAGGCGCAACGGACAACCATACTTTGCGCCATGCACAGCTTTACCCGGTATATGGACGGCGTTGAGCGGCCTTGGGATATCGGCATTATTCATGGCCCCTCAGCAGACATGGCAGACGCACTGATCGATGCACTCGAGGGCGGCGTTTTGCACGTGGGCCGTAACGAGCCCTATGGGGTCGACTTCGATAACGACTACACCATCCCGATGCATGGCCAGGGACGCGGTTTGCGTTCGGTCGAAATCGAGATTTGCCAGGACTTGATCGGCGAGGATGCGGGCCAGCGCCGCCTCGCCTTCATACTCGAAGCGGCCTTCCGAAAGGCGGCGGACAAATTGAAAATCTAGAAAAGGGAACCATGCGATGCAGGAATTGGACCTCAGGGCGGAATACAGCCGCGACAGACCGGTCGAGCCGGCGCGTACGGCGCTACTCGTCATTGACGTCCAGAACGCCACCTACGGCGAGGCGGAAGCCAAGGTTAAGCCGTTTTTCCACGCCCAGGCCAGCAACGCCGCAATTCCCAACATCGCGCGGCTACAGGTGGCCTGCCGGCGCGCGGGCATCGAGGTCATGTTTACGGTGATCGAAAATCTCACCCTCGACGGGCGCGACCGCGGTTTGGATTACAAAATCTCCGGCTTCAACGTGCCAAAGGGCTCGTGGGGCGCGAAGGTGATCGAGGCTGTTGCGCCGGCCGGTGACGAAATCGTCTTGCCCAAAACCTCGTCGGGGCTCTTCAATTCCACCAATTTCGACTACCTGCTGCGCAACATGGGTATCGACAGTGTTCTGGTGACCGGTTTCCTGACCGATCAATGCGTCGATATCACCGTGCGGGACGGCGCCGATAGGGGCTTTTATATGACCTGCATCGCCGATGCCTGCGCGACGGAGAGCCAGGCGCGGCACGACAGCGCGCTTGCCGCCTTCAAGGGTTACTGCCGCACACTGACGACCGCCGAAGCGTTGGCCCTGATCGACGCGGCCGCTTGATGCCGGCTGGCGAACATTGGCAATTTCGGGCGGGCGCCCGCCTCTAAGCCTCCATCAGGATCGGCAAGGCTTGGCTATAAGCGGCCGCGGCCAGGGTCTTGATTTCGGGCGCGGTGCGGCTGCCGATGGGGTGTTCGACCATCACAAAGGGATAGTCGGGCAGGCCCAGCATGCGGGCGATGTTCTTCACCGTCACCTCGAAGGGTTCGGTGCACAATACAACGGCGCGCTTGCCGAGCTGTTCGAAGCTGATGCCGTCATGCAAACTGCACGTCGAGCAACTGCCTCAATCACCCAGACCGGTAATCAGGAAATCCACCTCCCCGACGGCCGCCTGAAGGGTTTCGCTGGGCGCGGGCGCGGAGGCGTTGCTCTTCGAGAATATCGGCCGAACGGTGCAGCCGTGGCGCTGCTCGAACAGGGCCGCGGTTTCCCGCAGCATGTTGACGGCGTTAAGCTTGCCGTTCTCCAACAGCCCGATGGTCCTGCCCTCCAGGCTGGGCAACGGTGCCGCGCGCGCATAGTTCCGCTCCGGCCCCGTCACGGTGGGGTCATAGAGTTGCATGTTTCTCCTCCATTCTCTCAGTCACAATCAATGCAGACGCCGATAGGCTTCGATTGCATGATGGAACCGCGGCCGCGGCTCCAGGACGGGATAAAGCACGAGTGGCCGCCGGCATCGCCGCCGCCCATGACCACCAGGATATCGTCCGGGCTTAACCCGCGGTGCATCTTGCCGGCCTCGATCAGGGGGCTGCCCCCCTCCTCGGCATGCTGTTTATCGTATTCCCGCTGCCGGTATTTACCCACCGACTGCATGCCCTCGACCGTGCGGGCCGCTTGGCTGAAAAGGAATTCCCGCACCTGCTTCTTGGTCCAGCCGGTGCCGGCGACAACCCGGACATGCTCGGGCGACAGCACGACCACCGACTGGCCCAGCGTGATGCAGCCATAGTTGGCCATGGCATCGGCGATGGAGCCCAGAACCTGCTCCGGTGTGTTGCCGCCGTGGTTCTCCACATTGCAAAAGCCGCCACCCGCGAACACGGTCACGCCGCTAACGCCCGGGGGATAATCCAGATCCTCGACCAGCAGGGGCCAGGGATTGCCCCGCGCCCGCTCGGCGATGCAGAAACTGAACTTGCCGGGGTTGCCCTGGGTCGACTTGTCGGACACGCCTGGGATCATTTGGAACACATTCATCAATATCAGGCGCACGGCGCGGCCGATGGTGGCGTTGGCGCGGTTGCCGGGGCCGAACAGGTTCACGTCCGCGTTCATGCCGATGTCGTCGATCGCCGGCCCGCTGACCACCAGCAAGGGTGCCGACCCCCCCGTACTGGCAGTCGAGCCGTGGAAGTTGAAGCCCGGTTCGTTCATCGCCTCCAGCGCCGCGACGATGACGGGTAGGTATTCCGGCTTGCAGCCCGCCATGACCGCATACACCGCCGCCGCGTGAACGGTGCATTCAAGTCCCGTGGCCGGATGCGCCGCCAGTACGGTTTCCGGCGGCCGCCCCTCGAACAGCAGCATCGCCTCCACTCGTTTTAGGTCCGGCGGGACGACCGGCAAGCCGTCGGTCCAGCCCTGCTCATAACAGTAATCGATGGCGGCCAGCAGATCGTCCTCGACGTCATGGATGCGGGCGGAAGCGAGCGCCATGGTATATCTCCCGATGTTGGTTTCCTGGTGAACAGAATACACCGTGGGCAAAATTGGTGCGCAATTTTAATAAAGGTGCAAATGCAGCAGCCGTGCGCAATCATAAGGCTTCAATGGGCCGAAATCAGCCCTTGCCCGGAACAAATATTTGTCTAGGGAATTTCGTCCAAAAAAGCCCGCAACGCCGCGCTGCATTCGTCCGCATGGGAAAATGGCAAACCGTGCTTCGCGTGGGGAAAAATCCGCAGCCGCGCATGGCACATCCGTGCATGCATATCGGCCATCAACGGCACGGGGATGAAGGGCGAGGAATCCGGATGCAGCAACAGGGTCGGGGCGGTGATGGCGGGCAATTGGCCGCTCAAATCGGTGCCGACCAGGGTGGCCAACAGGGCCAGCACGGTGGCTGGGTCGGCGCTGGCCTGTTGATCCCGGTACCAGGTCCAGACCGGGGCCGGCAGGGCGCCGTCGAAAAAGCGCTCGCCCATCATGCGGTCGGACCAGGCGGCCATGCCCTGGCCTTCGATCATGCCATGCCAGAAATCCAGATTCTGGATGGAGCCGCCCACATGGCCGCCATTGCTGACGGTCAGGCTCAACAGGCGGTCGGAATGTTCGATCGCGGTCCGCAGGGCCACGGTGCCGCCGACGGACTCCCCCACCATATGGAATTTGGCGCAATCAATCCTGTCCGCCAGGGCGATGACATCGCCGACCATGGCATCGATGGTAATGGCGCCGTCGCCCGGCCGGGAGAGGCCATGGCCGGGCAGATCGAACGCCACCAGGCGGTAGCTGTCTTGCAGGGCCGCCGCCCAGCCCTGCCAACAGCGCCAATTGGCGCCCACGCCATGATGGAAAAGGATCGTCTCCGGCGCCTCTATCCATGGCGCCGTCAAGTCGGTGACGTTGTAGTGCAGGCGGTGCGCACCAGTGTCCAGTTCCGGCATCTTATACTAATCGTCCCCGTCGGTTTCCATGGGCAGGCTATGATCGTTGGCCCATTCCGAGAGGGAATTATCGTAGATGCCCACATCGTCATGGCCCAGTAGGACCAGGGCGAAGGCATCCGCCGTGGCCGCGATGCCGCCGCCGCAATAGGTCAGTACTTTTTGTTCCATCCCGATCCCGGCCTCGGCGAACCTGCCGCGCAGGGCGGCTGCGTCCAGAAAGGTATTGCTCTCCCGGTCCAGCAAATCCAGTCCCGGCAGACAAACACTGCCCGAGATCCGGCCCGGCCGGCCATAATGGGATTTCGAGGTGCCCGCGTGCTGGGCCTGGGTCAGGGCATTGACCACCACGGCATCCTCGCTGGCCAGGGCGGCCAGCACCGCCTCCTTTGCCACGATCCGGCCGGGTTGAGCCCGGGCGGTGAAAGGCGTAGCGGCGTACCGGCAGTCATCCGTATTGGTGGGGCGCCCCTCGGCCTGCCATTTCTGCATGCCGCCATTCAGGACCGCGGCGTTTTCGAAGCCGAAGGCGTAGAGCATCCACCAGATGCGCGTGGCCCACCACATGGTGCCGCCGCTGTACAGCACGATGCGGAAATCGCTGCCCAGGCCCTTTGCGCCCAGGGCATGGGCAAAAGCATCCGCGCCAGGGGTGGTGAAGCGAAAGGTACCGGCGGGATCGGACAAATCGCCCTGTAGGTCCAAAAATCCCGCGCCCGGAATATGGCCGGCCTGATAGTCTTCCAAGCCACTCTTGACCGTAAATACCTTGTCCGGATCGGGCACCAGATGGGTCGTGCAATCGAAAATCCGTACCTTCGGATCGTCCAGATGATCCGCCAGCCAGTCCGTTTCCAACAACAATTCCGGCCGCGCGTAATCGTTCATAACTCGCCTCCTCTGCCATTAACGACTAGCATAGCGCAAAAGAGGAGCAGGCTATGAAGATTTGCATTATCGGCGCGGGCGCCATGGGTGGGCTGTACGGCGGCCGCCTGGTGCTGGCGGGCAAGGACGTTCAGTTCATCGAGATACGGCAGGCGGCCGTGGATGCCCTGAACAATGGCAGTTACGTGTATGACGGCATCGATGGCGAACACCGCATCAAGGCGCCCGCCGCCACCGCCGCTCATGGCCTGCTCCCTGCCGATATCGCCTTTATCCACACGGATGCCAACAACACTCACGCGGCGGCGGAACAGGCCAGGGCGGTGCTGCAGCCCGAGGGCTGGGCCGTCACCTTTCAAAACGGCGTCGGCAATGTGGAAACTCTGTGCGAGGTATTGGGGGCCGAACGGGTGGTTGGCGGCATCAGCTATCACAGCGCCGCCTCTCCCAGGGCGGGGCATGCCACCCATACCAACGCCAACAAGACATGGATTGGCGAACTGGGCGGCGGCGGCAGCGCACGGGTGGAACAATTACGCGATCTGCTGGCCGAGGCGAAGTTCGATCCCCACATCGCCGAGGACATCGTATCGGTGATCTGGACCAAATTCATGCTGAACTGCGCCGTCAATCCCGTTTGCGCCATCACCGGCCTGCGCTCCGGAGAGGTTGGCGGGGATGATGCGGCCAGAGAAATGCAGGAAAAGGTACTGGACGAAACCCTGGCGGTGATCGCGGCCAAGGGCATCGCCCTGACCGATCCCGATCCCAAGGCGTCTATCAAGAAAATCCTCGGCCGCGCCTTCAATAAACCGTCCATGCTGCAACATATGGAAGCGGGCCTGCGCACGGAGATCGACAGCCTGAACGGCGCCGTGGTGCGCGAAGGCGCCGTCTTTGGCGTCCCCACCCCCTACAGCCACGCCCTGACCATGCTGATCAAGGCCCGCAACGCCAACATGATCCGGCAAATGCACGAACCGCCCATTGATTACCAGGCGTTGGAGGCGAAGGCCCGGGCAAAACCCTGATCCGCGCCATGCCGGGTAATACCAACCGGCGTGAACGCAAAAAGCCTAGCTGAAAACGGCCACGAAATCGCAGCTCACCTGGGACGGGCCGCTACCGGCCAGGGGCTGGGTATGACGGGCCGGACGGGAGTTTTCGTCCGGGAACATCTTCTCCCATTCTCCGTTCAGCGCCCCGCGTCCGGTGCCCGGGTCTTTCACCCAGAAGGTGATCTTGATGATGTCCTCGGGCGAGCCGCCCGCCGCGTCCATGGCGCTGCGAATGTGGCTGAAGATATTTACGATCTGCTGGGCCAGATCGTCAGGCATGTTATTCGTGGTTGGATCGCGGCCGCTGATGACACTGGACATCATGATATTGCCGATCCGGCTGGCGTTCGGGATCGGGTTGGCATGACTGAAACCGGGAAAATTAATGCTCTCGCGTTTGGCCATTCGCGGCAGCCTCTTCTTTAAGACAATCGATCAATCGCTACCCACGGCACCAAATACCGGAATATCCTCGGTCTCGTCGACCAGAGCTTCCGGGCCTTCGCTGGGCAGCGGGCGCACCCAGTTCAGAGCCCCGTCGATGTCCCCTTCCCAGATCTCGCGGGGCAGGTCGTACAGCAGCTCGACGCCATAGCCGTTTGGATCGTGGATATAAAGACTGTGGGTCATGCCATGGTCGACCCGGCGGTCGAACTTGACACCCTTGCTCTGCAAAAAGGCCAGTTGCCGCAACCACGCCTCCCGGCTTGGCAGGGTGATGGCGATATGATTGACCGCCATGGCCGCGCCGAACATGCTCCATTCGGCGGGCGGTTCCGGCAGCGCCGTATTTTCAACCAGGGCCACGTCGTGGTGATGGTCCCGGCCGTCATGATCGCCGCTGTAAAAGCGCATCTTCGGCGGGTTCGGACGTTCCGGCGTCTTGTGCAGTTCGCCCACCTGTTTGAAGCCCAGGATCTCGGTCCAGAAGTGGTGGGATTCTTCCAGGTCGCGGACGTTGAGCACCAGATGGTTCAGGCCGGACGGCGTCACCGCCCTGAGCGGGGCGGCCGGAGCCTGGGATTTCGTGTCGGTCATTTGCGTATTCCCTGATCGTGACGTGGGCGGTAATGATGGCGACTGCGACGGCGTTAGCGGGCCGCCATGCTATACCGTCAAATCACGACTTGTCGAGCCGGGATAAAAGCGCGCCAATTACTGGTTCAGCGATTAGGAATCGAATCAAGGAACGGTCTGGTTTTCCGCAAATCCCTAATTGCCGCCGAGGCGATGGCGGCGGACCCATCATCAGTGGCGATGAAGCGATGAATTTCTTCTAAATCTCGTATTGCTCCGCGCCGGTAATGGATCCTCATGCGCCCAGTCGTTGATACAGGGCCGCGACCTCCGCTTCGCTGGCATGGCTCTCATTTGCATCATCGAGCCGCGCTTTCAGGTCGCTCAATTGTGCGTCACTCAGGCTGATCGAACCCGAATCCTGGGCCACCAACCCCAGCAGCATTTGCGCCGCTTCATCCTGCCGCGCCTCCGGCAGTTTGCGCACTTGGCTGATGGCTTGTTCCAAAAGTTTGCTGGTCATGGCAATAGGTATAGCATTGACCGGAACGATTGTCTCTGACGCGATGCAACACGCGTTTCCAACCAGGGTCGGGTTTCTTCAGGTATGCCGGGCGATGAAGTCGTCGAAGACGGCGACCATATCCTTTACCATCATCTGTTCGGCGGCCATGCTGCGTTGATCGATGGGCAGTCCGACCTGTTCGCGCAGTTCCTGGTTGCTCATGGCGCGGGCCCATTTCGGGTCGTGTTCGGACAGGCGCCCGAAAAAGGTGGCGCTGTCGGAAGCCGCGCCGGCATAGAAAAGCCGCGCGATGCCAACCTGATACATGATTGCCACGCACATGGAACAAGGCTCGCCGGAGGTATAGAGATCGGCGCCCGCGAGGGAGGTGACCGAAAGCCTGGCGCAGGCGTCGCGGATCGCGTCCACTTCGCCATGGGATGTGGGATCGCAGTTGGCGGCGGTCCGGTTCAGGCCCTCGCCGATGATCTCCCCGTCTTTGACGACAACCGCGCCATAGGGCAGGGTGCCCGGCGTATCGATGCTGTCGCGGGCAATCTCTATGGCGCGGGCCATGAATGTCTCGTGCATGTGGCTATCCTCCCATCTGGGCACAATAAATTCATGCCAGCCTAGACCAGGCGGGTGGATTATGGCTAGTCTTGTGCAAACGCCTGACAATGCCTTGGGGAAGGATGCAACATGACCCATCGGGTCATCGACGCCGACGGCCACATCTGCGAGACGCGGGCCCTGTGGGAGGAATACGTCCCCCGCGCCTATCGCGACCGCGCCATCCGCATCGAACGGGGGCCAGATGGCCGGGACCGCACCTGGATCAACGGCGTGGTGCGCGAGGATTTGCTGCCCGCCACCGCTTGCGTTCCCGGGGGCATGGATGACCCCGACAATCCCCCGACCTGGGACGATATCACGCCGGGTTCCCACGATGGCGCGGCGCGGGTGGCGGTGTTGGACGAGGAAGGCATCGCCCATAGCCTGCTGTTCCCATCCATGTATCTGCTGTCAGGCGATATCGCCGAGGCGGATGTCGCCGCCGCCGCCTGCCATGGCTATAACGAATGGATCGCCGATATGTGCCGCGATGGGGCCGGCCGTCTGGACGCGGTGGGCCTGGTGCCCCTGCAAAGCCCCGAGCGGGCGGTGAAGGAGGTGGCGCATATTGCCCAGCTTGGCCTGAAGGGCGTCGCCTTCCGGCCCGAGCGTTACAACGGCCTGGCCCTGCACGATGGGGTGCTGGCGCCGTTCTGGAATGCGGTGAGCGAAGAAGGACTGTTCGCCGCGGTGCACGGCAGCTTCGGCTCCCACATGCCCAGCTTCGCCAACAGCCGCTACAAGAACACTTTCTTCACTCACATGATCTGCCATCCGTTCGAGCAGATGGCCGCCTGTCTGGATATCGTCGGCGGCGGGGTGTTGGAACGCCATCCCGGCCTGCGCGTCGCCTTCCTGGAATCCGGCCTGGGCTGGCTGGAATACTGGCTGCACCGCATGGATGAACATTTCGAGGTGATGGGCCGTCAGGTACCCTGGCTGACCCGGCCCCCGACGGAATTGTTCCGGGAACAATGTTTCATCTCGATCGAGGCGGACGAGGCCCACCGCATGCCGAAAATTCAGGCCTTGGGATTGGAGAAATGCGTCTTTTGGGGCGCCGATTACCCCCATTACGACTGCACCTATCCCGGCGCCGTGACCGAGTTGGAGGAACATCTCGCCCCCATCGACCCCGCCCTGGCCAACCTGGTCCGCCACGCCAACGCGGCCCGGTTTTTAGGTATTGAGTGAGGGCCGGTTTTAAGCAGGCATTTTGCCAACGGTGCGGGTGGGTATGCTGTCGATTTCCCTGCCGATTTTTCCCTCTGCCAGCCTTAGCTCGTAGTTCTTTTGCAAATTAAGCCAGAAAGACGCAGACATCCCGAACCACTTGCCAAGGCGCAAAGCGGTATCGGCGGTAATGCTACGCTTGCCGGCGATAATCTTGCTGACGCGGTTGGCAGGCACCCCAATTTGCCGCGCCAGTTCCGTGCCGGAAACTCCCATCTCTTTCAATTCATCCAGAAGAATTTCGCCAGGGTGGATTGGTATCCTGCTCATGGCGTTCCGCCCTTTCAATGGTAGTCGACTATTTCTGCATTTTTGGGGCCATCGCCCCGCCACTCGAAACAAATCCGCCATTGCCTATTGATGGCAATACTGTATTGGCCCTTTCTGTCACCGCCAAGAGCCTCCAACCGGTTACTGGGAAGAGCAGCAAGGTCGCCCAAGGTTTCCGCGGCATCAAGTATTTCCAGCCGTTTTTCACCTTGGCGTCTAAAACCTTGAAATCCCTTTACGTGGTTGCCATCGGCAAAACTCTTTGTTTGTTTATCCCGATAGCTCCTGATCATAACTTAATCTATTAGAAAATACCCTGTACGTCAAGGGTACATTTTTGCATACCGGAGCTGTTTGATGCGAACGAATACAGTGCAAAGGCTATTCCCCGCCGAAACGTTTCATGATGCGGCGGTGGAGGTCGTCGCGGACCTGGCGGAAGGCGTCCAGCATGACTTCGCGGCTGCCCTCGATGCCGGTGGGGTCCAGGCTGGGCCAGTATTCCAGATCGACGGCCATGGTGCGGGTCAGTTCCACCGCCTTGTGCTGGGCCTCGGGCGTCAGGCTGATGACCAGATCGAACGAGCTGTCTTCCAGATCATCGAAAGTCTTGGCATCGTAGTGGGAAATGTCGATGTCTATCTCGGCCATGGCCGCGATGGCGAAGCCATCGACGCTGCCCTGGCGCACCCCGGCGGAATCGAAAATAATGCCGCCGCCGAACAGATGCCGGCCCAAGGCGGCGGCCATGGGCGAGCGCACGGAATTGAAATTGCAAGCAAACAGCACACTGCCGGGCCGCCCTGACATAGCCGTCAAGTCCTGATCTGCAGAATGCAGACAAGGGTGAACAGGCGCCGGGCGGTTTCGTTATCGACCACCGCCTTGCCGTCCAGGCGTTCGCGCAACAAATCCGAACCTTCGTTGTGCAAACCCCGCCGGCCCATGTCGATGGCCTCGATCTTGGAGGGCGAGGCGGTCTTGATGGCCTGGAAATAGCTTTCACAAATGGTGAAATAGTCCCGGATAATACGGCGAAACGGTGTTAACGGCAGCAATATGCGGGTCAGTGGCGCATCCGCTTCGTCACGGATATCCAGCGCCAGGCGGTTTTCTTCCATGCCCATGAGGACGTGGTAGGGGCCGGAAAAATCTCCGACCGGCTGAAAGCTGTTGGTTTCCAGCAAATCGTAGATCGCCACCCGGCGTTCATGTTCAATATCGGCGGAGCGGCGGATGACCGTACGCTCATCCAAGGTAATCCGGGCGATACGGTGGGGGTTGGACACGGCCCCGTGCTAATCCTGTGGATCCTGGTCCCGCAGGCGCAGATCAATGGCGCGGGCATGGGCCGACAATCCCTCGGCCTCGGCCAGGATCATGGCATCGGGGCCCAGATGGGCCAGACCGGCGGCATCGCAGCGGATGATCGAACTGCGCTTCATGAAATCCAGCACCGACAGGCCGGAACTGAAGCGCGCGCCACGGGCCGTGGGCAGCACATGGTTCGGCCCGGCGATATAATCGCCAATGGGTTCCGGCGTATGGGCGCCCAAAAAGATCGAGCCTGCGTTGCGCACGCGGGCCAGCATGCCCTCGCAATCGGCCAGGGCAATGGCCAGATGCTCCGGGGCGATACGGTCGACCAGACCCGCGGCTTCTTCCCAGTCCCGCACGATAATGACGCAGCCGTAACGCTGCCAACTGGCCGTGGCGATCTCGGCACGGGGCAGGCTGCGCAGATGGTCTGCCACGGCGGCCACCACCCCCTCGGCGAAGGCGGCATCGTCGGTCATCAGGATGGCTTGCGCGGCACTGTCGTGTTCCGCCTGGGACAATAGATCGGCGGCAATCCAGGATGGCTGGTTGTCCTTGTCCGCCAACACCAGAATTTCCGATGGCCCGGCGATCATCTCTATGCCGACGGTGCCGAACACCTGCCGTTTGGCCGCAGCCACATAGGCATTGCCCGGCCCGACGATCTTGTCCACCGCCGTGATCGCCTGGGTGCCATAGGCCAGGGCGGCGATGGCCTGGGCCCCTCCCATGCGGTAAATCTCGTCCACCCCAGCGATCCGCGCCGCCGCCAGGACCAGCGGGTTGAGCTGCCCGTCGGGGCTAGGCACGGCCATGGCCAGGCGCGGCACGCCGGCCACCTTGGCCGGGACCGCATTCATCAGGACCGAGGAAGGATAGGCGGCCAGGCCGCCAGGCACATACATACCCACGGCGGCCACGGCGGTCCAGCGGTGCCCCAGTTCAATGCCGTCGGCGTCCGTGTAGCGGTCGTCGTGGGGCAACTGGCGTTGGTGATAGGCGGTGATGCGGTCATGGGCATGATTTAGCGCCTTGATCTGTTCCCCAGGCACGCTTGCCATGGCACGGTCCAGATCCGCATCGCCAAGACGCAAGTCCTGGACGCCATAATCAACCCGGTCGAATTTTCGGGAGTAATCGAGCACGGCGTCGTCGCCCCGGCTTCGCACCTGGGCCAGGATCTCGGCGACGCTCTGATTTACATCCACCGCCACTTCGCGCTTGTCAGCCAGGAAAGCGGCGAAACGGGCCTCAAAATCCGCCTCCCGGCTATCCAGTCTAAGGCTCTGGGGCTTACGGGGCATCGAGGGCCCCCCGAAAGCGTTCGATCCAGCCGGCCAGATCGTCCGGCCTCGTCTTGGCGGCGGCCCGGTTGACGATCAACCGCGACGTGACCTCGGCGATGCGCTCTACTTCCACCAGGCCATTGGCGCGCAGGGTTTCACCACTGCTGACCAGATCGACGATCCGCCGGCACAGGCCCAGGCTGGGCGCCAATTCCATGGCGCCGTTCAGGTGAATACATTCGGCCTGCACCCCGCGGGCGGCGAAATGGCGCCGGGTAATACTGGGATACTTGGTGGCGATGCGAATATGGCTCCAACGGCCCGGATCATCGTCGGCCAGCATCTCGGCTGGTTCCGCCACCGCCATGTGGCAACGGCCGATGCCCAGATCCAGGGGGGCGTAGATTTCCGGATACTGGAATTCCATCAAGACATCGTTGCCGGCAATGCCCATTTGCGCCGCGCCGAAGGCGACGAAGGTAGCGACATCGAAACTGCGCACCCGGACGATATCCAAATCCGGGATGTTGGTGGTGAACCGCAACAGCCGCGAGGCGGGATCGTCGAAGGCCGGTTCAGGCGTAATCCCGGCCCGCTGCAGCAGAGGCACGGCTTCCCGCAGAATACGGCCCTTGGGCAGGGCGATGACCAGTTTCTGGGACATAACGGATATTTTTAGGGCTCCGGGAAGTGGTCGGGCCGGCTCGGCGTCGGCCAGCCCTGATCGATATCGCTCATGGCGCAGGACACGGCTTCGGCCTCCAGACAAATGATGCCGCCGCCAGCGAAATTCAGTTGTATGGCGACACCATGGTCCGCGTCCTCGCACGTAATCGCCAACAAAGGCAATAGACCCCCCTGATCGGAAAGGTCGATCCCATGGGTCCGCACCCGCAAAACATCGTCAAAATACACACCGCAACGCACGCGCACGCCGCCCCGGGCACCCAATTCTTCGGCCTTTTCCCAACGAAACCGGGTCAGCACCATGGCAAAGCGGCGCAGGCGCGGGATATGGGTCATATCATCGACGCGGGCGATGGCATCCTGCAGGCAGCTTGAAATGACCTCCAGATCGGCGGCTTCCTCGGCCTTCAGGCGTAACAGTGAATTGATCATATCCTCCCCACCTACGCTTCAGTCAACCAACCGCACGATATCCGCGCCGCAGCCCGAAAGTTTTTCTTCCAACCGTTCATAACCGCGGTCCAGATGATAGACCCGGTTGATCATGGTCTCGCCCGCCGCCGCCAAACCCGCCAGCACCAGCGACACCGAGGCGCGCAAATCCGTCGCCATGACCGGCGCCCCATGCAGGCCGCCGCCCTCGGACCTCTCCGATCCGCCACGGCCGCGGACCATGGCGGTCGCGCCCTTGACCGTGATATCGGCCCCCATGCGCATTAGCTCGGGCACATGCTGAAAGCGATTTTCAAAGATCGTTTCGGTAATCATGGCGGCGCCATTGGCCGTCGCCATCAGGGCCATCACCTGGGCCTGCAGATCGGTGGGGAAACCGGGATACGGGGCCGTCGCGACATCGGTGGCGATCAAGCCGGCACCGATCGAGCCGGCCTCGCCGCCGAGGCTGCCGGCGCTGACCAGAACGCCGCAATCTGTGGGCCGCATGCTGACGTTGGCGCGGGCCAGGGCCGCCGCCACGGCCTCCATCAACTCTGGCCGGGCGCCCTTTAATTCGACCTCGCCGCCCGTTATGGCCGCGGCCATGGCATAGGTCGCCGCCTCGATCCGGTCAGGCAGCACGGCATAGTCCGCGCCCGACAGTTTTTCGACGCCCTGGATACGCAGGGTATCGCCGCCGATCCCCTCGATCCTGGCCCCCATGCGGTTCAGGCAATTGGCCAGATCGCCCACTTCGGGTTCCCTGGCGGCGTTCTCCAACACCACTTCGCCCTTGGCCAGGGTGGCGGCCATGAGCAGATTTTCCGTCGCGCCCACGGAGACCTGGGGAAACACCACCACGCCGCCCCGCAACCCATGGGGCGCCCGGGCCACGATATAGCCGTCATCCAGGTTTATCTCCACGCCCAGGGTTTCCAGGCCGCGGATATGCATATCCACGGGCCGGGTGCCAATGGCGCAGCCGCCCGGCAGGGAAACCCGCGCCTGGCCGCAACGGGCCAGCAAGGGGCCCAGCACCAGGACGGAGGCGCGCATCTTGCGGACAATGTCATAGGGCGCCTCGGTGGAGGTGATATCGTGGGTCCCCAGCGCCAGGACATGCCCCATGTGGCCGCCGCCGGGGTGTTCCCCGGCCATGGACAATTCCGTGCCGTGCTGGGCCAACAGATGGGTCATGGTCGCGATATCCGCCAGATGGGGCAGATTGCGCAGCACCAGGGTCTCCTCGGTCAGCAAACTGGCCGCCATGAGCGGCAGCGCCGCGTTCTTGGCGCCGCTGATGGCGATGCTTCCCCGCAGCGGCCGGCCGCCACGTATGCGTATTCTATCCATTTACCTCCCTACACGCCCCGCACCATGGTTTGGGGCCTTTTGGGCATTTGCGATAATGCCCGCGCTGATGTTCCGCGTTCGGCTGGGGTTTTATCCTATCCCGCCCGGCCTGGAAACCGGCGTTTTTCCGAAAATATCCCCGTGGCCCGGCATGCCGGTAGACCAATTGCCATTTCGATTGCGGCAATGATAGGGCGGCTTATTCGCCTTTCTCCCGATCAGGCGGGCCGGATGCATCGGCGCCACCGGTTTTTCCCGCCCCGGCAGCCGTGTCGTCCGTCACCTGTTGCCGCTTGCGCCGGCGCAAATTGTCGCGCAACGCCTGGGCCAGACGCCGTTGCCGCCGCTCGGCCGCCGGTTTTAGGGGCGAAGGTGGTTCTTTTTTCGTCATGGCCGTATCGCTCCCATATCCCGCTTGCCCTGGCAAGGGCATTCGTGGCAGTTTGCCGGACCGTTGCGACTGCGGCACCCGGCCCACATAGCTCAGGGGTAGAGCACTCCCTTGGTAAGGGAGAAGTCGAAAGTTCGAATCTTTCTGTGGGCACCATTTTTCTCAGACAGAAATTTGCCTCAAAAAAATTTGGGACAAGAGCAAGCCAAGGGTAATACCATGTAGGCGGGCGGCATGTGCTACGTTGCGGCGGTGGACAACCGGCCAACAAGGTGACGAGAGTGAAGCGAAGGGCACGGCATGAGACTGCTGGGGCGCATGATGGCGGTGGTGGTCGTTGCGGCGCCTATGGTTGGTGGGATGCCGTCGGTGGGCGTGGCGGATCAACAACGCTTCACAGCCAAACAATATGAGAATGTGAAGAATGCCCGTGTCGCATATAGGAATGGTAACTACGCCGAGGCTGTGCGCCTGTATCGCCCAATAGCAGAACGAAGCGGCTACTTTAGCATCAACGCTCAGATTAACCTCGGCTACATATACGAAACAGGTGGCATAGGTGTGCCGAAGGATAATGTTGAGGCAGTAAAATGGTACCGTATGGCTGCCGAAGGCGGCAGCGCCACGGGTCAAATGTTTCTCGGCAAATTGTACGATGGTGGGAGGGGTGTGGCAGCCGACACCGCCGAGGCGACAAAATGGTATCTCAAGGCTGCCAAGCAGGGTCACCCAGAGGCGCAAACTAGTCTTGCCTTCAAATACTATCTAGTCGGTCGTGAAGTATTCTCAACGTATTGATTGGATGTGATATTTGTAGATTGAGGCGCTGGTTTATTTGCAAGAAACTGGCGCGTATGGCGTGAAAACCTTGCAAATTGCGTTTCGCTTTCAGGCGTGATTCACTGG
>JAKZRK010000156.1:0-6255 GCA_047518225.1 Alphaproteobacteria bacterium | reverse complement strand
GGAAATGGCGAATCATCCCGTTTCAAAACATCAATTTCCACTCTGACACCCTTGCCTGCCGTATGACGGCACACCCTACATATAGTGGGTGTGGGTTACAACCGGATAGGCACGGAATCAACCTCTTTCGGGACGGACACTTAGCAAATCGGGCCTATCAACGCATTTGGGGAATCCCGTCGGAAATACTGGTGCCGGGCCGGCCAAGCCGCGAACTGATGGAATTCAATCGTTACAATGGTATCTACAATGTCGCTGATGACGATTGGGATAACTGGCTGGAGACTCGCGAATTACCGATGCAGGCTGGCGGTTTTCCGCCAACGGAACTTGAACGGGCAGACGGCGTTGCGCTGTTGGTCCAGTGCACGGTCCTGCCCGATGGCGGGCGAATGCTGACCTATCTGGACATCACCAAGATCAAACAGAACGAAGCGATGATGTCGGAAGCCAAGGCAGAGGCGGACGCCGCCAACGAGAGCAAATCATTATTCCTGGCTTCAATGAGCCATGAAATCAGAACCCCCATGAATGGTGTTCTGGGCTTATCGAACCTTTTGAGCGAAACGGACCTGAACAAAGATCAAACTGAATATGTTGATGCCATCAGGCAATCGGCTGAATCCCTTACCGCTATCATCAATGACATCCTGGATTTCTCCAAGCTGGAAGCCGGAAAGCTGGAACTTGAGCTCGTCGATTTTAATCTGCGCCACACCATACAAAGCGTCGTGGACTTGTTGAGCCCCCAGGTAACGGCCAAAGGCCTGGATTTCACAACCGCGATCGCACCCGACGTAGCCTGGGCATGTGCCAGGTTCAAGCCGTCGCCGCCGATCTTGAGGCTGCCTGCGGCGAAGGGCACAGGAAAGTCGTGCTCGAACTGGTGCCAAGTGTCGAAGATGCCGTGACCCAGGCCATTAATGCCCTTGATAAACGCTACGGCGCACGATCGAGCGCATAAGCCCTATGGAATATTTTCAGATCAAAATGGTATGATTCGATGGCAAAGAAAATGAACGAACTGACCGTCCTGGTCGTGGATGATTTATCTCAGGCCCGGAATCTTACGAAAATGGTTCTGTCCGGACTGGGGGTTCATCAAGTCTATACGGCAAGTGATGGTCGCGAAGCCCAGGAGTTTCTGGATTCCTCCGGCGCCCTGATCGACCTTATCATCTGCGACTGGCGCATGCCCCGCATGACTGGCCTGGAGTTGCTTCAACAAGTACGCACGGTCTATCCCGATATGCCATTCATTATGGTTACAGGTAATGCAGATTTGGAATCAGTCAGGGCAGCACACCAGTTCGATGTCAGCGCCTATATCCGGAAACCGTATTCACCTCAACAGTTCGAGGAAAAACTGATGGCGGTGTTGGACAAGATTTGAACCGAACCAAACTGATCCAACGACCACGCCGCAGGATATGGCGGACAAGATTCGGGCGGTCATTTCCGGGGCTTGGAATTCGATGCCTTTTCGCGTTGCGCCGCGTCATTTTCACGGCGCTTTTTGTTGCATTGCAGCATAATCACTGATTAGATGTCGCCGCCGGCTTCGGGTGCTGGCGGGTAGCAAAGGGTATTGTTGCGTGATCTATCATATGCACGACTTTCAGAAGGCGGCGATGATGCTGCTTCGTTTCGCCGCCGAGGCCACCCATCTAATGTTGCGCCATCCCTTGAACCCCTTGAGCCATACCTCCGCCGGCCGGGCCATGGCGGCGGGCTGCGAAATTTTCGAGTCCGGGACCCGGCATTATCAGAAACCGGCCTTTGGCCTGATCAGCACCGAAATTGATGGCGAAACGGTCGCCGTTCATGAAGATGTGGTGGCGCGCCTGCCTTTTGGTCAATTGAAGCGGTTTGTCCGGGCCGGCGACGAGAACGGCGCCCTGGGCCATCCCCGGTTATTGATCGTGGCGCCCCTAAGTGGCCATTTCGCGACCCTGTTGCGGGATACCGTGCGGGTCATGCTGCCCGATCACGATGTCTACATCACCGATTGGCGCGATGCGGCACAGGTGCCCCTACGGCAAGGCACCTTCGACCTGGACGACTACATCGACTATTTGCTGGATTTCCTGGGCATAATCGGGCCGGGCAGCCATGCCCTGGCCGTTTGCCAGCCGTCCGTCCCCCTGTTGGCGGCGGTGGCCGTCCTGTCGGCCGCGGGCGATCCGGTTACGCCGCGCAGCATGACCCTGATGGGCGGGCCCGTCGATACCCGGATCAACCCCACCACCCCGAATGATTTGGCTAAGAGCCATTCCCTGGACTGGTTCGAACGAACCGTGATCCAACGGGTGCCGGCGCCCAATCCGGGCTTCATGCGCCGGGTATATCCGGGCTTTGTGCAATTGTCCGGTTTCATGACCATGAATCTGGATAATCACGTGGGCGCCCATATGCGGCTGTTCCAAAATCTGCTGCGCGGCGACGGCGATGGCGCCGATCAGCATCGGGCCTTTTACAACGAATATCGCGCGGTCATGGATCTGCCGGCGGAATATTATCTGCAAACCGTGCAACGGGTCTTCCAGGAGCATCAATTGGCGGTGGGTACGTTCCACTACCGGGACCTGCTGATCGACCCCGCCGCCATCACCGACTGTGCCCTGATGACCGTGGAAGGCGCCAAGGACGATATCTCCGGCGTCGGTCAGACCAGGGCGGCCCAGGACCTGTGTAGCGCCTTGCCCAAGGCCATGCGGGCGCATTGGGAACAACCCGATGTGGGCCATTATGGCGTCTTCAACGGCCGCCGCTGGCGTTCGGAAATCGCGCCGCGCGTCAAGGCTTTCATTGCCCGCCACGATGGCTAGGGATGGCCCTGGAGACGGCCCGGCATTTTGGCAGCGCAAAAAGCTCGATCAGATGTCGGAACAGGAATGGGAGTCCCTGTGCGACGGCTGTGGCAAATGCTGTCTGCATAAGCTGGAAGACATCGACACGGGCGCCTTGGCTTTTACCAACGTGGCCTGCCGGCTGCTCGACATTGGCGCCTGCCGTTGCGGCGATTATGAAAACCGCGCCACCCTGGTGCCAGATTGCGTGGTCCTCAGCCCCAAGAACGTCTCGGAATTGGCCTGGATGCCCTCGACCTGCGCGTACCGCCTGTTGGCGGAAGGAAAACCGCTGGCCCATTGGCACCCCCTGGTCAGCGGCGACCCTGATAGTGTACACCGGGCCGGCATTTCGGTTCGCGGCCGTTGCGTTAGCGAACGGCATGCGGGACCATTGGAACATCACGTTCTCGATCAAGAGCCATAATTCACGAGTCCAAATTCACGGAGCCCATAAAATGAGCGATCCCCTCTCCGGCGTCTGGAGCGCCGCCGTTACCCCCCTGCATGGCGATCTGACGGTCAACCTCGAGGCCATGGTGGCGCATCACGAATGGCTTCTCGGCAATGGCTGCGACGGCGTCGCGGTGCTGGGCACCACCGGCGAGGCCAATTCCTTCTCCCTCCCCGAGCGCCTGGAGGTGATCGCGGCGGCCGCCCGTTCCGGCATCGCCAAGCAGCGTCTGATGATCGGCACGGGCTGTTGCGCCCTGCCCGATACCATTGAGTTGACCAGGGCGGCGCTCGACGCCGGCTTCAACCAGATCCTGATGTTACCGCCCTTTTATTACAAGGGCGTCAGCGATGACGGCCTGTTCGCCTGTTACGATTCCGTGATCCAGGAACTGGCCGATGACCGCATGCGCATCGTGGTCTATGACTTTCCCGCCATAACCGGCCTGGATATGGGCACTGAATTGCTGGTGCGCCTGAACGCGGCCTATCCCAAGACCGTCGTGGGGGTGAAAGATTCTTCCGGCAACTGGGATGACATGCAGGCCGTGGCCCGGGCCATCCCCGGCTTCCGCACCTTCGCCGGGACCGAGCAATATTTACTGGCCGCCCTGCGGGCAGGCGGGGCGGGCTGCATCACCGCCACGGGCAATGCCACATCGCATTTGTGCCAGGCGGTCTATGCCGCCCATCTTGCGGGCGATACGGCGGGGGCCGAGGCCGCGCAAGAGGTGGCGACGGCGGCCCGCCTGATGCTGCAGGCCCATGGCGCCGTGCCGGCCATGAAGGAATTGATGGCGCAAAACACCGGCAACGGCGCCTGGCGCAACATGCGCCCGCCCATCATGCCCCTCTCGGCGGACGGCGTGGCGGCGCTGGAGGGGGCCTGTCAGGAGATAAATTTCAAACTGGCCGAGGCGGCCTAGCCGGTCTCGGGAGAGCCATCTTCCGGGTGGTCATTCCGGGTTGGAACGGGCTACGACAGGAAAAATATTGCACGCCGGTCGAACCACGGAATAAGTCACGACACCAGGGGCGTGATTGCATTTACAGTATGCTGTCCCCGTAAATGGTGAGCTAGCACGATTTCGGTGACAGTGCATTCAATTGGGGATTAGATATCAGTTGAGTGCACTGTCACCGAAATACCCTGCAAGTACAGCGCCCGGCTGTCAGCCAAGAGCGGGGCCGTGGCCGATGCTATGCCGAGTGATCCTGGGTGCCGATAATGAGAATTATCGCACCCAACTCAAAGCTTGAAATTGGGGCCATTGCGGAAGTCACGGTTCCAGGCCAATACCAGCGGTGTGTGCCAATTGCGGGCTCCCGTTGTCCGTGAAATAAGCGCTCGCCAGAGCAAGGTGCTCGTGGAGTCAATTTAGCTGATCGACGAAAAACATCCGCAGGGGCGCTTTGTTCTTCACCGGCAGGGTGCCGCGCTCTTCGGTCGTGGCGTTCCCGAGCAGGGTCAAGGTTGCCTCGGAAATATTGACGCGGCCTGCGTCGCTCGCGGCTTCCAGGCGGGAAGCGACATTGACAGTGTCACCCCAGATGTCGATGCCATGTTCGCCCAGGCTGCCGGCGATGGCTGGGCCGGAATGCACGCCGATGCGGACTTCCCAAGCCGACTCCCCCAAGGCGACGCGGGCGCTGTTCTCCGCTGTAATGTAATCGCGGATCGCAAGGCCGGCGGCGACGGCGTCGCGTGCATGGTCGGCCCTGGCCGCCGGGATGCCCGCGGCCGCCATATAGGAATCGCCGATGGTTTTGATCCGTGTGAGATCGAAGCGCTCACATATCTTGTCGAAGGCGCCGAAGTAGCGGGCGAGGGTTTCCAACAGCACGGCGGGTTCCAGCGCTTCGGTGTGGCGCGTGAAACCGACAAAGTCAGTGAACAGGATACTGGCTTGTGAATGGAACTGGCCGCGCACGGGTGTCTTCTCCTTTGCCGGCGCTACCACATCACCGCCGTCGCGCGGGGGTCCGCCCTGCAGCAGGCGAATAGCCTGGTCGGCCAGCCGGCGCAGCGCGTCGATAGCGCGCGGATCCAGGGTCTTCGGCTCCGGCGCCATGACGCAAAGCGTGCCCACGATGTAGCCGCTGGCGCTGACCAGCGGCGCGCCGGCGTAGAAGCGCAGGGACATCGGCGGGTTGATGAACGGATGTTCCCTGGTCCTTTCGTCTGTGCGCAAGTCCTCAATGATCAGGACATTGCCTTGCGCAAGGACGAACTGGCAGAGGGCGCCTTCGATCGGTCTCTCCGTTGGAACCGCCTCCGGCACGCCGCACGATTGCAGGGTGTACTGATCCGGCCGGTCTAGGATGTTGACCATCGCGATCGGGGTGTCGGCGACGGCGCAGGTGATCTGGATGATGTCGTTGAGGTGCGGGTCCTTGGGGTTGACCCCGGTCAGGCCGAGCACGCTGACTTCGCGCAGGCGCTCTGCCTCGTTGTCGGGAACCGGCGCCGGCTTGAATCCGTCACCCATCGTCCCCCCGTCGTCTGGCTTAGTCATGATGTTGTCGATCTTTCCTGCTTCCCAGAAACATGTGCGACGGCTACCCGTCTTCGTCAAGTTTAGACTTTGTGCTTGACGCGCAACCGGGAAATTTCGCGTGCGACCATGTCGCGCGGAACGGCTGTCGCATGGGAAATGCTTACGGCTGCTTCGGGTCAAAACCGCCCTGTTAGAGATGGCTAATATAACGCTCGATATCAGGTGAATAGCCGACATTGTGTCGTGGCGTCTGGGTGCCGATAAGCTTAGTTACCATTCCCGCGGTGCTTGGTGCTGGGGCCTGGACGAATTAACCCGGATACGTCATGAAGGCCCATCGGGATCTTGATTTGAGTTATTATGACGGGTTTTCAGTATTTCGTTTGGTCCGGTCTGGATTTTCCTTGCCCTTCCCCTTGGCTTTTGTCGCCGCCGCTGTATTTCGGGTGATTTTT
>JAKZRK010000155.1:0-10527 GCA_047518225.1 Alphaproteobacteria bacterium | reverse complement strand
CGGTTCGGCGCCGTGGCCATGGACGAGGCCCATCTGGCGGCCGCCGTGCGCTATGTCCTGCTCAATCCGGTGCGCGCCAGGCTGGTCGTCCATGCCCGGGACTGGCCCTGGTCGAGCATTCATGCCCACCTTTCCGGCGTCAAAGACGGCGTCACCACGGCGGCACCGCTCACCAAGCTTATACCCGATCTGGCCGGTCTGCTTGACGGGGACGTGGACGATGGCGCTGCCCATGACCGCCTGCGCCGGGCCGAGACTGTCGGCCGGCCGCTGGGCAGTCCGGCGTTCCTCAAAAAGATCGAGGTTACCCTTGGACGCCAAGTGATCGCCCGAAAGCGCCAGCCAAAGCCTAAGCACACGGAATAGGACTCGCATTTAATACCCTGTCACCGTTCCCCTATAATACTCTTTTAGCGATGTCAATTTAGTGCACTGTCACTGTAACCCAGTCTGGACCCAACTCGGACATTGCAATACGCAAATTCATCATCAGCGCAAAATGTTAGGGTGCGAAATATCTGTCCGGCGGAAGAGCGGCAGCGGATTGCAATTGACGGCTTTAGGCAATTAAACAATTATAAACGAACCCATGGCGTAGATCCTGCTACGACAAGTCTGCTAGACGGCATAAAGTGCTAATATTCAACGTTTTCATTTAGGCGGATTTCCTAACTGGCCTGCGGAGTAAAGTTCATGCTGAAAATTGGCCCAACAGGCTTCGATGCCGACTTTTTTTCAAATCCAGAAAATTTGGCGTCGACGGAACAAATTGATGCGTTTCCCATAAGTGACGATGGGGTGCCACTGAACTTGCCGGTCGATAACACCTTGGCCGGACTGTCCATGGAGCTCGATGGCGGCGATCTTAATGCCTTGTTGTCAGACGGTGATACGACGGTTGATGAAAGTGGTGTAATTCACGGCGACGATACAACGCCTGGGTTCGGTGCCGGATATACCGATGCCGGACCGGTTCATGGTTTCACCTTGGCCGATGCCTTTGGGCAAGGCGGTCACGGTCTGTTCGCGACCCAGGTGAATGCGGATACAAATGCCGGATTTTTCACCGTTGAAGTGCCCATTGAAGCGATTTCGTATTCCACTGAATTCGAACCTGCCGCCGGCGGTACGCCCGCCGATGGTGATTTAATCTTCATTGATTCCGGATTCAGCGCCAAAGGCGGCAATGGCGGCGGAAATGGCGGCGGCAATGGCGGCGGCAAAGGCGGCGGCGGTTCAAGCGATCCAAACGTGCTGTCGAACTATATCAGCGGCGATACAGGCCACTACAACATCGAGATCAATTTCAAAGGCTCCTGGACCTTTGATTTGCAGCAGGCGTTTATCGACTCGTCTGAATGGATCAGCGATCTTATCACCGGAGACATTGCCGATGTTTTCTTCCGGGGCAAAGTGATCGACGACATCACCATTGATGCCAAGCTTTCGGATATCGATGGCGAGGGCGGCATTCTGGGTCGGGCCGGGCCAACAGCGATCCGCACCGACGGCTTCTTGCCGGCGAAGGCGATCATGGAATTCGATATCGCCGATGCCGCTGTTTATGATGCCCTGCCTTCGGGCGAAGTGGGAACACTTTGGGATGACATTGTCATCCACGAAATGATGCACAGCATCGGCTTTGGCACCGTCTGGACTTATCTGGATCTGTTGTCGGGTGGCGGGACCGATGCCCCGAAATTTATCGGCGGGAATGCGACCAGCGTTTACGAATCCGCCACCGGACTTGATGATACGGGCGGCGTGCCGGTCGAGCAGGACGGCCGCGCCGGCACCCGTGATTCTCATTGGGACGAAGAGACATTCACCAACGAAATCATGACCGGGTACATTAATTCCAACAATGTATTTTCGGACCTGACCGTGGCGTCTCTGGAGGATCTTGGTTACGACACGGTCTTCATCGCCTGATCACTTCTCGCGGAAGGCGCGCTCGACGGATTGCAGGAACGGCTGCATCAGGTATTCGAGCATTGTCCGCTCGCCGGTTTCGATAAACACTTCGGCCGGCATTCCCGGCGCCAACTCGATTTCGGGCGCGATTTCAAGCAGGTGCAGGCGGTCAACGGTTACGCGGCCCGCATAATAGCGTTCCCCTGACCGATCATCCTCCAACGCGTCGGGCGAAACCCTGTCAACCTTGCCGCTAATGCGCTTGAGGTTCCGCTGGGCAAATGACGAGAACACGATATAAGCGCTCTGGCCGGAACGGACATTATCAACATCGTTGGTCGCCACCCTTGCCTCGATTACCAATTCGCCCTCCAGCGGTACCAGGTCGAGGATCGGTTCGCCCGGGCGAATAACGCCGCCCTTCGTCTTATAACGCAAACTCAGAACCGTCCCGGCGACCGGCGCCCGAATTTCGGTCCGCCGTAAACGATCCAGGCTGGTGCGGATTTGTTCTTCCAGTTCGGCGCGTTCACCCCGCACCTTGGAAAGCTGCTGGTCGATTTCCTCCTGGCGTCCGATCTTCATGTTGACGATCTGCAATTTGGTCTCACCAATCGCTTCCTCGGTACGTGCAACCCTGGCCACAAGTTCACCTTCGGACCCGTGCAGCTGGGCCTCGGTCCGCTGCAATGCCAACAAACGTTGCTTGCGGACCAGGCCTTTCCGCATAAGCTGGTCGACGTCCGCGATTTCTTCCCCGATCAGGACAAACTGCCGCTTAACACTCTGCAGCTGACGATTGAACCCTTCTATCTGCTTTTCCAGTTGTGAAATACGTTGGCGCAAAATGGCGGCGCGGCTAAGGGCATTCTCGCGCCGGGTCTGAAACTGGTTGAGCTCCGCCTCGATGGCGGCACGGACATCGGTATTATTGCGGTCGAGAAGTGAAGGATGGTTAAAACGCACGTTCGCGGATCCGGAGTGCTCGGCTCTCAAGCGCGCTTCCGTGGCTACCAAAACACGCAAACGGCGGGTCAGCGCGCCGACTTCCGATTGGGCGCCTACATTTTCCATAACAACCAGTAATTCGCCGGCTTCGACGCGCTGGCCTTCACGTACTTTCAGCTCCCGGATAATGCCGCCTTCAAGGTGCTGGACTGTTTTGCGGCTACTTTCCGGACTAACGATGCCCGGCGCGATTACGGCACCCGAGAGCGGCGCCGTCGCCGCCCAGATACCGCCAATCACGAAAAACAGCCCCAACGCGGACAATCCCAGAACCAATGGCCCGCGAACCTCCCGTATCAAGGGAACCGCCGGTTCGCCGGCTGGAGCCGGACGCTCGGGGTTTTCGGCCGCGCCAGATTTCCCATGCAGGGCATTATTCGTGGCGTTCAATGTTCCATCTCCCACCGGTCATGAAACGCCGCCCGCCGGGATTTGCGCCGGTGCTGCCGCTTGACGAAGTTTGACGAGGACTTCATCACGGGGGCCAAATGCCTGAATTTCACCGTCCTGCAGTACTAACAGTTTGTCTATCGTGCGCAGAATGCCCGGCTGATGGGTCACCAGAAGCACTGTCGCCCGCCATTCCCTGGCGGCAATGATGGCGTCGACCAATGCGTTCTCGCCTGCGGCGTCCAGGCTCGCATTCGGCTCGTCCAAGACGATCAGCTTCGGCTTGCCGTAAAAGGCACGGGCCAGTCCCACCCTTTGGCGTTCTCCGCCGGATAGGAATGAACCGGCTTCACCGACTTCGGTGTCGTAGCCATCGGACAGGGACAGGATAATGTCATGAACACCGGCGGTCTTGGCGGCGGTGACGACGGCCGCGGTATCCGGATCGGGAGCCAACCGTGCAATATTTTCCGAAACGGTTCCCGCGAACAACTCAACATCCTGCGGCAGATAGCCAAGATGAGGCCCCAGTTCGTCGGCGTGCCAGGATGTAATATTGGCACCATCCAGCCGCGCATGACCGTATGTCAGTTTCCAGGCGCCGGTCAGCACCTTGCACAGACTGGATTTCCCCGCCGCTGACGGCCCAATGATACCCAACGTCTCTCCTCTGGCGAGATCGAACGTGATGTTACGCAATATTGGATTCTTGTTACCGGCAGGGACGAGAGTCATCTGCTGGCAGCTCAAATCCCCGTTGGGCGGCGGTAATGAAATGCCTTTTGCCTGGGTCGAAACGTTACTAAGCAGATGCGTCAATCTCTGCCAGGCATCCCGTGCGCCAACCAATTGCCGCCAGGCGCCGATCGATTGTTCGACCGGCGCGAGCGCCCGGCCCAGCAGTATTGATGCGGCAATCATTCCACCCGATGTCAGCTCTCCCTGCAACACCAGCCAGGCACCGCTCCCCAGGATCGCAATTTGGACAAACAGGCGGAGCGATTTCGACAAGCCGACCAGCGCCGCGCCACGGTCGCCAGCCCGACTTTGTGCTTCCAACGCCTTGGCGTTGGTATTTCCGTAACGCCCCAGAAGCGCCGGCAACATACCCAAAGCCTGGACTACTTCAGCATTTCTAAGCGCCGACTCGACCGATTGCGTCGCTGCGATGGAGAACTGTCCGGCCCTCCTTAGCGCGTTCCTGGATACCAGTTCGTTGATCAACGCCACGGCGAACAAGACGATCGCACCGCCCAGCGCGACAAGGCCCAGCAGCGGGTGCATCAGCCAGATGATGACAATAAAAGCCGGTACCCAGGGTGTATCAATAACGGCATTGATGCTGGGGCTGGCAATCGTCAAACGCAGTGTTGCAAGGTCGCGCAGCGGCTGCGCCGTGCCGGCGTGGCCGGCAAGGCGTGCCGACAGTGTCGAGGCAATGACATGCTGGGAAAGACGGTGATCAAGCCAATTGCCGACGCGAATAAGGAAACGGCCCCGCGCGGTCTCGACAACGCCCATCACGAAGACGGCGAAGCCGGCGATCAAGGTCAGGAATATCAGCGTTTCAAAGCGGCCGCTCGCGAGCACCCGGTCGAACACCTGCATCATATAAATGGGCGAAGCGAGGATCAGCAGATTTATGCCGAGGCTGAACAAGAACAGCCAGACCAGCGCCCGTCGACAACTACTGATGACAAATTGAATGACGGAATGGAGCTTCGCGCGTTCGACCATCAAGAGTACCTCTATCTAAGCCAAATCATCCGCACGCAGCTGCATTTTAGCAAGCGATACTCCGGTATTGGCACGATAGCGCAAGGTGACCGCGATAGGTTGACCGAGCAAAACGACCGAGGCCCGACATCTGGTGTGCTGCAACCGCGAACTTGGTCGCTCAATGGGACCGCGCCTCTTCTCTCTTTTATCAATGGAGTCCAATTCCAGCCAACATCGGGCATCCATATGCTTTTGATTTAGCAATGAAATCAACAGTTTAGAGGATGTGCTCTCCATCTGCCGTGGGTTCCCGGTTGCGCGGGAAACGTCTGTCCCGATTTTGGTATAGCTGTGTTCTGGCGTTAGCGCCAGGTTGCGCTGGGGAGCATGCCGGTGGCACAAGTCCCTATTCGACCTGAAATCAAACTTTGAACTTACAAGAAGCTATACGGATCCACATCGATCGCCACCCGTACGTGGTTGGGGTAGTCGACCCCTTCCACCCAGGCCCTGGCCAGGGCCGAGGCGTTGACGGCGCGCGGGGTTTTCAACAACAGGCGCTGGCGGAAGCGGCCGCGCAGCAGGCTCAGGGGCGCGGGCGCGGGGCCGAGGATTTCCACCTTCCCCTGCCGTGGCGCGGCCCGGCCCAGATCGCGGGCGGTTTGCATTACCTGGGCCTCGTCCCGGCCGGAAACGATCAAGGCCACCAGCCGGCCAAAAGGGGGCAGGCCCTGGGCCCGGCGGGCCTCCCGCTCCTGGGCCATGAAGCGGTCCCGCTGGCCGGAAATCAAGGCCTGCATCACCGGATGTTCGGGCATATAGGTCTGTAACAGGGCCCGGCCGGGACGTTGCGCCCGCCCAGAGCGGCCCGCCACCTGATGCAGCATCTGATAGGTCCGTTCCGCCGCCCGCAGATCGCCGCCCTGCAAACCAAGATCGGCATCGATCACGCCGACCAGGGTCAGCATGGGAAAGTGATGGCCCTTGGCGACGATCTGGGTGCCGATTATCAGGGCGACCTCGCCCCCGGCGATCTGCTTGATGGCCTCGGCCGCCGCCTCCGGGCCGCGCAAGGTGTCGGAGGCTATCAACATGCGGGGGACGTCGGGAAACAACTTGTCCACTTCTTCGCCCAGCCGTTCGACACCGGGGCCACAGGCGACCAGGCTGCCTATCGCGGCGCATTCCGGGCAGGCATCGGGTTGGCGCAGGTTGAAGCCGCAATGGTGACATTGCAGGCGGCCATGAAAGCGGTGTTCCACCAGCCAGGCGGTGCAATGGGGGCATTGCAGGCGGTGGCCGCAGGTCCGGCACAGGGTCAGGGGGGCATAACCGCGCCGGTTCAAAAACAACAAAACCTGTTCGCCCGCCGCCAGGGTCTCCTGCATGGCCGTGACCAGGACCGGCGACAGCCATTGCGGCCCTGATGGCGCTTCGCCGCGCATATCCACGGCTTCGATTTGCGGCAGTTGGGCGCTGCCGATGCGGCTCGGCAGATGCAGCCTGCCATAGCGGCCGGTCTCCACATTGACCTGGCTTTCCAGACTGGGGGTGGCGGAGACCAGGACAATGGGTATTTCTCCCAGCGAGGCCCGCAAAACGGCCATGTCCCGGGCGTGGTAGATTACCCCGTCTTCCTGTTTGAAGGCGCCGTCGTGCTCTTCATCCACCACGATCAGGCCCAAATCCGTGTAGGGCAGAAACAGCGCCGACCGCGCCCCGACCACCACCCTGGCCCGGCCCTGGGCCACGGCCCGCCAGGTCAGCCGGCGCCTCGCCGCGCCCAGATCCGAATGCCAGGCCAGGGGCGCGGCGCCGAAGCGTGTCTCGAACCGCTCCAGCCATTGCGCGGTCAGGCCAATTTCGGGCACCAGAACCAGAACCTGGCGGCCCCGGGCCAAGGTGGCGGCGACCGCCTCCAAATAGACCTCCGTCTTGCCGGCGCCGGTCACGCCGTCCAACAATGTGGTGGAATAACCCCCCGCCTCTATTTTCCCCCGCAGGGCCGCCGCGGCGTCCCGCTGCTCCTCGTTCAACTTCTTGCCGGACTTTCGCCAATCGGGCTCCGGCACCGCCAATTCGCTGGGCAATTGTACCTCCCGCAAGGTGCCTTGCTTCAACAGGCCCCGGACCACGCCGCTGCTGACTGCCGCCAGTTCCGCGATGGTTGCGCCGGGCAGGGGGATGCCGTCGGCCAGAACTTCGATGACCCGTTGCCTGGCCCCGGTCATGCGGCTGGGGGGCGGGCCGGCCAGGGCGTAGGCCAGGCGGGGGCGCGGCGGCTCCAACGCCGCCCTGACCGACATGGCCATGCGCAGCACCGCGCCGGGCGAGGCGCAGGTATAATCCGCCAACCATTCGACGAAGCGGCGGGTCACCTCGGCCATTGCCGGTGTGGGTATTCGGTGTGCGACGGGGCGCAGACGGCTTTCGGCCACCGCATGATCGGGATCGGCCGATCCTTCGCCCCAGAGCACGCCGACCACGGTGCGCCGGCCCAGGGGAACGGCGACGAAATCACCGGCCTGGATCAGCTCTCCCTGGGGAACCAGGTAGTCATAGGCGCTGCCCAGGGGTAAAGGCAGCAAGACATGCACCCGGCGCGGCGGTGCCATGTCGTCGAATTTCGCATCAGCTTCACTGGTATGGGGCGCGGCCATCGGCTAGACTCTGCCTGTCCCCGCCGATGCCGACAAGTAGCGATGACAATTGCAGGCGATAATTCGGGGCGAGGACCTGGTTAATTCGGAATGAAGGTGCCATGAAATTTTTTGTAGATACCGCCGATGTCGCTGAAATCCGCGACCTGGCCGCGACCGGACTGCTGGACGGGGTGACCACGAATCCATCCCTGATCGCAAAGTCGGGGCGCGATTTTTTCGACGTGGTGGCGGAAATCTGCGCGTTGGTGGACGGCCCGGTCAGCGCCGAAGTGGCGGCGACGGAGGTCGAGGCGATGGTGGCGGAAGGCCGGACCCTGGCCAAGATCGCCGATAACGTCGCGGTCAAGGTGCCCTTGACCTGGGACGGCCTGAAAGCCTGCCACACCCTTAGACAGGATGGCACCCAGGTTAACGTCACCCTTTGTTTTTCAGCCAATCAGGCCCTTTTGGCGGCCAAGGCCGGGGCTTCTTTCATTTCGCCGTTCGTGGGCCGGTTGGATGATATCGGCCATGACGGCATGCAGTTGGTCGCCGAGATCACGGCGCTCTATGGCAATTATGACAGCTTCCAAACGGAAGTCCTGGTCGCCTCGATCCGTTCACCGATGCACGTGCTGCAAGCCGCCCGCCTGGGCGCCGATGTCTGTACCATTCCCCCTGACGTGATCCGGCAGCTGGCCAAACATGTTTTGACCGATAAGGGCCTGGATGCTTTCCTGGCCGACTGGCGGAAAACCGGACAATCCATCCTGGACCGCAAGGATTGAGCATGACCGGCAAGCGCATATCGGCCAAACCGCGCGGCAGGGTTTCGGCCAATTCGCCCGAGGCGGAGGTGGTGCGCGGCTATTTGCTGGAAAACCCAAATTTCCTGAGCGACAACCCTGATCTGTTGCCCCTGCTGCGTCCCGAGGCCCTGCATAGCGGTGAAAATGTCCTGGATATGGGGCAGATCGTGGCCCGGCGCCTGTGCGATGAAGTGACCCGGCTGAAGGCTCAACATGAAGTATTATTGGCCAACGGCCGCGCCAACCAGGCCGCGCAGAAAAAGGTTAACGCCGCCGCCCTGGCCATGCTGGAAGCGCGCAATTTTGAACATTTGATCCATGTCATCACCCGCGACATGGCGGAAATTCTTGGTATCGATACGGTAACCCTGTGTGTCGAGACGGCCGATGACGGCCCGGCACAGGCACCCACGGGAGGTGTCTATGTGCTGCCGGCGGGCCAGGTTGACCGCGTGCTGGGCCCCGGGGCCGCCACCCGGTTGGAAGCGGTGCGGTGTGGCGACCGGGCGGTTTTCGGCCCCGCCGCCGATCTGGTGCGCAGCCAGGCGCTGGTTCGTTTGTTGCCCTCGCCCGGCTCGCCGCCGGGGTTGTTGGCCCTTGGCAGCCGGGACGGGGATGAATTCCAACCCGGCCAAGGCACGGAAATGCTGCAATTCCTCAGCCGGTTGATGGAGCGGTTGTTTCGGTCATGGCTGGATCTGTCCAACTAAATTCCCAGCGCGGAGCGAACGTGGCCGACGCCGTGGCGCGCTGGCGGACATGGCTGCAATCGGAACGCCGTTATTCAGAACATACTCTGACCGGCTATGAGCGAGATTTGAACGGCTTTATTGATTTTGTCACAACGCATCTGGGGCAGGCCCCCGGACTGGATGATCTTGGCGTATTGCGCACCCTGGATTTCCGCGCCTATCTGGCCCGCCGCCGCCGCGATGGCCTGGGCCCGGCCTCGTTGGCCCGGGCGCTGTCATCGGTGCGGAGTTTCTTCCGCTTTTGCGAACGTCAGGACCTGCTCGCCAACGCCGCCATTCACGGCCTGCGCACGCCGAAGCAACCCCATGGCGTGCCCAAGCCCTTGCCGGTGAACGAGGCCGTGACGGCGGTGGAAGAGGTCGCCACGCTGTCTGACGAGCCCTGGGTACAGGCCCGCGACGTGGCGGTGTTGACCCTGTTATATGGCTGCGGCCTGCGCATTGCCGAGGCGCTGGCGTTGAACCGGGGTCAGGCCCCCCTGGAAGAAAGCCTGATGGTCAGGGGCAAGGGCGGCAAGGACCGTCTGGTCCCGGTCCTGCCCGTGGTGGCTAAGGCTGTGGCCGCCTATCTCGATCTATGCCCCCATGATCTACCGGCCCAGGGGCCGTTGTTCCTGGGCGTGCGTGGTAAACGTTTGAACCAGCGCGTCGTGCGCGCCCGGATGCAGCAACTACGCATCAACCTTGGCCTATCCGCCACGGCAACGCCGCATGCCCTGCGGCATTCCTTCGCGAGCCATCTCTTGGCGGGGGGCGGCGATTTGCGCACGATCCAGGAATTATTGGGCCATGCCAGCCTGTCGACCACCCAACGCTACACCGAGGTCAATGCGGAGCATCTGCTGGATGTCTATCGCAAAGCCCAGGCCGTGGCGAAAAAACGGCGGCAGGCAATTTCAAAATAGTGTGCCGGCAAAAAGAAAGGCGGCCAGTCATAAGACCAGGCCGCCTTTCGGTGAATAGGGCCGTACGAACGTCCCGATCACTTGCAATGGTATCAGGTCAAGACAGAGAGGCTTTCCCTTTGTCCACCATTAATACCCCGGCCGATCGTTACGGCGCGCATTTCACTAGACATTGGATCACCTCCTTTCGATTGTTGTTGCCAAGGGCGCAGTATGCCGCAAGTCAAGGCTAACGCAACCTATCCTTTCGCTGAGTCGGACCCGATTTCCTTGGACACAGAATTGGCTTAATCGAAGTGTCCAAGGAGGACCGGAACATGACCGATAATTTTGAGAAGAAAGTTGCTGTTGATGGGCCTGTGGTAAATGCGGGCGAGCTTGGCTCGTC
>JAKZRK010000154.1:0-6398 GCA_047518225.1 Alphaproteobacteria bacterium | reverse complement strand
CTTCACGGCCAAACAAAAGCGACGGGTCACGCCGGCCATCAAACGGCAGATGAAGCGCCGCTCGGCCGTCGAGCCGGTCATCGGCCACCTCAAAAACGGTCACCGCATGGATCGAAACCGCCTCGACCACAAGCAGGGTGCCGCCATCAACCCCATCCCCGCCGCCGCCGGCTACAACTTCCGTCTCATCCTCAAATGGATCAGGCTTCTTTGCGCCTTCATCTGGAGATCATGCCTGACAATCCAAGCTCCGATGATAGTTCAATGGAGCTGAAATTCCGTATTCTTCACGACCGACTAATTCATGCACATGCGCATCTCGGACATGATGAAGTCGGCCTTGGAGACGGGGCCGCCGCGGCCGTTGGCGAATTTTTCGTCCCAGGCGTCCATCTTGACCATCAGGCCGCATAGGACGCCGCCGATGGTGACGTAATGGGCCTCGATCATTTCTTTCATGGATTGGAAGGATTCGGCGTTGATGTTGTCCCACAGGGTTTTTGAATTGCGGTCAAAACTTTCAAATCGTCCGGTGATGGATGCGGTGATGTCGTTGAAACGCATTTGCAATGTATTGCAGGTTTCCTCGAAACGCGGCATCTGGCGAACCTGAAAATTTGCGTTAATTTCATCCAGTTCATCAAGAAATGCAGTGACCCGCGGAATAATTTCATCCAGCGCGCCCTTGTAGTAGGCCAGGGACAGAAAGACATCGCCATATTCTTCCAGAAAAGTGGGAACTTCGCTCAACGGGATGCCAAGCTTGTCGGCGATCATCTTGAGTTTCTTAATCGCATCCCCCTTGTCGGGTTTTTTGAACATCCCCAGCAACTGGTCCATGTCCTGGATCTCGGCACTGTCGCCGCCATAAATTTGCTGGATCAGCGGCCGGGTAAACTCGGTCATATAGATCGTCAATTCCTTGGCCTTGCGCTCTGACAACTGCAAGCCCGCCTGCTCGTTGATGGGAATACCCAATCGGCGCAGCTCGATCCGCAAGCTATAGACATCATAGCTGTGCAGTCTTTGCATATGCTCCAAAATGGCCAAATCAGCCTTGAAATCCTCGGAGTCTTCAAAGACGTTCGATAACGCCTCCACTTCCATGCGGCCACTACCGGCGTTGCCGGAATTAAACATCTCGATCACGCTTCGCATATGGCTGTCCTTGAGCAATTTCGCTCGTAACAGGGACGGCGTGTTCAAGGGCAACAAGGCAAGGGGGAGGGTGTGCAGAGAGTCACGATCACCTTCGTCCAAGGCCTGATCCATGGCCTGGGATTGCGCGGCCGACCGAAATGTTTCCTCGGAATCTTCCTCGGCTGCTTTCGGCGCACCCGCTATTTCGGCGGCTTCGGACATCGCATTCTCATTCAAAATAATATGAGACCACCGTAGTATTCTGAATTGATGAATTTGCAGTTAATTACGAGATTTTGACGCCGTAGCCCACTATTGCGCCGTGCCGCGGTCGATGCCATACAGCGGGATCGGATTTAGAGTAAGGCAAATATGAAATGACCGAAAACACGCAAATTTTGTTCAAATCCCGCCCCACCGGCTGGGTCGATGCCTCTCATTTCGAGGTCGCGAAGGGCCCGGCGGCCGAACCGGGGCCAGGCGAGGTGCAGGTGCGTAACATCTTTATGTCGCTTGATCCCTACATGCGCGGCCGCATGCGTGATCAGAAATCCTATACCCCCGGGTTTGAACTGGGGCAGGTCTTGCAGGCCGGCGCGGTCGGCGAAGTGATGGCGTCCAATGACCCGTCCTTGGCGGTTGGTGATCTGGTGGAAGGCCGCCTGGGTTGGGAAACCTATTCCGTGGCCAAGGCGGGCCAGGTCAATAAAGTTGACGGCAAGGTGGCGTCCCTGTCCCATTATCTTGGTGTCCTGGGCATGCCCAGCATGACGGCCTGGGTCGGTCTGCGCAATATCGGCCAGCCAAAGGCGGGCGAGGCAGTCTATGTATCCGCGGCATCCGGCGCGGTCGGACAGGTCGCCGGGCAGATCGCCAAATTACAGGGCTGCCATGTGGCGGGTAGTGCCGGCTCCGATGACAAAGTGGCCTATATCAGGGACGAACTGGGCTTCGATGCCGCCTTCAACTACAAGACGGCGTCTTCCCTGGGCGATGGCCTGGCCCAGGTCTGTCCCAAGGGCATCGATGTCTATTTCGAGAATGTGGGCGGCGCGATGCTGGACGCGGTCCTGTTGAAACTCAATCCTTACGCCCGGGTCGTTGCCTGCGGCATGATCAGCCAGTACAACCTGGAAAAACCCGAAGGGGTAAAAAACCTAGGCACCGTTGTCGGCAACAAGGTTCGGATACAGGGCTTCATCGTCTCTGACCATATGGATTTGAAGGCCGAATTCATGGCCGAGATCTCCGGTTGGCTGGCGGCGGGCAAGATCAAATACCGGGAAGACATCACCCAGGGGATCGAAAATGCGCCTGCCGCTTTCATCGGCATGCTGAAGGGCGAGAATTTCGGCAAACAAGTGGTCCAGATCGCCGCTGAATAGATGCCCCCGATCACGGCTTTCTAAGCTCGCGGTGCAGGATGAACAGCCCGGCGCCAACCACCAGTGTGGCGCCAGCCAGTTTCCATTGGTCGGGCACATCGCCCCAGACCCCATAACCGATCACGACGGCCCAGACCAGGGAGAGGTATCTGAGTGGCGCCACGGTGCCCACCGGCGCCAGCAGCAAGGCCTGAATGATCAACAGGTGGGCGATGCCGGCCAATACGCCAGCGGCCGCTAGCAGACCCCAGTCGAACAAGTTGGGCCAATGGGCGCCCAGCATGGGTAGGAAAGCGCCACCGGCCAGAACGGCAACCAGCATGGAATAGAACAGGATCGATAGGGAACTATCGGTCCCACGCAGACGGCGCGTCGCCACATCACGTAGAGAAGCCAGCAAGGCGGTGACCAGGGGGAAGATATAAAAGAACGGCACCCCATCGCCGCTGGGGCGTACCATTATCAGAACCCCCACGAAGCCGACAAGAACCGCGGCCCAGCGGCGCCAGCCGACCCGGTCCCCCAACAATGGCACGGACATGGTGGTCAAAATAATCGGGTTCAGGAATATGATCGCCAGTGCCGTCGCCAGGGGCAAATAGACAAACGACAAAATCACGAAGATCGAGGTGGCGGCCCCCAGGGCGGCGCGGATCAAGGTTCCTGTTAGATCGCGCGAGATCAGGATCCGCCAATTCCCGGCCCACGCCACCAGGAAGACAATGGGCACAAAGGTAAAAATTCCACGATGGAACAGGATCTCGCCGGCGTGGAAATCCACCGTCAGCCACTTGGTGATGGCGTCCTGGATGGTCAACAGCAGGGTGCTGACGATCATGCACCAGGCACCCTTGGCGCCGTCCGTTAAATTTCTGAACATGGACCGGTCGATCGGCGGGTCAGCGCGGCGTCACGAAGGCTGTGCCATCAGCGCCGCTGCAGTAGAAACTCGCGCCCCACCTTAACGCCCGCCTTGCCGTCATAGGCGACGATATCCGCCGTCGCGTAGGTATCGGGCCAGTCGTCGGGCAGGAAAGATCCGGTGCCGACCACATCGATGGGGGCATTGACGCTGCCCATGACCTGGCATTTGAAGAAATTGAAGCCCGAGGACGCGACGATCCGCGCGTTCGGAAAGCCCGCTTCGTCCAGGGTATCGCGCATATGGAAGATGGCGGCGGCGGAGACGCCGGTGCCGACCAGCCAGCGCAATTCCTGGGTATTGCGGTATTGCCGGACCGCGCGGGGCACATGGCGTTCCAGCACGGCATAAGAGGCGGGGGTGTCCAGCCCCTCGACAAAGCGGCCGCCGTGGGTGTCCAGGCGTACGGCCACGGCGCCGTCCTCCGCCAGATCCGGGAACCGGCGGCACACCGCCAGGGCGTCCGTAACCTCCCTCCCGAAATAGTCGACCAGCACGGTCAAGGGTTCGCCGGGAAAAGCCTCGACATACATCTCCGCCGCCCGCAAGGTGCTGCCGGCATAACCGATCAAGGCATGGGGCATGGTGCCCAGGCCCTTTTCGTTGCCAAAAAAATGCGCCGTAGCGTCCGTGGCGTTGCCGATAAAGCCAACCGCATCCCGGTCTCGGCGGGCCGCCTCGCTGCCGACAGAGGCCGCATAGGCCATCATCTCGGCCATTTCATGACCGGCGCAATGGCGGGCATCCATGGCCAGGAACTGTGAATCGGGCAGGGCGGCGCACATCAGATAGGCATTGTAGGCGGCCACGCAGCAGGCCCCCAGCTTTTGCAAATAAAGGGTTTCCAAATCCACCAACTGGGACAGCGGTCCGCTGAGATACAACAGCGGCTCTCCGGCGCCGACCCAGTCACCCTCCCCGAAACAATTCTCGATATCGAAGGCGGTGCCCCGTTCCGCGGCGATCCGCTTCAGCCAGTCGATCATTAATTTGGGCGCGAAGCTGACCGGACGGCGCATGAAGATGGCATAGGTGACCCGGGCATCGCCATTGCGCTGCACGATGGCGCGGGTCTTCTTGAAATATTGATCCGTCCAGCGCTCCACATCGCCGTTCAGATCGTCATCTCCACTTGGGCTTTTGTCCGTCATGCCCCATCTCCCGGCAACCTGCCGCTTGGTTTATGCCGCCCGGTTCCAAATCGTGGCCTATTGCGCGGCTTCCACCGCTTGCGCCAATTGCCGCGCCGGGCGCTGCTGCTTCAGCATTTCCGCGATCAGGAATGACAATTCCAGGCTCTGGGAGGCATTCAGGCGCGGATCGCAATGGGTATGATAGCGCGAGGCCAATTGTTCTTCATCGATCGATTGCGCCCCGCCCAGGCATTCCGTGACGTCCTGCCCGGTCATCTCCACATGCACGCCACCGGCATGGGTGCCCTCGCCCTGATGCACGGCAAAGAAGCCGCGTACCTCGGCCAGGATGCGGTCGAACGGCCGGGTTTTGTAGCCGGTCGACGATTTGATGGTGTTGCCGTGCATGGGATCGCAGGACCAGACAACCTTGCGCCCCTCGCGCTCCACCGCGCGGATCAGGGGCGGCAGCTTTTCCATCACCCCTTCATCGCCCATGCGGCAGATGATGGTCAGACGCCCGGCCTCGTTGCCCGGGTTGAGGATGTCGATCAGCCGCAGCAGATCGTCGTGCGCCAAGGTCGGGCCGGCTTTCAGGCCCAGGGGATTGTTGATACCCCGGCAATATTCAACATGGGCGCCGTCGGCCTGACGGGTGCGGTCGCCGACCCAGACCATGTGGGCCGAGGTATCGTACCAGCCGCCAATGCGGGTGATGGTGTCCTGGCGCGTCATGGATTCTTCATAGTTCAGCAACAAGGCTTCGTGGGAGGTGTAGAAATCCGTTTGCCGCATTGCGGGCACGCTGTCGCCGTTGATGCCGCAGGCTTCCATGAATTCCAGGGCTTCCGTGATACGGCCGCACAATTCCCGGTAGCGGGCCGCGGCCTCGGTGCCTTCGACAAAGCCAAGGTTCCAGCGGTGGATCTTGTACAGATCGGCATAGCCGCCCTGGGCGAAGGCGCGCAGCAAATTCAGGGTCGCCGCCGCCTGGCTGTAGGCGGTCAACAGACGGTTCGGATCGGGCTGGCGCGCGGCCTCGTCGAATTCGATGCCGTTGACGATGTCGCCCCGGTAGATGGGCAGTTCGACGCCATCTATCGTTTCCGTGGGGCTGGAGCGCGGCTTGGCGAATTGTCCGGCCATGCGGCCCACCTTGACCACCGGGACGGCGCCGCCAAAGGTTAGGACCACGGCCATCTGCATCAAGACACGAAAGGTGTCGCGGATGTTGTCGGGATGGAACTCGGCGAAGCTTTCCGCGCAGTCGCCGCCCTGCAGCAAAAAGCCGTTGCCCTCCGACACCTGGGCCAGACGGCGGCGCAGGGCATTCACCTCGCCCGCGAACACCAGGGGGGGAAAGCTGCGCAGTTTATCCAACACGCCGTCCAACGCCGCCTTATCGGCATAGTCGGGCATTTGCAAGGCCGGGCGTTGCCGCCAGCCATCGGGGGTCCATTGCTGAGCCATGTCTTCATTCCTAACAAGAAAGAAGCGCCCTATATACGGTAAGCTTTTGCGTTTTCCAAGCTTTCAGAGCCGTATAGCGGGTCTCGGTCTCGCAACGCTCGATCAACGGGTGGGGGAAATTGCGTCTTGTAGTTGAAGGCATCGGGGCCGCCACCGCGCAGGGGTTCAAGCGGGGCCATGCCTTCTTCGACCGTCGACGGTTGGCCCGTCTGTCGATAACAAACTGAATTGACCGCTTTATGTACCATATAGTTTGACCGCTTCGGTTTTGGTTGTTGGCTCTGTGGGGAAGTGGTCAGGTCGGCGTAGCCGGGCTGTCCCCTTATCCACAGAGCGTCCTTTTGCCGC
>JAKZRK010000153.1:0-9009 GCA_047518225.1 Alphaproteobacteria bacterium | reverse complement strand
TTTACCACAGGCCCATCAACAGCAACTTTCTTCTCAAAATTATCGGTCATGTTCCGGTCCTCCTTGGACACTTCGATTAAGCCAATTCTGTGTCCAAGGAAATCGGGTCCGACTCAGCTTTTGCTGAATTCATTCGACATTCTGCTACTGGGTCCAAAATGCAACTTCCCGCCATTACTTGTCGCCCAATGGCGCACGACGCCGAGCGGGGACATCTGATCTACATCGCTTTGGCTCGGCTTATTGCCGGCCGCATTTTGCCTTTCAGCCCGTTTATCGTGGGTCTGTGGGGCTTCCGCCTTTACGAATGACGTCGGAGAGGGGGGGCCATCCGCGTTCTTGTCCGCCTCGCCGGCGGCATTCGCCAGCTCCAAACTGTTGCTGCCAAGCGGGTCGGCCACGGTCGGCGGGTTGGGCGCGCGCCACGGCTGCATTGCGGCATTGATGGGTGCGGCGATGGACTAGCGGTCATCGGGCGTGCCGTTGAAAAAGGCCCTGCTTCATAAGCCGTCAGGCCGCCCATGTCGGCATGGTTCATGCCAAGCCGGGGGGCGTTGCTGACCATTCTGTAGTTGCCGGCTTTTTCCGCCGCCTTTCTTTGCGCGGCCCGCTGTGGTCCCGTTGCCTCTGCTTCCCATGCCAATGCGGTGCTCACGGCCCGCTTGATCAGGTCCCTGTCCGCCAGACCGCCGGCATTGTACTTCCGGGCCAGATCCTACGAAGTGCCCAGGTCCTGGGCCAAATTCGAGAATTGGTCGTCATCCTCGACGGCGCGGCCCTGGAAGGTCATGACATCGTCGATATATTTGAATAATTCCGGCGCCCGCGTCCTGTTGCGCCGGCGGGTATCCGGGTTGGAGTAATCTTCATAGGCATCGTCGGCGGTGATGGATGCTTCGCGGTTGTCTACCTGCATCAGGTAGTCATCGTCGAACGGGTTGTCGTCGCCGTCTTTGTGTTGCTGGTACGAATAGGCGTTTCTGAATATGGACATTGGTCTTGTCATCCTCGGCATTGTGGTGAGTGAAAGCCTGCGCGCAGGCCGGAAACGAAACAGGGCGCGCGGCGGCTACCCGCCCGGACCCTGTTTCGAAATATCCGCCTCAACGCTTAGGCATAAAAGTGTGGCGCAAAAAAATATAACGCCCCGCCTTCCCGCTCCAATAGAGCTTAACTCCACGGGAGTTTAGAAGGGTCATAGGGCGTCTGATCAGCGAAAGGGGCGGATTTCAGGCCCGCCAATTTCATTGTGACAATAATACCCTATACAAACTTAATTTCAAGAATACGCATCCCTAAATCCGCGACAGTATTATTCCGCCGCCTCGGCCAGCTTTGGCTCCGCCGTGCGGCCCATCCATTTCTGAAAGGTCGGCGTTACGGGCGGGTCCAGAGTGGTGTCGGCCTTGCAGCGGGCTTTTAGTTCCTCCACCGTGCCGCCACGGTCGAACAGCTGGACATCGCCGCGTTCCGCCGCCATGCGGCGGCGCAGATCCTCGGTGCCGCGCTGATCCACGCCGTAATCAGGGCCCAGGATGACTCCATAGCGTTTGGCCCCTTCGATGGTAATCAGGCCCCGTCTGGCATCGAGGGCGACGATGCCGGAATCGCGTTGCAACGGATCGCCCCAGCCGCCGCCGCCCCAGGTGTTGAAGTACAGAATATCGCCAGGGTTGACCTTCACCCGGTCGCATTTGGAGACCAGCAATTCCTCGCTACCGTCCGCCCGCACCATCAATTTATTGCTGCGCGCGCCGGGCAGGCCGCCGTTGACGCCCCAGGGATGGGTTAGCCAACGGTCGTCGTGAATGGAGATATTGCCCGGCTCCAGGAATTGATAGCCCATGGACAGGCCATTGCCGCCCCGGTGCAGGCCCGGCCCGCCGCTATCGGCAATGGTTTCATACTGCATAATGCGCAGGGGAAAATAGGCCTCCAAAAATTCATTCGGGACGTTGGTGAAGGCGGGCCACAGGGAATGACCGTCGGCCCCATCGCCCGCCGGCCGGCCGGGAATGCCGCCAAAGCCGATCTGGTAGAGCTGATACCACTCGCTATGCTTGTCATAACCCGAATACATGAAATGGGGGCTGTCTGAAAAGCCCGCCGCGCACAGGGCATCCGGCGAACCCTGGCCCAGCAGGCCGCTCATGATATCAAAAATTCGGCCCAGCAAATGGGTCCGGCAACTCAACGCCGCCGGGCGGATCGGCTTTAATATGGTGCCGCGGGGAATGCGCACCTCGACCAGATCGTAGAAGCCGTCGTTGAACAGGATTTGCGGGTCGAACATGTTGATGAAGAAGGCGCCCAGGAACATCTTGAACATTTCCTCGTTCAACAGGAAATTAACCGAAGAGATGGATTGCGGGTCCGTGCCCTCGAAATCGAAGATCGCCGTGTCCCCCTCGCGCCACAGGGTACAGGCGATCTTGTAGGGGCCCATGCCGACGCCGTCGTCGTCGATGTAATCCTCGAAATATTGTTTCGTCTCGGGGATCACCTGTTTCAGGATGGTGCCCATGGCGCGCTTGTTACGGTCCAGCATCTCGTCCATGGCGGTGATGAATTCGTCAACGCCGAAGCGTTCGCAATTCTCCACCACCCGCCGCTCCGCCATGCGAAGGGCCGCGATGACGGCGTTGAAGTCGGATCTGTTCCACTCCGGCAGGCGGCAATTGCGCAGGATCAGCTCCAGAATTTCCTCGTTCAAGACGCCCTTGCGGTAGATCTTCACGGGCGGGATCTGCACCCCTTCCTCGAAAAGCTGGGCCGCGTCCGTGGGCAGGCTGCCGGGCACCTTGCCGCCAATGTCGGTCATATGGCCGAACATGGCGCCCCAGGCGACGATACGGCCGTCGATATAGATGGGCATCATGGTCAGCCAGTCGTTCAGATGGCTGATGGCGCCGTTGCAGGAATAAGGATCGTTGGTCAGGAAGACATCGCCCTCTTCGATATCTCCATCATAGCCTTCCTGGAAACCGTGAAAGAAAGAGCCGAATTGCCCCACCACCATCTTGCCCTGATGATTGGCGATCATGGGAAAGGCGTCGTGTTGTTCGCGGATGCCCGGCGACATTGCTGTGCGGAAAAGCACCGCATCCATTTCATCGCGCGCATTGCGCAAGGCGTTTTCGACAATATCCAGGGTGATGGGGTCCAGGTCGATTTTCCGGAACGGCGTTTTGTTGGTTTGGATGATACGCGCGGGCATGGCTTAGACCTCGTCTGGCGTGGCTAACTGGTTGGATTGCCGGGTCAAGCCCGGCAATGAGGGAAGGCGGGAAGCGGCGGGCGCTACAATGCCGTCACGGCCAGATGCGCCGTCATGCCCGGACTTGATCCGGGCATCCATGGGCGGATGTTTGCTATGGAAATCGATCCGCATGCTCCGCTCCTCAGGTTGCCGGCCGTATCAATATATTGCCCACCGCGTCGACCTCGCCGTCATGGCCGGGCAGGATCAGGGTCGTGGCGTCCATTTCCGTGACGATTGCCGGACCGGCAATGCGGTTGCCCGCCAGCAACTGGCCGCGGTCATAGATCTTGGCCGGTTGGTCCCGGCCATCCACGTAGACGCTGGTATCCAGATAGACGGCGGCGGAAGGATCGCTGCTTCCCGCCGCCAGGACCTCCGCCTTGGCCGTGCTTTCCTGGCCCTGCACCAGGGCGCGCAGGTTGTAAAGTTCGTGCCCGGTTTCCAGGGCGAAAGTGAACATCTGTTCGTGCAACGCATTGAACCGTTTCCCGGCGGCCGTCAGACCGCCGCTGCCGTAATCCTCGGGCGTCATATCCACCGTCAACTGCATGGCCTGGCCCGCATACCGCAAATCGATCTGGTACAGCGCGGACTGTTCCGACCGCGCCACCCCTTCGTTATCCAGGGTGTGGGCGGCCATTTCGGCCAGTTCCTCTAGAATACCCCGCACTTCCCCGTCCGAGGTATCTTCAAAACGGCGGACAAAGGTGCGCGAGGCTTCATCCCGCACCCGCGTGGTGGCATCGCCATAGGCGCACAACACCCCCGGGCCGGGCGGGATCAGCACCGGCCAACTGTTCATCAACCTGCCCAGGGCATTGGCGTGCAGCGGCCCGGCGCCGCCAAATCCGATCAGGGCGAAATCCCTGGGGTCATAGCCCTGTTCGACCGAGACCAGACGCAGGGCGCCAAACATGTTTTCGTTGACGATATTGATGATGCCTTCCGCCGCTTCCCTGAGGCCCAGTCCCATGGCATTGGCCACCTTGTCCATGGCCCGTTCGGCGGCGGCGAAATCTAGTTGCATATCGCCGCCCAGGCGGGCCCCCGACGGCAGATAGCCCAGCACCACGTTGGCATCGGTCACGGTGGGTTCATCCCCGCCCTTGCCATAGGCGGCCGGGCCCGGCTCCGCGCCCGCGCTTTGCGGGCCGACGCGCAGGGCCTTGGTCAATTCCGGTACATAGGCGATGGAACCGCCCCCCGCGCCAACCGTACGCACGTCGATGGAGGAGGCGCGCACGGTGACATCGGCCACCCGGGTTTCCCGCCGGGTCCGCGCCACGCCGCCTTCGATCAGCGCCACGTCCGTTGACGTACCGCCCATATCGAAGGTCAAAAGGTTTTCGTAACCGGCCTGCTTGGCGATCCAGATAGCGCCCGAGACACCGCCCGCCGGGCCGCTCATCAACATTTTGACCGGCGCCAATTTGGCCGCCTCGGCCGAGGCCAGGCCGCCATCCGAACGCAGAATGTGCAACTGCACTCCGTTCGTGCGCTGGTTCAATTCAGCCTCCAGGCTTTCGATATATTTCGAAACCACGGGCCGGATATAGGAATTGACCACCGTGGTCTCGGCCCGTTCGTATTCATACATCTCGGGTATCACTTCCGATGATATGGAGACGGGAATGCCGGGCAGGACCTGTTCCGCGATGGTGCGGATGCGTTGTTCATGGGCGCCATTGGCATAGGCGTTGATCAGAGAGACGGTCAGGGCCTCGACGCCGCTGCCTTTCAGACTGGAAATGCTTTCCGCCATTGCCCCCTCGTCCAGGGGCTCCACCACCTCGCCCAGGGCACTCATGCGCTCGTTGGCTTCGATGGTCAGCTCCAGTGGCGCCAGGGGATCGCGCTTGTTGAAGATGACCCAGCCGCCCAGGCCGCCCGGCACATAAGAGCGCGCGATCTGCAACACCTGCTTATAGCCCCTGGTGGTGATCAGGCCGACCAGGGCGCCGGTGCCCGTTAACACCGTGTTGGTGGCCACGGTCGTGCCGTGCATGACCCGGCCGATGGCGGTGGGCTCTATGCCGGCTTCGAGGCAAATTTTATTGATCCCATTCAACACGCCCTGTGCGGAATCTTCCGGTGTCGAGGGTACTTTCGCGGTATAGGCGTGGCTGCTGCCTTCATCGATCAGCAGAAGATCCGTGAAGGTGCCGCCCACATCGACACCGAGACGATAGCCGCCGTCGGCAGGGCTTGACCGTGGCCGTGGCGCCGGTTTGGTGAGGGTGGCGGTCGTGGCCGGCGCCGGCGTGGTGCGGCGGGCCTGGACCGGCGCTTCCCTGGGCAATTCCTGGCGGGCTTGGGGGGCAGGCGCTGTTGGCGGCGGCCTATATGCCGGCGTGTCTGGTGGCGCGATATGCGGTGGGGCGATGGTGGGCGTAGGTGCAATTGATGGCGGTGGTGCAATGGTCGGGGGCCGCGAGATCGGCGCCGACGTGGTGGCACCCTGGCGATCCCGTCCCCCTGCGCCTTGGCCGCTTGGCGTGCGCAGCTTCTCTTCCAACTGGCCCAAGTCCTGTTTCAGGTCTGTTAGCTGTTCCGTGAACCAATCATTTGGCCCCTTGCCGTCATTTGCCATTTGGCATCCCTATTGCTGCGAAGCCACGGGCCCCCGCCCGCCTGGTCCCCATTCGCCAGGAAGATGAGCAGTCTAATACGACAATACGGACGCCGTATAGATACCGCCTAGGATTTGAACAGGTTGGGCCCCGGTTCCCCAGGCGCTGTTTTTCGATGCGGCCACGAAACGGGCTATCGTCCATGTCCGTGACCGGTCCATCGGCTTTATAGAAAGGCGTATCGCCGATGATCGTCGCCCTTTCGACCTGGCGCTTTTGCGGCCAGTAGTCCGAGGCGGCGTAGTGCTGGCAGGCGCGATTGTCCCAAAACGCGATGGAATTGGCGGCCCAGCGGAAGCGGCATTGATATTCGGGCATGCCGGCCTGGCGGTACAGGACGGTCAGCAAGCGCTCGCTCTCTTCAGGTTCCATGCCGATGATATGCTTGGTAAAGGCGGCATTGACATAGATGCCCTTGCGCCCGGTCTCGGGATGGCTGCGGATCACGGGGTGTTCAGGGTTGGGATAGGTCTTGTTGAATTCCTCCAATTCCGCCGCCGTCGCGCCGCGATTGCGCAGGCGGGCGCGGAAGCCTTCGAAATCGTGCAGGGCCAGGCGTCCTTCAACCCTTTCCCGCACCACTTCCGGCAGACCGTCAAAGGCGGCGTACATATCGGCGAAGAGGGTATCGCCGCCCATTGCCGGGCATTCGATGCAGCGCAGCACCGAGCCCAAGGAAGGCTGTTGCCGCCAGGTCACATCCGAGTGCCAGCCATTTTCCTGTCCAGGGTGATCGTGGTCATGGGTGATGGCCAGGATTTCCGGAAAGCCGTCCTTGTGGGGGGCAAAGGGATGAACTTCCAACTCACCGAAGTTACGGGCGAAATCCAGATGCTGATCGGTTGTTATATCCTGATCGCGAAAAAACAGTACCTTGCATTCCAACAGCGCCGCGCGAATACCCTCGACCTGACCATCGGACAATGGCCGGCTCAAATCGATGCCGCTGATCTCACCGCCGATGGTCGGTGAATAGCGCGTCAATCGAAATGGAAGATCGTCGGATTGGGAAACCATGGCGTCCAGGCTCATCAACCTATACCTAATCAATTTGGAATGAATGTCCGACAGAAATATAGCGGAGATAGGCGCAAAATACCATGATGGGACGTTATGATATCGAAGGCGACGCCGAACGGGCCTTTGCGCTGCTGCGGCAAGGCGGCATTGCCATATTGCCCATGGATGTGGGCTATTCCCTGATCGGCGGTTCGGAAGCGGCGCTGGCCCGCATCTTCGAGACCAAGGGCCGGGCGGCGAGCAAACTGAATGCCATGATCGGCGATCAGTGGGTAGCTGAATATTAACGGGCTTCGGCGAACGCCACTGAACACCTTTGCTATTGGGAAACCACGTGGTTATAGTGCCGTAGGCGTTCGCGACTGTGCGCCGCCGTTTGCGTGAAGCCACTATATAAACGTGACCCATAGCGTGACCCATGGCACCAAAGTCCAAAAAATTTACTGATCGGTACATCGTAACGCTGAAGCCCAAGGCCCAACGCTTTGAAGTGCCAGAGCCTACGAGGTCGGGTTTGGCTATCCGTGTTGCGCCATCAGGCAGAAAGTCTTGGGCGTATCGTTATCATTTCGAGGGCCGGGTTCGTCGCCTGCAATTGGGCGTCTATCCTGCCGTGAGCCTATCCGATGCGCGGGTAGCTTTGGCAGAGGCGCAAAGAGCAAAAGACAAAGGCCGCGATCCGGCAGCGGAGGCCCAACAAAAGAAACGCGCCAATGTCGAGGCGGCCACGGTTGGCGAGTTGGTTAGAGAATACCTAGGCGGCCACGCCGTCAAAAAGAAGAGCGGCGAAGAGGATAGGCGCCTTTTAAACAAGGATGTCTTGCCGAAATGGAAACGCCGTAAAGCTGCTAGCGTCAACCGCCGTGACGTTGTGGCCCTGCTCAATGGAATCCGCGACCGGGGCGCTCCCGTCGTTGCTAATCGGGTTCAGTCCTTGTTGAGCAAGCTATTTAATTTTGGCATTAGCGAGGGGCTGGTAGATATGAACCCCGTCACGGGGATCGATAAACGGGGCGTTGAAAGGCAACGGGAACGGACATTATCTGAAAACGAAATCGTCGTGCTTTGGCGTGGCTTGCCAGGCACCGATATGACGAACGCCACCCAATTGGCCCTCAAGTTTCAATTGGTGACAGCGCAGCGCAAAAGCGAAATCGTCAGCCTTCGTAGGCGGCATATCGACAAGGAAAAAGCGATTTGGACGCAGCCGGCATCAACCAACAAGGCCGGGCGTACGCATGTCGTGCCGTTGTCTGAATTGGCCCTTGAACTGTTGGGCGAAATAGAGGCCCTAGGTGGCGAAGATTACCTTTTCCCAGCGGGCCGTGGGCGCAGCAAAATGCCCCATCTGCGCGGCGATTCAGTCGGCCAGGGCTTGCGCAATAATATCGTGGATCCAGAGGCAGAAGGTGAGCCGGGCGAAGGCAAGATCATCATCGCGCATGTCACGCCGCACGATCTGAGACGGACCGCAGCAACCGAAATGGGCGGGCTGGGCATTGCCCGCTTCATTCGCGACCGCATCTTGAACCATGCCGATAGCAGTGTTGGTTCGGTTTATGACCAGCACAGTTATCTCGATGAAAAGCGCCATGCCCTGGACGCATGGTCCGCAGAGCTGCGGCGCATCCTTGGCGCGCTCATTGCCAGCAATGTTGTTCCGCTGAAGAAAGAGTCCAGCGATGGCTGACGGCGGCCAGGAACATTGGTGGGAGCCTTACTCCGCCGAGATGCTGGCCACCATCCTCAAAACTATCACGCTAAAGGCGGAAGCAGATCAAGACGACATCGAAGCGCGGTTACAAAGCGCCGCAATATTCTTCAAAAGAGGCCGCAATCGCAGTGTTCAAGCGCCATCAGAACAAATCAGGGAATGGGAACGCCTCGCGCTACGCCTACAGGGCGTGGAGCAAGACTTCGCCTCGATGCCAATAATACCTGAAAAGGGCGATCTGATTTATTCCGTGCCTATCCGGTTGTCACCCATACCCACTACATCTAGGGTGCTCCCAATCCCCCGAGTAAAGCTCGGCCTAGGTCGGGCGGCGATATCTCCGGCGATGTCGAGCGCCTCCTGAACCGGAACGGATCTCCCGA
>JAKZRK010000152.1:0-7880 GCA_047518225.1 Alphaproteobacteria bacterium | reverse complement strand
CCCAGCCTACCATCAAGTCCCCCTGACGATCCTTCTGCTGTCCCATCGTCATCAGCGAATCCCCCGGTCAAATCAGAACGTCAAAGAATCAGACCAGGCCGCTTGTGTCCAGTGCCAACTTCGTCAACGGGCTGTTAAGCGTGTCATCGCGCAACAGCAGAAGATGATCGAGGCTCAATCCAGCGCGCTCAAATCGCTCGCCAGTAAAGTCGAAGCGTTATCGGCAAAAACCCGGACCAATCAAGCTGTCCTGTCTCCAGCCAGGATCGTGACCTCGGGAGGGGAAAACATCTCGCTCGCCCTTTCCGGTCAGGTCAATCGTGGCATTCTATATTACGACGATGGCGATAGCAGCGACACGCTTCACGTCGATAATGATAATTCATCGACCCGGATTCGGTTGATCGGCAAGGGCAAGGTAAATAGTGACGTGACCATCGGCACTCAAATCGAAGTGCAAATGGAGTCGAATTCGACCGCCTCGATCAGTCAATTAAGTGACAATGGTGTCGGTGGCGCCAGCTTCACCGAGCGCAAGCTGGAAGTTTATTTCGATAGCAAACGGTTTGGACGGCTCTGGGTTGGGCAGGGCGATACGGCTTCCAACGGCACTTCGGAGATGGATTTATCCGGCACCGGCGTCATCAATTACTCAGGCATTGCCGATATGGCGGGGGGCCTGTTCTTCCAGAACAACACCGCCATCGTTGCCACCAATCCAAAGATCAATCAGGTCTTTAGTAACTTCGATGGACTGAGCCGCGATGATCGTATTCGCTATGACACACCCAAGTTGGCCGGCTTTACGGCTTCCGCCTCGCATATTTCGGGCGGCGGCTGGGACGCGGCGCTGCGATACGCCGCGAATTACGAAAATGCCGGCATCAAAACCGCCGCCGCCATCGCTTTTGCGGATGGCTCGGACATCGACAAATTCGACGATCAACTGGCCGGTTCCTTGTCGCTTATACATCAAAGCGGGATTAACGGAACCTTCGCGGCGGGAACGCGTAGCCTGGAAACAACGGGCCGCGATGATGCGAATTTCATTTACGGCAAGATTGGCTATATCGCCAACCTGTTCGCAATTGGGAAGACCGCATTTTCGATAGACTACATGGAAGCCGAAGATGTCGCCGCTACGGGAGACGAGGCAACGACATTTGGCTTTTTCGCGGTTCAGAAGCTACTGGAATTTGGCACTGAAATATACGGTGGTATCCGCAATCATGACCTTGACCGCCCCGGCGTCAATTTCGAGGAAGTACAAGCCGTTCTTGTCGGTACGCGCGTGAAGTTTTAAGGGAGGCCGATGGCATGGAGAAAATAGAATCACTGAAGCGCCGGCTCCCTTCAGCAACGGTCTTCGCCGTATTGGCGGTTGTGTTGACGGCTTGCGGCGCGGCCAAGCCGCTTGACTACACTGCCATCGGAGAAATCCCGTCCGGGCCGGGATTATTCACCGGCAAGGATGGGAAAATTGACCTGTTTCGGAAATAGCGGCTGGCATTATTCTGATTGTTATCGGAACGCTGGGGCAGAGGAGGGATAATGGGTACCCGGTTGGCCGAACTTCCTTCTCGCCGGCTGGATATTCTTCCCTCCACGTCCGATAGATCCGGGCCGGATTTTCAGGCCGCGGGATCCTGCCACCATGCGATGCCAACAGGTGGGGGTTGGGCGCCTTATTCCGGAATGAAATCGTGTTCGCCGATGCCCTGGACCAGTAGAAACCGGCAGGGGCCACCGTTCCGGCCGGTGACCCGGTGGGGCCGGCCCACGGGTACTTTCAGGGTATCGCCGGGATTTAAAACGTTGGCCGCGTCCGGCCGGCGGGTTTCCACGACCATGGGGCCGTCCATGCAAAAGAAGTCGTCATCGATGATGGAATGGCTGTGCCAGGGCACCTCTTCTCCCGCCGCCAAGGTCAGGATCGTCACCTTCAAGCCCTCGGCCCGCGCCACCTCTTGGCGGTGTTCGATGCTATATGGCAGCTCGTGGGGTTCCGTCATGGCTGGCATTGTGCTCAATTCCCACCGTCTGCGCAATCTCCTGCTACATTCGGGCCATGAACTGGTCCGATGTTGGTTATGTGCTGTCGGTGCGGCGCCATGGCGAGGCGGCGGCGATCGTGAACCTGCTGACCCAGCACCATGGCCGCCACGCCGGCCTGGTGCGGGGCGGCATGGGACGGCGCCTGCGCGGGGTGCTGCAACCGGGCAATCAGGTCGCCGCATCCTGGCGGGGCCGGCTGGCCGAGCATCTGGGCAGCTTTACCGTCGAGGCCATGCGAGACCATGCCGCCGCGCTGTTATTGGACGGCGACCGTTTGGCCGGATTGGCCTCGGCGGCAGCGGTGACGGAGGCCGCCATGCCGGAGCGGGAGCCCCATCCGGCCATCCATGACGGCTTTGCCGCCCTGTTACAGGCCCTGGGCGGGGCGCCGGGCGGGGCGTTGGCCTGGGCCGCCGTCTATGTGCGATTCGAACTGGGATTGCTGGCCGAGCTTGGTTTTGGCTTGGATTTGAGCCAATGCGCGGCGACGGGAGGGACCGATGACCTGGCCTATGTCTCGCCGCGATCCGGCCTCGCCGTCAGCCGTGGCGCGGGGGCGCCTTATAAGGACAGATTGTTGCCGTTGCCGGCCTTTTTGTTGCCCGGGGCCAGGGAAAAACTGACCACGCTGGATGTTCTCGACGGCCTGAAATTGACCGGATATTTTCTCGAAACCCAGGTCTTCGCCCCCCATGACCGCCCACCGCCGGCGGCAAGAAGCCGCCTTTTGGAACGCATTTCGCGCACAGGCAAATCATCCGATGGTACATTAGGGGATGACAGAGATTCTTGACGGCGGTGAAATCCGCGACACGCCCCTGGGCGAGGCCCTTGGCGAACGCTACCTCTCCTATGCCCTATCCACCATCATGTCGCGTTCCCTACCCGATGTGCGCGATGGCCTGAAACCGGTGCATCGGCGCATCCTGTTCGCCATGCGGCAATTGAAATTGAACCCGGAAATGGGCTTCAAGAAATGCGCCCGCATCGTGGGCGATGTGATGGGCAAGTTTCATCCCCACGGCGATCAGGCGATCTATGACGCCCTGGTCCGCCTCGCCCAGGAGTTCGCCCAACGCTATCCCCTGGTCGATGGACAGGGCAATTTCGGCAACGTGGACGGCGATAACGCCGCCGCCATGCGCTATACCGAGGCCCGCATGACCGCCGTGGCCCAGGCCCTGTTGCAGGGCATAGACCTGGATACGGTGGATTTCCGCGGCACCTACGATGGCGAGGACGAGGAACCCCTGGTCCTGCCTGCGGCCTTTCCCAACCTGTTGGCCAACGGCTCCACGGGCATTGCGGTCGGCATGGCGACCTCGATCCCGCCGCACAACATCGGCGAATTATGCGCCGCCCTGCTGCACCTGATCAAATTTCCCAATGCCGGCATGGATAAGCTGGTGCAATTTATCCCCGGCCCCGACTTTCCCACGGGCGGCGTTATCGTCGAAGACCGGGCCGCTATCGTGGAGGCTTATAAAACCGGACGTGGCGGTTTCCGCCTGCGGGCCAGGTGGGAGGTGGAACCGGGCAAGCGCGGCACCTACAACATCGTGGTCACCGAGATCCCCTATCAGGTGTCCAAGGGCCGGGTGATCGAAAAACTAGCCGAATTGCTGCACCTGCGCAAATTGCCCCTGTTGGCCGACATCCGCGATGAATCGGCCGAGGATATCCGCCTGGTGTTTGAGCCGAAATCAGGCCGGGTCGAGGCCGGGGTGTTGATGGAACACCTGTTCCGCCTGTCCGATCTGGAAGTGCGCATCGGTTTGAACCTGAATGTCCTAGACGCGGATCAGACACCAAAGGTGATGAACCTGCGCGAGGCCCTGCAGGCCTTTCTGGATCATCGCCACGTGGTCCTGGTGCGCCGTTCGAAACACCGCCTGGGACAGATCGAACGGCGCCTGGAAGTGCTGGGCGCCTACCTGATTTGTTATTTGAACCTGGACGAAGTCATCCGGATTATCCGCGAAGAGGACGAGGCGAAACCGGCGTTGATGGCGGCCTTCAAGTTGAACGAGGCCCAGGCCGAGGCGATCCTGAATATGCGCCTGCGCGCCCTGCGCCGCCTGGAAGAGATGGAAATCCGGGCGGAAGACAAAGCCCTGAAGGCGGAACGCGGGGAGCTGACAGCCCTGCTGGCCTCGGACAGCGGACGCTGGGCCGCGATCACGGCGGAAATTCGCGAAATGCGCAAGACCTTTGGCGATGATCCGGCCCTGGGAGCGCGCCGCAGTACCTTCGCCAATGCCCCCTCCGGTGAGCCGATGCCCATTGAAGCCATGGTGGAGCGCGAGCCGATTACCGTGGTCTGTTCCGACAAGGGCTGGCTGCGCGCCCTGCGCGGTCAGGTGGAAGAAGGCCACGATGTGCATTACAAGGATGGCGACAAGGGCCGTTTCTGGCTGCCTGCCCAAAGCACGGACAAGCTGGTTCTGTTCGCCACCAACGGCCGGTTCTACACCCTGGCCTGCGACAAACTGCCGGGCGGACGGGGCCATGGGGAACCGGTGCGCCTGTTGCTGGACCTGGCCAACGATCAGGACATCATCGACGTCATGGTGCACGACCCGGCGCGCAAACTGCTGGTCGCGGCCAGCGATGGCCGGGGCTTTATCGTGGCGGAAAAGGCCATCGTGGCGCAGACCCGTGGCGGCCGTCAGGTCCTCAACGTCTCGGGCGATGTGGAAGCGGTTGTCTGTGCCCCCGTCGAAGGCGACCATCTGGCGGTGATTGGCGAAAACCATAAATTATTGCTGTTCCCCCTGTCCGAGCTGCCGGAAATGAACCGTGGCCGCGGTGTGGTGCTGCAACGCTATCGCGACGGCGGCCTGAGCGACGCCAAAACCTTGAACATGGCCGACGGCCTGACCTGGCGCCAGGGGGCTGGGCGCACCCGCACCGAAACAGACCTGGAAATGTGGCGCGGCAAACGCGGCCAGTCCGGCCGCCTGGCTCCGAAAGGCTTCCCCAAAAACCATTCGTTCGGCTAGCGCATGAGCGAACCCCGGTTCGATACGGTCCACGCTCTATTCCGGCGGGCGGCGGAACGCTGGCCCGATCAGGGGGCGCTGTGTGCCACGCCCATGCCGGGGCGGGATTATTATCCGGACGGCAAGGAGTTTACTTACGCCCAGGCCTGGCGGGAGATCGAGAGGCTGGGGGAAATCTATGGCGCGGCGGGATTTGGCCATGGCCACCGGGTGGCCCTGTTGCTGGAACAACGGCCGGAGTTCTTTTTTCACTATCTCGCCCTGAACGGCCTGGGCTGTGGCATCGTGCCGATCAATCCCGACTACCGGCACGACGAAATGCTCTACCAAATGGAACATTCCGAAGCTGACATCGTGGTTGCCATTGAAAGCCGGGTGGAGGATCTGCATTGGGTCGCCGCGAGGCGCGGGAAACCTCTGCCCATCGTGCCGTTCGAAAGCTTTCCCCCGGATTTGCCCCAACCCGGCCCCCCACCCCACGACGGCCCGCCCGGACCCGGTAGCGAGACCAGCCTGCTCTATACCTCGGGCACCACCGGCCGGCCCAAGGGCTGTATCCTGAGCAACGCGTTCTATGTGAACGCCGGGCGCTGGTATCTATCCCTGGGCGGGTGCCTGACCTTCGCCTCGCCAGAGCGTTTGTTGAACCCGCTGCCGTATTTTCACGTCAACGCCCAAGCCTTTTGCGCCACCGCCCTGTTTCTGTCGGGCGGCTGCCTGATCGCCCAGGACCGGTTCCATCCCGCCCGCTGGTGGCAGGATGTGGCCGCCACCAACGCGACTTCGATGCATTATCTCGGCGTGGTGCCACCCATGTTGTTGAACCAACCGGTCAGGCGGGAGGAAACCCAGCATAAAATGCGTTTCGGCACCGGTGCGGGCGTCGAACCGGAATTGCATGCCTTGTTCGAGGAACGCTTCGGCTTTCCCCTGGTCGAAGTTTGGGGCATGACCGAGACGGGCCGTGTCTTTGCCGATTGTCACGAACCAAGGCGGATCAACAGCCGCGCCTTCGGTAAACCGCTGCCCGAGTTCGAGGCACGGGTGGTGGACGACGACGACAACGATGTGGCCGTGGATCAGGCAGGCGAATTGCTGGTTCGCCACAGCGCCGAGACCCCGCGCAAATGTTTTTTCTCCGGTTATCTAAAGAACCGGGAGGAGACCGAGAGGTCCTGGCGGAATGGCTGGTTTCACACCGGCGATACGGTGCGCCAGGGTGGGGACGGCATGTTGTATTTCGTCGACCGCAAGAAAAATATCATTCGCCGCTCGGGCGAAAACATCGCCGCCGCCGAGATCGAGGCCTGCCTGCAAGCCCATGATCAGGTCGCCCAGGTGGCCGTCCTGGCGGTCGCGGACGAGGTGCGCGAGGAAGAGGTCCTGGCCTGCATCGTCGCCATGCCCGGCGCTCCCGCCGATGCGGATCAGGCCCGCGCCCTGTTTGATTGGTGCTTTGCGCGGCAGTCCTATTACAAGGCACCCGGCTGGCTGTTATTCGTCGACAGCCTGCCGACCACTGGTACGCAAAAGATCCAGAAGGCGGAAATATTCGGCGCCGGCGAAGACCCCCGGGAAAACCCCCATATCAACGATTTCCGCGGCCTGAAAAAACGCCACCGCTGACAGGCTGCAGACCTATTCGCGCTAAATCGGCCGATCGCCCTGGATGGTGACACGGTAGCCGTGGCGAATGTTGGGGTAGTAGTCCCAGGCCGCGTGATGCTGGACGCAGCGGTTGTCCCAGAACGCCACCGAGTTGTCTTCCCAGCGAAAGCGGCACTGAAAATGCACGCCGCGGGCAATGTGGTTGCACAACATCTGCAGAACATCGTGACTTTCCGGGCGGCTTAACTCCATGATCCTGGTGGTGAAGGAAGCATTGACGTAAAGCCCTTTGCGCCCGGTTACCGGATGGGTACGCACGACCGGGTGAACGGCTTCCGGGTAGTCGTCGTCGCGCAGCTTTTCCGTCAGGCCGTACCGGCCTTTGTGTACATGTTCCGAGCGGTGCATGGCGGTCAGGCCTTCCAGGAATTGCTGCATCGGTTCCGACAGGGATTCGTAGGCCTCGTACATGCTGGAAAACAGGGTATCGCCACCTATCTCGGGCGCGGTGTGGATATGCAGGATGCTGCCCATGGGCGGCTCCACGTCGCAACTGACATCCGTGTGCCAGCCTTGCCCCGCCACGTGCTTGGAATTCTCGTCCGCATGGACGACCAGAATTTCCGGGTGGCCCTTTGGTCCGGGCGACGCCGGATGGATATGCAATTCGCCAAAACGGCGGCCCAAATCCTTGTGCTGTTCCAGGGTCATCTCCTGATCGCGGAAGAAGATCACCTGATGGTCCATCAAGGCATCGTGCAGCGCGCTAAAGGTGGCATCGCTTAACGGTTCGGCCAGGCTGACGCCTTCCACCTCCGCCCCGATGGCCGCCGTCAATGGTTTCACGCGGATATTGCTCAACGTCATGGAAGTTCCCAATTTTGCCTGCCGCCCGAACCGGGCATATGTTGCCTTATGGTAAACCAACTGGCATCGGCGAGACAAGCGGTCGTTGGCTTTGGCGGCAGGCGGCGGGCGGCGGGAGATGCAAAGGCCTGTTGCATCCGCCTCTGGAGGGGCCTATCTAGAGCGTTTCCGGGCTATTGTGAATTATTTGATGGCGTCCATAAGCCATTCGGGTAGGCGCGTTGCGCAGCGCGATATGGTATATCGGGCAAGCGGCGCAACGCATCCGAATGGCTTAGGGTCGCCACCGAAGGCCGCTCACCAAGGCCCCGTGGCGGCGTTACGGTTCTTGGACGATGTCCCACATCG
>JAKZRK010000151.1:0-11461 GCA_047518225.1 Alphaproteobacteria bacterium | reverse complement strand
GGTGTACCCAACGCCCGGGAAAATCAGAATATACCCCGCCGCAACTACACAAACAGCGCAAAAAACCTCGACATCACGCTTGCAACCAACAAAAAAGCAAGCAAATCATACCGTTGCTGACTTTTTCAGCAGCCTGCTAGATATCCAGCCGCATCCGGCGCAGGCGCAGTGCGTTGATGACAACCGAGACCGAACTTAAACTCATGGCCGCGGCGGCGATAATCGGGCTCAACAACAGCTCGAAAAATGGATACAGCACCCCGGCCGCCAAGGGCACGCCCAGCGCGTTGTAGATAAAGGCAAAGAACAAATTCTGCCGGATATTCCCCATGGTCGCCCGGCTGATCCGCCGGGCCCGGACAATGCCGTTGAGGTCCCCCTTGACCAGCGTGACGCTGGCGCTTTCCATGGCCACGTCCGTACCCGTACCCATGGCGATGCCGATATCGGCCTGGGCCAGGGCGGGGGCGTCGTTGACGCCGTCACCGGCCATGGCCACCACATGACCCTGATCCTGCAGCCGGCGTACGGCCGCGTTCTTCTCGTCGGGTAATACTTCCGCGACGATCTCGTCGATACCGAGTTGCTTCGCCACCGTCTCGGCCGTGGTTCGATTGTCGCCGGTCAGCATCACGATGCGCAAACCTTCGGCATGCAGGGCCCGTATGGCGCCGGGCGTGGTGTCCTTGATCGGGTCGGCCACGGCGATCAACCCGGCGGCGGCACCATCCACGGCGGCGAAAATGGCGGTCGCGCCCTGGCGGCGCAATTCATTCGCCGGCAGCGAAGCGACGTCCACGCCCTGGGCGGCCATCATGGCGGTATTGCCAAAGGCGACGCCGCGCCCATTCACCTTGCCGGCGACGCCCATGCCGATCGTCGCCTGAAATTCGGTGGGTTCGACCATGGCAACGCCACGCGCCTTGGCCCCCGCGACGATGGCTTCCGCCAGGGGATGTTCGCTGGCCCGCTCCAGGCTGGCCACCAGGCCAAGAACTTCATCCTCCTCGAACCCCGCGACGGCCACCACCTTGGTCAATGCCGGCTTGCCCATGGTCAATGTACCGGTCTTGTCGACGACCAGGGTATCGACTTTTTCGAAGCTCTCCAGCGCCTCGGCGCTTTTGATCAACACCCCTGCCTGGGCGCCGCGCCCGGTACCGACCATGATGGACATTGGCGTTGCCAAACCCAAGGCGCACGGACAGGCGATGATCAGCACCGAGACGGCCGCAAGCAGGCCATGGGCCAGCGGCGGCGTGGGGCCCCAGATCGCCCAGGCGATGAAGGCCAGTATGGCGATGGCGAGCACGACGGGAACAAAGTAACCCGCCACCTTGTCGGCGACGCGCTGGATCGGCGCGCGGCTGCGTTGCGCCTCCGACACCATCTGCACGATGCGGGCCAGCATGGTCTCGGATCCCACCTTGTCGGCGCGCATGACCAACGCCCCGGTGCCGTTCAGGGTACCGCCGACGACGCTGTCGCCGGGCAATTTTTCCACCGGCAGGGATTCGCCGGTAATCATCGATTCATCGACCACGCTGTGGCCGTCCACGATCTCGCCGTCCACGGGGATGCCATCGCCGGGGCGGATACGCAGGCGGTCACCCATCCGCACCTCGGCCAGGCTGACTTCCTCTTCTTCTCCGTCCTCGCGCAAGCGCCGCGCGGTTTTCGGCGCCAGATTAAGCAAGGCCCGCAGGGCGCCGCTGGTTTGATCGCGGGCACGAAGCTCCATGACCTGGCCCAATAGCACCAAGGTGACGATGACCGCCGCGGCCTCCAGATAAATGGCGACCCGCCCCTCGCCGTCGCGGAAGCCGTCGGGGAAGACTTCGGGCCACAACACGCCAATGACGCTATAGCCATAGGCGGCCCCCGTGCCGATGGCGATCAGGGTAAACATGTTGAGCTTCATGGTTACCAGGGATTTGCCGCCGCGGTCGAAGAACGGCCAGCCGGCCCACAAAACCACCGGGCTGGCGAGGACAAGCTGTACCCAGGGGTTCCACCAACCCCCGACGATGCTGGCCAGGCCCGGCACCATCTCGCCCATGGCCAAAAGCAGTACCGGCAGGGTGAGTGCGCCGGCGATCCAGAAACGCCGGGTCATATCGATCAGTTCGTGGTTTGGCTCAGCCTCGACCGTCACCGAAACCGCTTCCAGGGCCATGCCGCAAATCGGGCAGTCGCCGGGAGCGTCCTTCACGATCTCGGGGTGCATGGGACAGGTATAGCCGCCCTTGCCCACCGTACCGCCCGATGCGTTCGCCGTCTCCGACGAATTGGCATCCTTTTGCTTCTGCGCGGCGGCCTGGGCGGTGCCGTTCAAATAGCCCTGCGGGTCGCTTTCGAATTTTCCCGCGCAATCGGCGCTGCAGAAGTGGTATTTTTCGCCGCCGTATTCGAACGATTGCGTCTCGGTGGGCAGGGAAACCTTCATGCCGCAAACCGGATCGATCGCATGTTCGCCTTGTAACGCCGCCGCTTCGGCCATGGTTCACTCCCAATGCATAAACGCCGCGCGGCCCCAAGAGGCAATGGCGGCTTCCACTGCTATATAATGCTTCTCGTTACTGGAAGGTAAAGGCTGATTCGAAGAATAATTGTTTCGACCTGGACGGCGGCACGGGCTTTGCCCGCGGGCCCTTGACCGGCCACCTCCCGCCCCACGCCAAAGCTTCCCAAATACCGATGACGGCGTTGTTTTGCAGGCGCTTATCGGCTATACGTCGAAGCCTACGGTGAGGGGCTGAACGCCCGGCTGAGAAACCACCGCCCCATAATTTCGAGGTTACCATGGCCAGGCGTAGAAAAGTCTACGAAGGCAAGGCAAAAATCCTTTACGAAGGACCGGAACCGGGCACTTTGGTACAATATTTCAAGGACGATGCCACCGCCTTCAATAACGAAAAAAAGGGCACGATTACCGGCAAGGGCGTCCTGAACAACCGGATTTCCGAATATGTCATGTTGCGCCTGGCGGACGTCGGCATCCCGACCCATTTCGTGCGCCGCCTGAACATGCGGGAGCAACTGATCCGCGAAGTGGAGATCATTCCGGTCGAGGTCATCGTACGCAACATCGCCGCCGGTTCCATGTCCAAACGCCTGGGCATTCCCGAAGGTACCCCCCTGCCCCGGTCCATCGTTGAATTCTGTTACAAATCAGACGATTTGGGCGATCCATTGGTCAGCGAGGAACATATCACCGCCTTCGGCTGGGCCACGCCGTCGGAAATTGATGACATGATGTCCCTGGCCCTGCGTATTAATGACATTCTGTTTGGCCTGTTCGCCGGCGTCGGTATCCGCCTGGTGGATTTCAAGATCGAATTTGGCCGTCTGTACGATGAAGAGGATGTCCGCACCGTCCTGGCCGACGAGATCAGCCCTGACAGTTGCCGCCTGTGGGACATCCGCAGCAACGAAAAGCTGGACAAGGACCGCTTCCGCCGCGACCTCGGCGGCGTGGCCGAGGCTTATCAAGAAGTCGCCCGCCGTCTGGGCATCCTGCCGGAAGGCGGGCCAAACGACATGAAAGGTCCCGCGGTGATGCAATGAAGGCGCGGGTGCATGTTTCCTACAAAACCGGCGTCCTCGACCCCCAGGGCAAGGCCATTGGCATGACCCTGGCGAATTTGGGGTTTGCCGGGGTGGGCGAGGTACGCCAGGGCAAATTGATCGAACTGGAACTGGCCGAAAGCGATGCCCATAAGGCGTTGAAAACGGTCGAGGCCATGTGCGAAAAATTGCTCGCCAATACGGTCATCGAAAATTACGCCATCGAATTGGAAACCGACTAGAATGACGGTTGGGCGGCCATGAAAGCTTCCGTGATTGTCTTTCCCGGTTCCAATTGCGACCGCGACATCCAGGTGGCCCTGGCCAACAGAATTGGCGGCCCCGTCCATATGGTCTGGCATGGCGAGACAGAGATGGCCAGGACCGATCTGATCGTGCTGCCGGGCGGGTTTTCCTATGGTGACTACCTGCGCTGCGGCGCGATGTCGGCGCGCTCGCCCATCATGGGCGAAGTGGTGGCGCGGGCCAAGGCCGGCGTCGCCGTGCTGGGCATCTGCAATGGCTTTCAAATCCTGTTGGAAACCGGCCTGCTGCCCGGCGCCCTGCTGCTCAACGCCGGCCGGAATTTTGTTTGCCGCGACGTCAATATCCGGGTCGAGAACAGCCAGACCCCGTTCACCAATAGCTATGAACAGGGTCAGGTCCTACGCATTCCCGTGGCCCATCACGACGGCCAGTATTTCGCCGATCCGGACACCCTGGCGGAATTGCGGGCGCGCGACCGGATCGCCTTTCGCTATTGCCAGATAGACAGCCATGGCCCCGCCAACCCCAATGGCTCAATTGACGACATCGCCGGTATTTTCAATGACCGCAAGACAGTGCTGGGCCTGATGCCCCACCCGGAACGGGCCGCCGATCCCGTGCATGGCGGCAGCGACGGCCGGGGTCTCCTGGACAGCCTCGTCTCCGCTCTCTCTTAGGAGTCCCGACTTGTGCAACGAACCGAACATCACCCCTGCCCAGGTCTCGGACCATGGCCTGACGGAGGATGAATACCATACCATCCTGAATGTCCTGGGGCGGGAGCCGAACCTGACCGAACTGGGCATCTTCTCCGTCATGTGGTCGGAACATTGTTCCTATAAATCATCCAAATTCTGGCTGAAAACCCTGCCGACCGAGGCACCGTGGGTGATTTGCGGCCCTGGCGAAAATGCCGGCGTGGTGGATATTGGCGACGGCAGGGCGGCCATCTTCAAGATGGAAAGCCACAACCATCCCTCCTTCATCGAACCCTACCAGGGCGCGGCGACGGGCGTGGGCGGTATCCTGCGCGATGTCTTCACCATGGGCGCGCGGCCCATTGCAAACATGAATGCCCTGCGCTTTGGCGCCCCGGAAGACGCCAAGACGCGCCATCTGGTCGCCGGCGTGGTGGCGGGCGTGGGCGGCTATGGCAATTGTGTCGGCGTGCCGACGGTGGGCGGCGAGGTGAATTTCGATGCCGCCTATAACGGCAATATCCTGGTCAACGCCATGACGGTCGGGCTGGCGGAGGCGGACCGGATCTTCTATTCCGCCGCCGCCGGGATCGGCAATCCGGTGGTTTATGTCGGCTCCAAGACCGGACGCGACGGCATCCACGGCGCCACCATGGCCTCGGCTGAATTCGACGATGCCACGGAAGAAAAACGCCCCACGGTCCAGGTCGGCGATCCCTTTACCGAGAAACTGCTGATCGAGGCCTGTCTGGAACTGATGGCGACGGACGCCATCGTGGCTATCCAGGACATGGGGGCTGCCGGCCTGACCTGTTCCTCGGTGGAAATGGCGGACAAGGGCGGCGTCGGTTTCGATCTGGATATCGACAAGGTGCCCCAGCGGGAAGTGGGCATGACGCCCTACGAGGTGATGCTGTCGGAAAGCCAGGAACGCATGTTGATGGTCTTGCGCCCAGGGGCCGAGGCCACCGCCAAGGCGATCTTCGACAAATGGCAGCTTGATTTCGCGGTGGTGGGCCAGGTTACCGACACCGGCCATTTTGTCGGCCGGAAGGATGGCGCGGTGGTGTTTGATATTCCCGTCCGCCCCTTGGTGGACGAGTCCCCGGAATATGAACGCCCCTGGGTCAAGACACCCCCGCCCGCGCCCTTGGCGGCGGTGACGGCGCCCCAATCGGCACCTGGCGGCCATATGGCGGCGCTGCGAAACATGCTGGCCGGCCCCGATTTGTCGTCCCGGCGTTGGGTGTGGGAGCAATACGACCATACGGTGATGGCCGATACGGTGCGCAAGCCTGGCGGTGACGCGGCGATCGTGCGCATTCACGGCGGTAACCGCGGTCTGGCCATCGCCACCGATTGCACGCCGCGCTATTGCCTGGCCGATCCGCACCAGGGCGGGGCCCAGGCGGTGGCGGAGGTGTGGCGCAATCTTACGGCGGTGGGCGCCCGGCCGTTGGCGGTCACCGATTGCCTGAATTTCGGCAATCCGGAACGGCCCGAGATCATGGGCCAGTTGGTGGGCTGCATCCAGGGTATGGGAGAGGCCTGCCGGGCCCTGGATTTCCCCGTGGTCTCGGGCAATGTCTCGCTTTACAACGAAACTCACGGGCAGGCCATCTTGCCCACCCCGGCCATTGGCGGCATTGGCATCCTGGATGATCTGGAACGGCACGCCGACCTGGCCCTGCGCCGCGGCGATGACCAATTGATCCTGATTGGCGAGACCAAGGGCCACCTGGGCCAAACGATTTATTTGCGCCATCTGCTGCGCCGGCGGGATGGGCCGCCGCCACCCGTCGATCTGGCGGCGGAACGGCGCAACGGTGATTTCGTGCGCGGGCTGATCGCCACAGGTACGCTCGACACCTGCCACGATCTTTCGGACGGCGGTTTACTGGTCGCCGGGGCGGAGATGGCCATGGCGGGTGATATTGGGTTGGACCTGGAAGGCCCGGACGATCCCGGCTTTTGGTTCGGCGAGGATCAGGGCCGTTATTTGCTGGCCACGCCCGATGCGGTTGCGGAAGAAATTTTGCAACAGGCGGAAAATCTTCGGATCCCGGCCCGTGTGATCGGCCGAACTGGGGGCCAGGCGTTGACCCTGAACGCCGGTGCACCTATATCTTTAACCGAGTTACGTCGATTGCACGAAGCATGGCTGCCCGGCTACATGCAAAACAGCTCAGAGTAATAGGAGATACGCCCATGGCCATGGATGCCGCCGAGATCGAGCAGTTGATCAAGGAAAGCATTGCCGATGCCCAGGTTACGATCGAAGATCTGCGCGGCGACGGCGATCATTACGCGGCGCTGGTGGTTTCCGCCGAATTTGCCGGAAAATCCAGGGTGCAACAGCACCAAATGGTGTATCAGGCCCTGCAAGGCCGCATGGGTGGGCAATTGCATGCCCTGGCCCTGCAAACGGCCCTGCCCGGCGCGGAAAATTAATGAATATCTGTTAGTTTATTTAGATGAAATTCCGGTGGTGGCCGTGGGGAGCCACCCAAACACAAAGGAAGCAAACCATGAGTGACAACCCAGCCTTCGACACTATTCAGAGAGAACTTGACGCCAACGACGTGGTGCTGTTCATGAAGGGCACGCCCGTGTTCCCGCAATGCGGCTTTTCCTCCATGGTGGTTCAGGTCTTGAGCCATGTGGGCGTCAAGTTCAAGGGCATCGACGTCCTGGCTGACGATGACGTGCGCAACGGCATCAAGGAATTCTCCAATTGGCCGACCATTCCTCAGCTTTATGTCAAGGGCGAATTCATTGGCGGCTGCGACATCATCCGCGAAATGTTCGAGGCCGGCGAACTGCAGGAAACCTTCAAGGCCAAGGGCGTCGAGACGGAAGCGGCATAGACGGGCCATGGCAACGCCGGATCCTATTCAAGACTATCACGCCCACGTCTATTTCGACGCCGACAGCCGGGATCCGGCCAAGGCCCTGCGCGAAGAGATCGAGCAGCGCTTCGATATGGAAATGGGCCGCTGGCACGAAAAAATGGTCGGGCCGCATCCGCGGTGGAGTTATCAGGTCAAATTCGGTACCGAACTGTTTGCAGAATTCGTGCCCTGGCTCATGCAAAACCGCCGCGGCCTGACGATCTTTCTCCATCCCAACACCAGCCAGGACCTCGAAGACCACCGCGATTGGCCGATCTGGATGGGCGAAATGCTGCCGCTAAAGCTGAGCATTTTCGAAGACAAGCCATAGGCCAAAACACAAGCCTGTCGCAAAAATAGCTGCCCGCTCCGCGCAATCGCGTGGCGGGCGCTTTTGTTGCGTTGACAGTTAATTCCATATCAAAAAATGTGCGATGATCCGCCCTGGCATGACCCGCGCGTATCGAAATTTATAAAGTAACCTGCCCCCGTAATTTGCCACCCGGCATCTTCTTCATGGTCATTCTCTTCGCTAGCCTGGATAATGGCTGAAAGCATCGAGGAGGAAAGCCATGAAAGTCGGGTTTGTCGGACTGGGGCATATGGGCGGTCCCATGTGCCGCAATATCATCAAGGGCGGCCACGAGGTCATCGTCCATGATCTGGTGGCGGATGCGGTCAAGCGCTGTGTGGATCTGGGTGCCGCCGCCGGCGGATCCATCGCCGGCGTCGCCTCCCGGGTCGACGTGATGATGACCTCGCTGCCCATGCCCAAGGACGTGGAGGCCGTGGCCCTGGGGCCGGGCGGCATTGGCGAAAACGCCAAAGCGGGCACCATCTATGTTGATCTTTCCACCAATTCCCCCGCCATGATGCGCAATATCGCCGATGAACTGGCGGCGAAGGACATCGTCACCCTGGACGGGCCGGTCTCGGGCGGCGTGGTCGGGGCCGAAAAGGCCACCATCGCCATCATGGTCGGCGGGGACAAGGCGGCCTTTGATACCTGCATGCCGGTCTTTGAATCCTTTGGCAAGACCATTGTCCATACCGGTGAACTGGGTACGGGCTGTATCGCCAAACTGGTCAACAATATGATCGCCTTCACCAATATGACGGCAGGCGCCGAGGGCCTGATGCTGGGCGTCGCCGCCGGCATCGATCCGGCGATCCTGGACCAGATCATCCGCAACAGCAGCGGCAACAGCATGGGCTACCGCGGCGTGGCGAAAAGCGCCCTTGAACGGGACTTCGCCCCCGCCTTCACCGTGGACCTGGCATATAAGGACCTGCGCCTGGCAATGGAGTTGGCGGATGATCTGGATATGCCACTGCTGTTGGGACCGCAAGTCCACAACGTCATGCGCATGGCGCGGAGCCAGGACCAGGGCGGCGAAAACGTCACGGCCATCATGAAAGTCTATGAAGGCATCATGGATAAGCAAGTCGGTCCCGCCGGCAAAAACAGATAACCCAAGCGTACGGAGAATAGCCTGCAATGAATACGGATAAACCATCCCACGGGCCCCTGGCAGGGGTAAAAGTCATCGAGCTGGCGGGCATCGGCCCTGCCCCCCTTTGTTGCACCCTGCTCTCAGACATGGGCGCCGATGTCATGCGCATTGACCGCAACGCCCCCTCGGGCCTGGGTAGTCCGCGGACCCCGCGCACCGATCTATTGCGCCGCGGCCGGCCCTCGGTCTGCATTGATATGAAACACCCGAACGGCATCGCCACCCTGCTGCGGCTGGTGGAGCAGGCGGACGTGATCATTGATCCCTTTCGCCCCGGCGTCACGGAACGCCTTGGCCTGGGCCCGCAAGACTGCATGGCGCGCAACCCAAAGCTGGTTTACGGCCGCATGACCGGTTGGGGCCAGGATGGAACCCTTAGTCAGGCCGCGGGCCATGATCTCAATTATCTGGCGTTGACCGGCGTACTGCACGCCATCGGCCCCAAGGAACTGCCCGTCCCGCCCCTGAACGTGGTGGCGGATATGGGTGGTGGCGCGATGTTCCTGGCGGTTGGCGTCCTGGCCGGCGTGATCGAGGCGCAGCGGTCAGGCCAGGGCCAGGTGGTCGATACGGCCATGACCGAGGGTTCGGCATTCCTCGGCACGGGCGCCTTTGGCTCCCTGGCCGCGGGCGACTGGGTGCACGAGCGGACTTCGAACATCCTGGATGGTGGCGCGCATTTCTACCGGTGTTACAAGACCTCGGACGGTAAATTCGTCTCGATCGCCTCCATCGAGGCGAAATTCTATGCCATCCTGCTGGATAAACTTGGCCTGGACCCCGCCGATCTGCCGGCCCAGATGGACCGCCCCACCTGGCCCGACATGGCCCTGAAGCTCGAAGCCCTTTTCGCCGAGAAAACACGGGATGAATGGTGCGAAATCATGGAAGGCACGGACATCTGTTTCGCCCCGGTCCTGACCTTCGATGAAGCCTTCGAGCATCCCCACAACCGCGACCGGGGCAGTTTCGTCGAGGTTGACGGCGTGAAGCAGCCAGGCCCGGCACCGCGCTTCAGCCGCACACCATCGGCCATCAAATCGCCACCGCCTGATATGGGCGCCGATACCGCCGCCGGGCCTGGCCGCCTGGGGCCTGGGCCAGGACGAGATCGCCGCGCTGATGGAAGAAAAGGCCATCGGCTGGCAGGGCTAGGGCATTCGAAGCAGACGGCATTCACGGAGGAAAACAGGTATGACCACGGCGCTTGACGGTATTCGCGTTATCGATATGACCCATAATCAGGCGGGACCGGCCTGCGGGCAGATTCTGGGCTTTCTCGGCGCCGACGTGATCAAGCTGGAGGAGCCCACGGGCGGCGACGTGGCGCGCCGGAACATGGCCGATGGGCACGGCGACAGCCTGTTTTTCCTGATTTTAAACGCCAACAAGCGCAGCCTGACCCTGAATCTGAAATCCGGCGAGGGCAAGGAACTTTTCAAGACGTTGATGACGCAGTCGGACGTGCTGGTGGAGAACTTCGCGCCCGGCGCCCTGGACCGCCTGGGGCTGGGCTATGACGTATTGAAGGAGGTCAACCCGGGCCTGATCTATGCCACCATCAAGGGTTTCGGCACCTATGGCCCCTATGCCAGCTTCAAGAGTTTCGAGCCCATTGCCCAGGCCATGGGCGGGGCCATGAGTGTCACCGGCTTCCCTGATGGACCGCCGACTTATATCTGGCCGTCGATCGGTGATTCCGGTACCGGCATGCATATGGTGATCGGCATCCTGGCGGCCCTGCAACAGCGCCACGCCACCGGCCACGGCCAGCATGTGGAGGTCTCCATGCAGGACGCCGTGGTCAACCTCTGCCGGGTCAGTCTGCGCGACCACCAGCGTCTGGGCCACGCCATGCCGCGCCAGGGCAACCAGTTGGGCCGCAACGTGCCCGGCACCACCTATCCCTGCCGTCCGGGCGGGCCGAACGATTACGTCTTCATCTTTGCCCAACCGCAAATGTGGCTCGACTTCCTGCGCGTGATCGGTCGGCCGGAGTTGGCCGAGGATGTACGCTTCGCAACACCGGAAGCCCGTTGGGAGAACCGCGAGGCCCTGGACGCCATCATTTCGGAATGGACCGGACAACGCGGCAAGCACGATATCATGCGGGTCATGGGCCAGGCCGGCGTGCCCTGCGGGGCCTGCCAGGACACCGGCGAGGTGCTGGCCGACCCGCATCTGAAAGCACGCGAGATGATCGTCGATTTAGAATATGGCCAGCGCGGCACCTATCAAACCGTGGGCTGCCCGATCAAACTCTCGGATTCCGTGGCCGAGATCACCCGTCCGCCGGAATTGGGCGAGCACACCGACGATGTGCTGCGCGATTTGTTGCAGATCAATGACGACGACATCGCCCGCCTGCGCGAGGAGAATATCGTCTAGGGCCTGTTGAGATTCAGGATTCCCTTTTCGCCCGAAATGTGATTCAAGCTTCCTTTTACAGGAGGTTTGCATGCTTGAAGACCGTTTTGTTATCACCGACCGTCAATGGCTCTTGATGGAGCCGCATTGTCTGGGG
>JAKZRK010000150.1:0-2604 GCA_047518225.1 Alphaproteobacteria bacterium | reverse complement strand
GCCGCAGAACGACCTCACGCTTGCGCGCCACCGTCCATCGCTGGCCAAGTCCCAGCGGGCCTGCCGGCCAAGCCTGGCCTGGGGAAAACGTGGACGAGCCAAGCTCGCCCGCATTTACCACAGGCCCATCAACAGCAACTTGTCTTCTCAAAATTATCGGTCATGTTCCGGTCCTCCTTGGACACTTCGATTAAGCCAATTCTGTGTCCAAGGAAATCGGGTCCGACTCAACAACGCCAAATGGCATTCCGACAGCTCGTTCAAGAAAGTGCCGGCGGCGGCCTCGCTGCTGCACGCGCGCATCGTGCCGCCTGTCGGCGGGGAGACCGCATTCGCCAACATGGCCGCCGCCTATGACGCCTTGGACGAGGCCATGAAGCAACGCATCGAAGGCTTGATCGGGGTGCATAATTTTTTCTGGTCCCGCCGGGGCCTGAACGAAAACCAGATCGCCTTTACCGCGGCCGAAACGGCGGCCATTCCCCCGGTCCGCCACCCCGTCGCCCGCGTCCATCCCGAGACCGGGCGAAAGGCGATCTATGTGGGCGCCCATACGGAAAGCATCGAGGGCATGGCGTTCGAGGCGGGCCGCGAATTGATCGATGCGCTGCTGGCGCACGCGACCCGGCCGGCATTCGTCTATCAGCATCAATGGCGGGTTGGCGATCTCATACTTTGGGATAACCGCGCCGCCCTGCACCGTGGCATGGGTTTTGATATGCGCCGGCACAAGCGGCGCCTGCACCGCACCACCATCGCCGGAACCGGCCCGACACTGGGCGAGGGTGGCCAAGGAATTTAGGGTCAACGCCCGGACGGCAAAGCTGCCGGGTTGAAGTTGGCGGAGCCGCCGCGTTAAACTATCAAGGCTTGGGCCCGCCAGGAACGCCCGAACAAAAACATGAAGGTAAAAAAGGAGACGCCCCATGGATGTTGGTATGATGATGGTATTCGCCTCTTACGGCTGGGACGACTGCCCCGATAATCGCGTTTGGGACGAGGAGATCGGCCTGGCCCGGCTGGCCGCCGACTCCGGCTTCGACTGCCTCTGGTCGGCCGAACACCACTTCAACGACTATTCCTTCGTGCCCGACAATATCAACCTGATGACCTATCTGACTGCGGTCTGTCCCGATATCGACGTGGGTACCGCGGCCGTCATACTGCCCTGGCACGATCCCCTGCGCGTCGCCGAGAATGCCGCCGTGCTCGATATGTTGAGCAAGGGCAGGCTGCGCCTGGGCATGGGGCGCGGGCTGGCGCGGCGCGAATTCGCCGCCTTCCGCCTCAGCATGGATGAATCGCGCGGGCGCTTCGACGAGGCGGCGCCGATGATCATCAACGCCCTCAAGACCGGCTTCATCGAGGGCGACGGCCCGTACTACCCCCAGCCCCGTACCGAGATCCGCCCCCGGCCGCAAAATAACTTCGACGGGCGCATCTACGCCGTGGCGTCCAGCGAGGATTCGGTCGTTTCCGCCGCCAAGCTTGGCGCCCACATCGTGATGTTCGCCGACCGGCCCTGGCAGACCCGGGCCCCGGTGATCCAGCAGGGCAAGGAACTTCATCGCAAGTTTCACGGCAACGAGCCACCGCAAATCATGCTGACCGAGTTCTGCGTCTGCGGCACCGACCTGGCCGAGACCGAGGTGGAAGCCCGCAAGTACCAGGGCAAGTTCGTCGAAAGCAACTTCCATCACTATGAGTTCCTGGGCGAGCACTTCAAGACGGTAAAAGGTTACAACGCCTACCAGGAGAAGGCCGCCATGGCGCGGGAGAAGGGCCTCGAGGGCGCGGTGGAGGGGTTCATGCAGGCGGCCAGTTGGGGCACGCCGGACAAGATTCTGCGTGGCCTGGAAGAACGCCGCGAGATCGTCGGCGACTTCGAACTCAACATCGCCTTCCGTTTCGGCGGCACCCCCCTCAAGGTCGCCGAGCGGGGCCTGAAATTGTTCGCCAGGGAAGTGCTGCCGGTGCTGAAGACATGGGGACCCACCAAGGCCGCGACGGCAGCCGAATAAGCCTGGGCCCTTGACCCCGCCTAGTGCACCCAACAGGAGGATTTTGGTTATGCAGGAACATTGTTCCCTGGAATTGATTGCGGAAATCGTCGAGGCCTTTAATCAAAAGGATCTTGATGCCATCGTAAATTTTTTCGCGGAAGATGGCGTCTTCCGGACGGCCCGGGGACCTGCTCCCGGTGCCCATAGCCTCGTAGGCCGGGACGCGATTAGGAAATATTTGTCAGAGCGGTATGCCCAATTCCCCGATTGGCATTGGGTTTCATCAAATAACTGGTGCGCCGGCGCCCGTGGGGTCGCGGAGTGGACAATTTCGGGGACGGGAAAATCGGGTAAACGTTTTGAGTTACTCGGGTGTGACGTATTTCAGTTCGAGAACGGCAAGATAAAATTGAAAGACACATACTGGAAGGGCGAAGAGTGAGGTAAGAGCGTTTCCGGGCTATTGTGAATCATTTGATGGCGTCCCCAAGCCATTCGGGTAGGCGCGCCGCGCAGCGTGATGTGGTACATCGGGCAAGCGGCGCAACGCATCCGAACGGCTTGGGGGCGCCACCGAAGGCCGCTCACCAAGGCCCCGTGG
>JAKZRK010000149.1:0-15379 GCA_047518225.1 Alphaproteobacteria bacterium | reverse complement strand
GGGGTCATCACTTTAAGGTCCTCGGGCGTCAATTCTTCGAGGGTTTCACCCTCTAATTTTACCAGAATTTCCAAAGGCGTCGTGCCGCCGAGCTCTTCATCGATGAGTTTGAGACCTTGATAAATTTCCGTGTCGTCGCTGAAGTAGTTGATGAAGCTGTTCTCGACACGCAGCTGGGTGATTCCCGCTATGCTCACGGCGATCAACATTGCCGCCAACACCAGGATCTTGTTGCCTTGGAACTCGGTCAGACGGGCCAGATATGCAGGTAAGGAAAACCGGTCGCTGTCTGCGACGGGTTTGGACTCGCTTTTTCCCATCACCAACAGCAACGAGGGGAAAAGCAGAAACGAGGTCGCAAACGTCACCACCAAACCGGCGCTCATCATCCAGCCGAAGTCGATGACCGGCTTGATATCGCTCACGACCAGGGAGCCAAAACCTATGATGGTCGTCAGCGAGGTGTAGAGACAGGGTCTCACCATCTTATGGGTGGTGGTTCTGACCAGCGCCAACTGATCGGCCCCAGGATGATCTCGATGGAGCTGCAGGTAGCGCACGATCAAATGAATGTTCATCGAGATGGTGATGATCAGCATGAGGGCGAGAAAATTGGATGAGATGACGGTGACCTGCCAACCGATCAATCCGAGGACGCCGATCATGATCAATCCGGCGTAAAAGCAGCTGAGCAGGGGGAGCACGATCCAGCGCAATTTCCGGAAGATGGCGGTGAGAATGATGATCAGGAACGCGAGAACACCGCCCCCGAAGACGATCAGGTCGTTGCGCACGAATGTCACCATGTCGTCGGTAATCATCGGCAAACCGCCGAGATGTAGAACGCCGTGCTGGCGGTACGGCTCGACGATGTCTCTGATGTGGCCGATGTCGAGGTGGCGTTGCTCGTTTATCGCTTCATGAACCTGATCGTATTCGGCGGTGATGCGTTTCAGGGTTCGCGTCTCTTCGGTCGAGAGACCGGTCAGCCGTTTTTTCGCCCGCAACTCGTTTCGGGATTTGAGTAAGCGGTTGTAGTGTTCATCCTCGACCAGTCCCAACAGTAGAGCAGTGGTTCGGCCATCCGCGCTGACGATGAGATCGCGGTAAATGGGGCTATTGACCAGCTCGTCCTTGGCCTTGGCCCGGTCGATACCGGGTTTCTCCAGGCTCGGCATATCATCGACCAATTCCTTAATCGATAAATCCGAGTTTTTGAATAGGGGGGCATCGAGTATCGTGAACACCGTGTCCACGCTGGTGACTTTCTCGAGTTCTCCACGGAGTTGCTTCAAAGGCTCTAATGCTTGGTCCGAGAAGAGATCTTTGTCGGGGGTGTAGGTCACAATGAGTAAGTCGCTACTCGGATATCGCTCGTGGATTTTCCGGAACACCTTGAGGTCCACGTCGTCTTCCAGCAACAAGGAGTCGGCCGATGCGTCCAACTTGAAGTCTTTTGTGTGATAGCCGAAGAAAACCAGAATTGAGAGCAGTACGACCAGAACTAACTTAGGATTGTGTAACACCAGAGTGTCATAGGCCTGCACGATACGAGACGTCATGAAGTTTCCGCTTTGAGCAATGCCGATTCAGCCAGGGGAACAATGGTGTCGGCCCATGGTGTGTACACTTTTCCAGAGGGGTGAAGGCTATCGTCGGCCACCAGGGTCGGATCGCCGCCTGCCCGTCTGAACCGAGATTTCCCGGATGACCACTTGAGGCGAATTTCCCAGATGACATCCAACTTCGGGACAATCGTAGCACCGCCCCACCGCAAAGGGAACTGTATCCTTTGCAGCTGTCAGTAACATGTGATCTGTCCGGTTTATGTACCAAATGATCTGTCCGCCGCATCGAAGTCCTCCCTCTGGAGGCCTTCTAAATCCGGACAGATCATTTGGTACATAAAGCGGTCAATTCAGTTTGTTATCGACACTTAGGTTTATCCCCTACTGTCCGCCCCCTGGCCGCTGGGAATGCGTGGCGCACATCCTTTGGAATTTCCAGGATAGCGTACCAGCGGTTAACGCGCTTTTGCAGGTAGGTGGGCATGAACGAGGCTCTTCAATATCAATGTCAACCACACATATGGATGAGCAAAAAGACTAAAATATCGCCAGTTCTGCCAGTAATTCCGGTTACTGCGGAGCGTCCCACCCCCTCTGCCATCGCGAATAATTGTGTATTTTCAAATAGTCAACGTGGCTGTACGGTCAGAGGAACGTGGGCGTGGCAGAAAATCCGAGCCACTTGTCGTTTCAAGCGGCAATTTGACGCCATTCGGCAAGGGCGAGCGAGCGATTGAGTTTGAAGATTTGGCGGCTGCGAAGATGACGTTCCTATGGTTGTGGACTGAAGCATGGATCGAAACAAACTTTTGTTGTGATTTCGCACTCCTGAATTTTGCCATTGCGCGCTCTCGTCGCCGGAACGGCTGGTACGAATTCGCAGCCCGATTGTTCCGCCGGAGACCGGTCTCTTGAGGCACGGCGTTTTCAATCAATTTCTTCGCCGCCCGGTAGGACAGAAGCCGGTCCGTCACCACTACTTTCGGACAGCCGTATGGTTTCATCGCATCGCGCAAAAACGTCAAGGTAGCCCCGCGATTTGGCCGTTTGGTGACAAGTGACTCCAGCACTTCGCCTTCGTGATCAACCGCCTGCCAGAGGTAATTCAGTTCGCCATTGATCCGCACGAATACCTCGTCCAAATGCCACCGCCAATTCGAAAACAATCGATGGTGTGCTTGCCGATTTTTTGATCTCCACTGCGAACATCGGACCGAACTTGTTCCACCAGGCGCGAACGGTCTCATGGCTGATATGGACGCCGCGTTCGTGGAGCAAATCTTCGACTTGCCGTAGCGAAAGCGGAAACCGGATTTACACCATCACTGCCAAGCGCATGATTTCGGGCGACGTCTTGAAATATCGAAATGGACTTCTCATCCGAGAATGCCACGAAACCACCATCTCCAGCTCAAGTGAGTTTCCCCTGACACCGCCTAACCCCGTGGCCCGCCACACGGGCCGTATCATGGTGCGGGGAGGGGCGGTCAGGCGGCTAGTTTATCCAATTCACGCAGCAGGCTTTCGCCCATTACGCCGGTCGAGACCTTGGCCTTGCCCGGCTGCATGATGTCCGCCGTGCGCAGGCCGCCGGCGAGGACGTTTTCCACCGCTTGCTGGATCAGATCGGCGTCCGCAGCCAAATCGAACGAATAGCGCAGGTTCATCGCAAAGCTCAACAAGGTGGCGATGGGGTTGGCCAGGTCCTGCCCGGCGATGTCGGGCGCGCTGCCATGTACCGGCTCGTACAATGCCTTGCGCCCGCCCGTGGCATCCACCGCGCCCAACGAGGCCGAGGGCAGCATGCCGAGAGAGCCGGTCAGCATGGCGGCGGTATCCGACAGCATATCGCCGAACAGATTATCGGTGACGATGACGTCGAACTGTTTCGGATCGCACACCAGCTGCATGGAACAATTATCCGCGTACATGTGGCTTAATTCCACGTCCGGAAAGGATTCACCGTGCAGCTTGGTGACTTCATCGCGCCACAGGACGCCGGATTCCATGACGTTGGCTTTCTCCACCGAGCAGACCTTTTTGCCCCGCAGGCGCGCCAGTTCGAATGCCAGAACCGCCACCCGGCGGATTTCCGAGGTGGTGTAGGTCTGGGTGTTGAAGCCCCGGCGCTGGCCGTCGGGCAGGGTTTCGATGCCCCGCGGCTCGCCGAAATAGATCCCGCCGGTCAACTCCCGGATGATCAGAATATCCAGGCCCGAGATGATCTCCGGCTTCAGGGTCGAGGCATCGACCAAGGCATCGAAGCAGATGGCCGGGCGCAGGTTGGCGAACAGGTCCATCTCCTTGCGCAGGCGCAGCAGGCCGCGCTCCGGCTTTTGTTCAAACGGCAGATCATCCCACTTCGGGCCGCCGACGGCGCCCAGCAGAACCGCGTCCGCCGCCATGGCATCCGCCATGGTTTCATCCGTCAATGGCGTGCCGTGGGCATCGTAGGCGCAACCGCCCACCAGGCCCTCCGAGACATCGAAGGTCACCGCGCGCCGGCGGTCCATCCAATCGATGACGCGGCGTACCTCGCGCATTACCTCGGGGCCGATGCCGTCGCCAGGCAGGATCAGCAGATTCTTATTGGAAGCCATTTTTATGTCCGCTCGCATTATTTCGTGGCATTAGGTGCCTGATGGGATTTTGGGAACTATTGGCCGGCGGGGATTTGCTATTCCGCCGCGTTGCCATACAGCCAGGGCTGTTGGGCCTTTTGTTGTTCTTCGAAGCTGTCAATGCGGCCCTTGCGCTGCAATGTCTGGCCGATATCGTCCAGACCTTCGAGCAGGCAATTTTTGCGGAAAGGATCCATCTCGAAATTGACGACGCCACCATCGGGGCCGTGTATTTCCTGTGTCTCCAAATCCACGCTGAGGGTCGCGTTGGCGCCACGATCGGCGTCATCGAACAACATCTCGAGCTGTTCCGGCGTTACCATGATCGGCAGGATGCCGTTCTTGAAACAATTGTTGTAGAAAATATCGGCGAACGAAGTGGAAATCACGCAGCGGATGCCAAAATCCTTGATCGCCCAGGGGGCATGTTCGCGGGACGAACCGCAGCCGAAATTGTCCCCGGCCACCAGGATTTGCGCCTGGCGGTAGGCCGGTTGGTTCAAGACGAAATCCGGTTTCTCGCTGCCATCTTCGTTGTAGCGCACTTCCGCGAACAGATGTTTGCCCAGACCGGCCCGCTCGATGGTTTTGAGATATTGCTTGGGGATGATCTTGTCCGTATCGATATTGATGCCGCGCATGGGTGCCGCGACGCCGCTGACCGGTTTGAATTTTTCCATTTTCCCGTGATCCTTTTTAGTGTCCGGCCCGGCGCCCGGCCCAGAGACCGATCCTACAGCATCTCACGCACATCGGTCAGGTGGCCGGCAATCGCGGCGGCGGCGGCCATGGCGGGGCTAACCAGATGGGTGCGCCCGCCGAAACCCTGACGCCCCTCGAAATTACGGTTCGAGGTCGAGGCGCAACGCTCGCCCGGTTCCAACCGGTCGGCGTTCATGGCCAGGCACATGGAACAGCCCGCAAAACGCCAATCAAAGCCGGCTTCGAGAAAAATTCTGTCCAGGCCTTCCTCCTCCGCCTGGTGCTTGACCAGGCCGGAACCCGGCACCACCAGGGCATGTACGCCCTGCGCCACCTTGCGCCCCTTGGCGATGGCCGCCGCCGCGCGAAGATCTTCGATCCGGCCATTGGTGCACGAGCCGATGAAGACCTTGTCGACGGCCACGTCCGACATGGCGGTGCCCGGCTCAAGACCCATATATTCCAACGAACGTTGCCAGGCGGCCCGTTGGTCGTCGTCGCGGGCCTGATCCAACAAGGGGATGCTGCCCGTGATGTCCGTGCCGTTTTCCGGGCTGGTGCCCCAGGTAACCTGGGGTACCAAATTGGCGACATCCAGGGACACATCAATATCAAATGTGGCGCCAGGATCGGTGTGAAAGGTCTTCCAATATTGTACCGCCGCCTCGTACTGGCCCGCCTTCGGCCCCAGGGCGCGGCCCTTCATATATTTGAAGGTAGTTTCATCGGCCGCGATCAGGCCGGCCCTGGCACCGCCCTCGATGGACATGTTGCAGACCGTCATGCGGCCTTCCATGGAGAGCGCGCGGACCGCATCGCCGGTATATTCCACCACACAGCCGGTGCCCCCGGCGGTGCCGATTTGCCGGATAATCGCCAGGATCATATCCTTGCCGAAACAACCCGGGGGCAAATTGCCGGTGACATCGATGCGCATGTTCTTGGAAGGCTGCTGGATCAGGGTCTGGGTGGCCAGCACATGTTCCACTTCCGAGGTACCGATGCCAAATGCCAGGGCCCCAAAGGCGCCATGGGTGGCGGTGTGGCTGTCACCGCAGACGATTATCATGCCGGGCTGGGTAAAGCCCTGTTCCGGGCCGATGATATGGACGATGCCCTGGCGAATATCGTCCACCGGAAAATAGGGCACGTCGAACGCCGCGACGTTGGTGACCAGGGTATCGACCTGCAACTTGCTTTCGGGATTATCGATGCCTTGTTCACGGTTGGCCGTGGGAACATTGTGATCGGCTACCGCCAGCGTCGCATCCGGGCGATGCACCTTGCGCCCGGCGGCGCGCAGGCCTTCGAACGCCTGGGGGCTGGTTACTTCGTGCACCAGATGGCGGTCCACATAGATGACGCAGGCGCCGTCATCCTGCTGGTCCACCAGATGGGCGTCCCAAATCTTGTCGTATAGTGTCTTTGCGCTCTTATTTTCAGTAGCCATTGCACCCAATCCTTTCAGACATGGGCACCACCAAAATCAAGTCCGCCCAATAGACGGTGCACGGCCAGCCCTTGCCACCCCGCGCCCCGGTCGGAATATTTACGCGGTCCCCGGCTTCGCTTTGCCAGCCGCCTGGCCTTTGTTTTTGCTCTCGCCCTTGGCCCGGGGGATGCGGCGATGGTCCTGCTTTTCGGCGATGCGGGCCCGTTTGCCCGTCAGGCCGCGCAGATAATACAGCTTGGCCCGGCGCACCCGGCCCCGTCGTATCACGTCGATGGAATCGATACGCGGCGAAAACATCGGAAAGACCCGCTCGACACCCTCGCCATAGGAAATCTTGCGCACCGTAAACGAGGAATTGAGCCCGGCCCGCTTGACCGCGATGCAGACACCTTCGAAGGCCTGCACCCGCTCCCGCGTTCCTTCGATCACCTTGACGTTGACGCGAACGCTATCGCCCGGGGCAAATTTCGGTACATCATATTTCGCTTTTCGGGCCTGCAATTGGCCGTCCTCGAATTTTTGCAGCAAATTCATCGCACTAGCCTCGCGATTTAGTGGAGCGAAGGTACCATTCCCATAGGTCCGGCCGCCGCTCCCTGGTCAATTCCTCGGCTTGCGCTAACCGCCAAGCCCTGATTTTCTCGTGGTGGCCGGAGGTTAAAACCGCCGGCACCTCTTGCCCTTCCCATATTTGGGGCCGGGTATATTGGGGATATTCCAATAACCCTTGAGCAAAACTTTCTTCTTCCAACGCGGCCGCGTCGCCAATTACGCCTGGCAACAGCCGCACCACCGCGTCCAACAATACCAGCGCCGCCGTCTCGCCCCCCGACAGCACGTAGTCGCCAACGCTGATTTCTTCTATTCCGCGCCCCTCCAGGGCCCGTTGATCCACCCCTTCAAAACGTCCGCAGATCAGCACAAGACCGTCCTGATCCGCCAATTCCCGCGCCAGCGCCTGATCCAGGCGCCGCCCGCGGGGACTCAGATATATCACCCGCCCCGCGCCCCGTGACCCATCCCGCGATGCCAAACCGGAACGCACATAATCCACCGCGCCGGCCAATATATCGGGCCGCATGACCATGCCCGGGCCGCCGCCAAAAGGGGCATCGTCCACGGAGCGGTGTTTATCGCGCGCAAAGTCGCGAATGTCCACCGTTTCCAACCGCCAAAGCCCATTTTTCAGGGCTCTGCCCGACAGGCTGTGACCCAGGGGTCCCGGAAACATCTCCGGAAACAGGGTCAGGACAGTCGCCGACCAGCTTTCGCTGTCACTTTCCCCCATGATCGCCGCCGCCGTCACTATCATCGGGGGCCGTTATTACCAGCCGCCCATTGGCAAGGTCGATTTCCAGTACCGCCTGACGATTAAACGGTATCATGATGGTCTCCCGTGCGCCGTGACCCGAACCCTTTGGCGTCAACTCCAGCACATCGCCGGCGCCAAAATCGTGCATCGCCTTAACGTCGCCAAAAGCCGTGCCATCGGCCAATTCCACCGCGAGCCCAACCAGATCGGCGTAATAATATTCCTCTCCCTCGGACGGGAGAACCGGTAGCGCGCCGCGCTCCACGAAAAGCTTGGTGCCCTTCAACGCTTCCGCCCCGTTGCGGTCGTTTACGCCGGGCATCGCAGCCAATACACCGCCCCTGGCCGGCCCCCGCAAGGATAGTTCCACGACCGCGCCGGCCCCGTCGCGCAGCGGCCCGTAGGCCACGATATCCGCCGCTGCCCCGGTAAAGCAGCGCACCTTCACCAAACCCTTGATGCCGTGGGCCGCGACAATCTCACCTAACAACAGGGGTTCGTCAGACATCTAGAGCGCTTCCGGGCTATTCTGGGTCATTTGACCGCTCACCAAGGCCCCGTGGGTAGGCGCGGTTCGCAGGTCGATGTGGGACATCGTCCAAGAACCGCAACGCCGCCACGGGGCCTTGGTGAGCGGCCTTCGGTGGCGCCCCCAAGCCATTCGGATGCGTTGCGCCGCTTGCCCGATGTACCACATCGCGCTACGCGACGCGCCTGCCCGAATGGCTTGGGGGCGCCATCAAATGATTCACAATAGCCCGGAAACGCTCTAGCAACATCAGGTTCGGCTTCGTCCTTATGCCTCCTTGGGAGCCTCTTCCGCGGCATCTTCGGCCGGCGCTTCCTCGGCTGGCGCCTCGGCGGCCTTGGCGATGGCCGCTTCTGCGGCTTCGGCCGCCGCGGCCAGGCGTTCCTGCGCCTTGGCCTTGGGCTTGGCCTTTTCCGGATTGCTGCGTTGCTTGGGCATGGGGATGATCTCCGCCTTGCCGAGGAATTGCGCGACCCGGTCCGTCGGCAGGGCGCCTTGGTCCAGCCAATAGCGGATACGGTCGCTTTTCAGGACCACCCGTTCCTCGCTGTTTTTTTCCAGCAAGGGATTGTAAGTGCCCAGCCGCTCGATAAAGCGGCCATCGCGCGGGCTGCGGGAATCCGCCACAACGATGCGATAATGCGGCCGCTTTTTTGCCCCGCCGCGGGCCAGTCGAATTTTCAATGACATACCTATGTTCCTGTTTCTAACGTAAGCTTTGTTCCGGTCGTGTCTCGATTACTGCGAATTTAACGCCAAATTACCGGGGTGGGATTTGCCCCGGCATGCCGGGCATACCCTGCATCGCGCCGCCCGGGCCGCCCAGCCCCGCCAGGCCCTGGCGCATCATGCCCTTCTTGCCCATCTTGGAAACTTTTTTCATCATGCCCGACATCTGCTTGAACTGCTTCATCAGGCGGTTGATTTCCTGCACCGAAGTACCTGAACCCGCCGCGATGCGCTTCTTGCGGCTGGCGTGGATCAATTTCGGTTTCAGCCGTTCCTGCGCCGTCATGGACAGGATGATCGCTTCCTGGCGCTTTAACAGCTTGGGATCGACCTTGGCCTCGGCCATCTGCTTTTTCATCTTTCCGACGCCGGGCAGCATGGCCATCAGGCCGTCCAGGCCGCCCATCTTGGAAATCTGCCGCAATTGGTCCAGCAGGTCGTTCATGTCGAACTGACCTTTCTGCACCTTCCTGGCCAGCTTTTCCGCTTCCTGCTCGTCGATGCTTTCGGTTGCGCGCTCAACCAGGCTGACCACATCGCCCATGCCGAGGATGCGGCCGGCGATCCGATCCGGGTGAAAGGCTTCCAGTTCGTCCAGCTTTTCGCCGACGCCCAGTAACTTGATCGGGCAGCCGGTGACCGCACGCATGGACAGCGCGGCGCCGCCACGGCCATCGCCATCGACCCTGGTCAGGACGATGCCGGTGAGGCTCAGGCGTTTGTTGAATTGTTCCGCGACATTAACCGCGTCCTGGCCGGTCAGGCTATCGGCGACCAGCAGGATTTCCACCGGTTGGCATACATCGCGCACCGCCTGCACTTCGGCCATCAGGGCCTCGTCAATATGCATGCGGCCGGCGGTATCCAGAAGCACCACGTCAAAGCCCTGCAAACGCGCCGACTGCATGGCCCGCTTGGCGATATCATTGGGGTTTTGCCCTTCGACAATGGGCAGCGTCGGCACCTGGATCTGTTCGCCCAGGACCGCGAGCTGTTCCATGGCGGCCGGGCGCCGGATGTCCAGGGAAGCCATCAAGACTTTTTTCTTGTCCCGTTCCACCAATCGCTTGGCCAGCTTGGCGGTGGTCGTGGTCTTGCCCGAACCCTGCAGGCCGACCATCAGGATCGGCACCGGGGGTACGGCCGCCAGATTGATCTCGACGGTTTCGCTGCCCAGGGTATCGACCAGGGCATCGTGAACGATCTTGACCACCATTTGGCCCGGCGAGACGCTATTTATGACTTCCTGGCCGACCGCGCGTTCGCGCACCTTGGCGATGAAGTCACGGGCCACGGACAAGGCGACGTCGGCCTCCAACAGCGCCTGGCGTACTTCGCGCAGGGCCGCATCGACATCCGCCTCGCTCAGCGCGCCGCGCCGGGTCAGCTTGTCGAAAACCGTACCTAGACGGTCTGTCAGGCTATCGAACATAGCGCCGTTACCGTTCCACCAAATTGCCTACAATGGTTTGACAAAATCCACGCAAAATCGCACGCGAAACCGGGCCGCGCGGCAATAATTCGCGCCAACCTGGGCCGCGGCGGTTTTTAGGTGCAACGGCGGTAAGTGTCAAGCGGGCGGGCGGTTGCGAACGCTGTCCGCCGGCCCGAATTTACTTATACCGCGCCTATTGGGTCGCCAGGCGGTTGACGGCGGAGACGATGGCCCGCAACGAGGCGCTGTTGGTGTTGGGGTGCACGCCGACGCCGTGGGCAGTTTGGCCGTCCTCGCCCTCCAGCTTTATGAAACAGACCGCCTCCACGTCGGAACCGGCGCCCATGGCCCGTTGGGTGTAGTCCAGGAACGTGGCCTGGATGCCGCAATGCTCTTTCAAGGCGGAGAAAAAGGCGTCGATAGGGCCGTCACCGCGGCCAACGACGTCCCGCACCTCGCCATAGGCCCGCACCGTCGCGGTGCACATGATCACATCCGAGGACTCGGCGGTGGAGTTCATCCTGTAGTCGATCAGCTCTATGGGTTCGACGGGATCCAGATATGTCTCGTTGAAGCTCTGCCAGATCTGGGCCGCGGTAATTTCCTTGCCGGTTTGATCGGAGATGTTCTGGATCACCTTCGAAAAATCGACCTGCATGTCCCGGGGCATATCAATGCCGAATTCCGTATCCAGAATATAGGCCACCCCGCCTTTGCCCGATTGGCTGTTGACCCGGATGATCGCCTCGTAAGATCGGCCCACGTCCATGGGGTCGATGGGCAGGTAGGGCACTTCCCAATGGGGATCGTTGGACGATTTATGCGCCGCCATGCCCTTTTTGATGGCGTCCTGGTGCGAGCCGGAAAACGCAGTGTAAACCAGTTCGCCGGCGTAGGGATGGCGTGCGGGTACGGGCAACTGGGTGCAATGTTCCGAAACCTCGATGGATTCCTGAATGTTGGTAAAGTCCAGCTTTGGGTCCACGCCCTGGCTGAAAATATTCAGGGCCATGGTGATGACATCCACGTTGCCGGTACGCTCGCCATTGCCGAACATGGTGCCTTCGACCCGTTGGGCGCCGGCCATCAGGCACAATTCGGTGGCGGCCACGGCGGTGCCCCGGTCGTTATGGGGATGCAGGGACAGAATGACCTTTTCCCGATCTTTGAAATGGCGGTGCATCCACTCGATCTGATCGGCACAATAATTGGGCGAGGCCATTTCGACGGTCGCGGGCAGATTGAAGATCACCGGATTTTCCGCCGTCGGCTGCCAGATATCCATCACCGAATGGCAAACATCCAGGGCATAATCCAATTCCGTCCCGGTGAAGCTTTCCGGCGAATATTCCAGGCGCACATTGGTGCCGCCGGCCTGCAATTGCGGGATTTTCTCCTTGATCCAGCCGGCCCCGTCCGTGGCGATCTTTTTCACCCCGTCCTGGTCCTGGCCAAACACCACCCGGCGCTGCAATTCCGATGTGGAATTGTACAGATGGATGATCGCGTTTTTGCATCCCTGCAAGGCCTCGAAGGTGCGTTCGATCAGTTCCGGACGGGACTGGGTCAGCACCTGGACGAAGACATCGTCGGGGATCAAGTCATTTTCGATAATATGACGGGCAAAGTCATAGTCCGTGTCGGAAGCAGCCGGGAAGCCGATTTCGATCTCCTTAAAGCCCAGCTTGACCAGATGGTTGAAGAAATGCAGCTTTTTCGCCCGGCCCATGGGCTCGATCAGGGCCTGGTTGCCGTCCCGCAAATCGACCGAGCACCAGATCGGGGCCTTGTCGATGACCCCGGTGGGCCACTGACGGTCCGGCAGGTCAATGGGCGGAAAGGCGCGGTATTTATGGATAGCCATGGTATTCATAACATTAGCTCCTTAGCGGGGTATCGCCCGGCCGGCATGGGATCCCATGGCGCGCCTGTCCCGTATAGCGATATAACACGAAACAGCGCCGCGGCACTGGCCGGCGGGCGGATAGATGAATAATTGGTGTGCTTTAATTCAGTCTTGATGATCTGCATTTGACGCGTGGTCCCTTAGCGTGCGCGTAAACAGTACGGCATCCCGGCGCCCCTCAAGGGCCGGGTCGCTAAGCAGCAGGGCAAGGCCCGCTATGTGGTAAGACCGCATCATGGCCAGGGAAACTATCTTTCGAACAGGTTCAGGTCAAGCAGGTTAACCATATGAAAGGTGGGTTAACAGATCATTAGGGCCAGGTAGCGCTGGTTTTAGGCCAATTCTGCAGCCATTTCTTACCTGCGATTCGTTCTTGATAGGCCTGTTCCCGCCGCCGCCCGGCCGGTGTCGGCCGCAGGATCATTTGCAACAAGTCGTCGACACCATAGGGGGCGGCCAGTTCCAGTTCCCCTTTCGCGTTAAGACGAACGGCGACGCAGGTCGGGGTTTCCAGCCAATGGCGCATGGCGTCAATGGTGCCGGTGTAAGGTTGATCGCCGTTGCGCAGATGCATCCGGGCCTGATTTTTTACGGACCAGGGCTGTCCGGGCATGGCCCGGTGCAGGCGTTCTTCGATGGCTTGCTCGGCCGCCGGGCTGGTGTCCGACCTTTGGAAGTACAGCAAATCAATATCGTCCAGGGGCGTGCCCCGGGCAAAGCCATGCAGATGATCCCAGACCTTGCGCCGGACAAAGCCGGCGCCAATCCAGCAATCAGGCAGTTCGAGCTGCCGGGCGGCATCAAGCACCGCCATCATCCAGCCGTCGTCGGCAATCAGCGCCAGGATATCAGCTTCGTTTCGCATGCACCTGTATTTTCAGGCGCCTCAGGCGCTGTTGCAGGGACCAAAGGTAAAGCGCGAGGAACAGGGCGAAATAGAATTCCTGGGTTTCACTGGCGCGGATGTCGAGCGGCCAGGACACCGGCCAGCCGAACCATTTTTCCAGACGTTGAGGCAGACCGATGGCCATGGCCAGAATGGCGGTGGGTAGCAATTGCGGGCCGGGCCAAAGCCAATAGTGCAAATCGTGCGGGTCCGTGGGCCGCGGACGGCGCCGCAGACATAGAAAAAGCGGATACAACAGACCGCCGCTCAAGACCCCCAATTCCAGCAGCAATCGTGGTTTCTGATCCAGCCAGGCGGATGTGTTGTGCAGGTTGGTTTCCCCCTGATCGTTCAGCTTGATGATCTCCGCGGGGGTTTCCCAACCCAGCCAGTGCTGGCCCCAGGAAGATTCTTCGCCAGCAAAATAGACGCTGCCCAGGAGTATGAGCACCAGCCAACCCCGCAGCCAGAGCGCGGGCAGCCGGGCGGAATGGCGCAGGGCAATAAAACCGGCGGCGATGCCCGGCAGCAAAACCAGGACGGTGCCCGTTTCCACCGGCCCCAGTTCGCTTTGCCACAGGCGGCGGTATAGAGGTTCGTTGACCATGCGGAAGCCAAGCTCGATCACAATGGCGGCAACGGGCAGCCACAGCCAAGCCCAGATGGGCAGAACGTTATCGGTAATTTTCCGCTGCGCCACTTAGAGCGGTTCCGGCCTATTGTGGGTCATTTGATGGCGTCCCTAAGCTATTCGGGCAGGCGCGTCGCCCAAAAAATACGGCGCGACGTGGTTCATCGGGCAAGCGGCGTAACGCATCCGAATGGCTTGGGGACGACATCAAATGGACCAGAATAGCCCGGAAACACTCTAGACCCCCGAGCGCCTGTTCCGCCGCGATATTTAACAGTGTCGCAACGATCATACAGCCAAATACGTGGTTTCGGATATTGGTGTTTTGTACAATCTATCGGGGTATTCCGTTTGCCTAAATAACAAGCGGCACCCTCGAGTGGCCGTCATATTCGATTGCTGCGCCATGGCAAATGAGAAGGACCCGGTCGCCGTTGCCGGAGAGGAGGGGGTCGTTAACAGCGGCAACCGGGCCCTAGATGCCTGAATGAGGGCATCATCCGGCCCGGCACCTAAGGTCCTCGACACGGCGCGGGCCGGAATTAGACATAACATGGGGCGAAAACGTTAGAATTAAAAGGTCTGTCGGGCAAAAATGCGGTCAATTCAGCGTGAAAACCGCAATTTCGCGGTAGATCTTTTTTTCATGGCATTTCCGGGCACGGGGCGGTTCAGCCGAACTCGAAAATGCCGTAGCGTTCAAGGATAATGGGAATGGAACTTGTTACGCGCCGGTTGTTGATGCGGCCTTTCGTCGACGGCGATTTGGCCGCCTTGGCGGATTTATTCGCGGACGAGACCGTGCGGCGGCACTTGGCCTTGACGCCGATGGAGGCGGGGGGCGCCGCCAGTTTCACCGCCGGCTTCATTCGCGGCAGCCAGATTGATTGGCAAGAGGGGGGCTGCGGCGCCCTGGCCATTCTGCCGCGCCGCGGTACACGGAATATGGGCCCGCGCGGCCGGAACCGGGTGATCGGCTAGTGCGGCCTGCGCCTGTTGCCCGACCGTATCAGCGCGGTGGAATTGCTGTACGCCCTGGGGCAAGACCATTGGGGCCGCGGGTTGGCGGCGGAAGCGGCGCGCGCGGTCATGGACTGGGGCTTCGCCAACCTGCCGGTGCGTGAAATTCTGGCCTTTACCCGCCCGGAACATGGCGCATCACGCCGGGTCATGGAAAAACTTGGCCTGTCCCATGTTGGCGAGACCGGACGCTACTATGGCGAAACACTCTCCGCCTATAGTCTGGCGCGGGCCGGAGGTGACGCAAGGTAATTCAGTTCGGAATTACCCCAACACCATGGCCCCTCTTGGCTCCATCGGGCCTTCCCGTCCGCCCAAGCACGACCCATCGCCGGGCGCTTCGCGTGGCGGGGTGCACAACCCACCATGAGCACAAGGCCGCCAAGGGCGGCAAATACACCTTTTCCTTCCATGGCCGCATTATCGTCGCAATTTCCTTTCCCGCTCATGAACGCATTGAAGCCATGCCCTCGGGCCACCATTAGCTCTTTTCTCGCGATGGTGATCGTGATAATAGCCATCCCGCTCGGTTTCGCGCTGAGTACCAGATGCCCCTGTGGCGGAATTGGCAGACGCGACAGACTCAA
>JAKZRK010000148.1:0-18645 GCA_047518225.1 Alphaproteobacteria bacterium | reverse complement strand
GGTCACGATACGGGAGGCAGATACATCAAACCTTGCCTATCCGGTTTACACCCACACCCACTAGGGCTAGAATGGGAATCGGATATAGGGGAGCTCATTCTAGCCCTAGTGGGTGTGGGTGTAAACCGGATAGGCAAGCATCAAACATGTTTTCTTGGTTCCGGTCATTGGTATCCCGAATAAATCAAGTAAGGCCCGCGCCCGCTATCCCCATGGGACAGAGGGTGTACATTGTCGGCGACATTCACGGCCGTTATGATTTGTTGCGCATTCTTCATGAACTGGTGGTGGAAGATTGTAAGACTTACATTGGGATAAAGCGGATCGTTTATCTTGGGGATTACATCGATCGCGGCCATGAAAGTAAAAATGTTGTTGAGGAATTGATTTCCCATCCGTTGGCGGAGTTTCAACGGGTCTTTCTAAAAGGCAATCATGAGGACACATTGTTAAAATTTCTGGCTGATTTTCGTGCGGCTCGGGATTGGTTCCAGTTCGGCGGCGAGGCGACGGTTTTTAGTTATGGGGTTGCAATGCCGCCGGGAACACGATCCGACATCGTCCTCAAAGAAGTCCAAGCCAACTTGCAAACAGCAATTCCAGAAAATCATTTGCGGTTTTTCAAGGCGTTGCAGACTTCGTTTGAAATAGGCGACTATTTCTGCGTGCATGCGGGCATAGATCCAGGCCGCGCGCTGCATCGCCAACGGGACGAGGATCTGATGTGGATTCGCGACGAATTCCTTTGGTCGAACAAGGATCATGAAAAGGTGATCGTTCACGGCCATTCGGTCAGCGAAAGACCGGACGAGCAGATTAATCGAATTGGGATAGATACGGGTGCGTACTATTCCAATCGTTTAACATGTCTGGTTCTGCAAGAATCCGAACGGCGGTTCTTGCAGACGTAGCATTTGATGGCGTCCCTAAAATCAACGTGCTCAGGTGGCGATCAGAGCAATCAAACGCCATCAGTGTTCGGCTGGGCGCGGCGGAACAACCAGGTCACCGGGAATAGCCAGCCCCTGTGGGTCTATTCGCCCTCTCGCGATGCCGCGTCGACCAGAAAGGATTTGAAATCCATATCCTCGTTGATGACATCGTCCATGAGGAAGAAAATCAGTTCCTTTCGCAACTCGTCTCTGGCCGCCGCGCTTTCAACCACGCGCTCGGCCAAGGCCAGCATCGTATTCATTTTGCCTTCGAGAGACGCATGGTGTTCGCGGTGTTTCTCGACTCCTGGATAGCCGTTTTGTACCAACAACGCTTCTTCCCGGGCAAAATGCTGCTTGGAGAAAGTAACAAAGTCAGGCACCAACCGGGCACATTCCTCCTCCCGCTTGTCATCAATGGCCTGGGTTATTTCATTGATGATATTGACCAGACGGCGATGATCGGTGTCGATCGTCTCGACCTCAATCTCGTATGAAGGTGTTATTTCCACCATTCCAACGTCTCCAATGGCTGTGCTATTCTTGAGGATACTGGAAAACATGGCGCAGGTCCACGCAGGCCCAGACTTGCCCCTTCTCCGTCAGATCAAATGCGCCGGGGATACGGACCTGAAATTCTTCACCGCTGTTGACGCCTTCCCGGACCTGAAAACGCACCATCGAGCTGTCACCCAGCAAATGGGCCGACAAGATATCGACCGGTGTGCCGCCCTCGCGGCCGCCGCCGCCGTTGCTCAAAATCAGCCCTTCGGGGCGAATTAAAACTCGAACCGCCTGGCCGTCCGCCACACCCTTCGCCGCTATGACGCCGAAGGAGGACCTGAGTTCGCCCTGTTCGACAATCCCGTCGATCATGTTCATGGGCCCGAATAGCCGGGCGACGTATTCGTTCGCCGGCTTGTAGTAGATGTCCGCCGGCCGCCCGGCCTGCAGGACCCGGCCGTTTTCGCCCAAAACCTTGATGCGGTCCGCCATGAACATGGCTTCTTCCGGGTCATGGGTGACCATCAGTGTCGCCACCTTGTTCCGCTTCAATACCGTCAGGGTTTGCTCGCGAATTCTGGCGCGCATATCGGTATCGAGCCCGGAAAAAGGTTCGTCCAATAATACCAACCGGGGCTCTGGCGCCAAGGCGCGGGCCAAGGCCACCCTTTGTTGCTGGCCGCCGGAAAGCATATGGGGGTGTTTATGGGCGTGCCGCGTCATGCCGACTTGGCCAAGCATTTCCATGGCCCGCTCGCGGGCCGCCGCCTTGTCCTGGCGAAACAGCCCGAACGTCACGTTGTCAAGCACCGACAAATGCGGAAACAGCGCATAGTCCTGGAACATATAGCCGATCCGGCGGTCCTCGGGGGGCATTTGCGATTTCGGCTCGGCAACTACCGTTTCATCGATCGTTACGCGGCCCGCCTGCAGCCTTTCCATGCCGGCCGCAATGCGCAGAAGCGTCGTCTTGCCGCTACCGGACGGACCCAACAGGCACACCACTTCGCCGGCCGGAACGGTCAAGGAAATATTGTCGAGGACCGGTGTCGTTCCATAGGCATGGGAAACGCCGACCAAGTGGAGTCCCTGCATCGTGCTAGTCTCCATGGCGGTGGCCGGGGCGCGATTTCGCGATGGTGAGGCTGAGCAGAATAACCGGCACAACACCGGCGCCGACAATCGAAAGCGCCGCCAACGCCGCATCGCCCAGTTGCTCATCCGAGGCGTGTTGATGCACGAACGTGGCGAGGGTCTGAAAATTGAATGGCTGTAGTATCATGGTCATCGGCAATTCCTTCATGCAATCGACGAAGACCAGAATGACCGCGGTCAGGACACTGCCCCTGATCAGCGGCAGATGAACATAGCGCATGGTGGCGAAGGCCCCGCGTCCCAGACTGCGCGAGGCCCCGTCCATATTTGGCGTAACCTTACCCAGGCTAGCCTCGACGGTGCCGAGGGAAAGGGCCAGAAAACGCACCAGATAGCCGAAGGTGACGGCGGCGATGGTACCGGAAAAAATAAGACCAGTGGAAAGTCCGAAGTTGCGCCGGGCGAAGGCGTCAATGCCATTGTCCAAATTGCCGAGTACGATCATCACGCCGACCGCCAGGACGGCGCCGGGAACGGCGTATCCCATAGCCGCGACGCGGCTTGCGGCCAACAACAGGCGGCCACCCTTGATGCGGGCGCTGTACGCCATGAGGATCGCGATCAGAACCGCGACGGAGCCGGCCAGAACCGACAACTTGACGCTATTAAGGGCATGGCTCAGGATTTCCAGCGTTAGCTCCGGGTCAAAATGCTGTTGTGCGTAGCGCAGCAGGACCAGGGTCGGAAGGACAAACCCCAGCAGTACCGGCGTCAGGCAGCCGGCGGTGGCGAATAGGCCGAGCCCGCCCGTAAGTTGGAAACCGGGCAGGGCCTGATATTTGCTTGTGGTGTTGTAAAAGCGCTGTTTGCGCCGGCCGTAGCGCTCGAAAAATACCAAAACCGCCACGAACAGCAGCAGCACCGAGGCCAGTTGTGCCGCGCCGGAGACGTTGTTCATGTTCATCCAGACGTCGAAAATGCCAAGCGAGAAGGTGTTGACGGCAAAAAAATCGACGGTGCCGAAATCATTCAGCGTTTCCATCAATACCAGGGACAGGCCGATCACGATGCCCGGCCGGGCCAGTGGCAGCACGACGGTGAAGAAGCTTCGCCATGGCCCCCGGCCCAAGGACCGGCTGGCCTCGAACACGCCGACCGATTGCTCCAAGAACGCGGCCCGGGCCAGCAGATAGATATAGGGGTAAAGCACCAGCGTCATCATGGCGATGGCGCCACCGAGGGAACGGATTTCCGGAAACCAGTAATCCCGTTTGCTGCTCCAGCCTAACAAGTCGCGCAGCATCCCCTGTATGGGGCCGGCGAATTCCAAAATGTCCGTATAGACATAAGCGATAATATAAGCCGGCATCGCCATGGGCAGCAGCATGGCCCATTCGAATATCCGGCGGCCTGGAAAGCGGCATATTGTGACCAGCCATGCCGTGCTCACGCCGATCAACAATGTGCCGATACCGACCCCCAGCATCAACGTCAGCGTCGTCGCAATATAGCCCGGCAGGACGGTCGACGCCAAATGGGGCCAAATGTTATCGGCGGGCGTAAATGCCAGATAGACGACCGCAAGGATTGGCACCGTGACGAGGCCGGCAATGACCATCGTGCCGATTGTCCAGCCGTCCAACCACTGCCATTGCCGCCGCCGTGGCAGCGGCCCGTTCATCGATGCAGATTGAGATGTCACCTTGGTTGCCGTACCTATCCGCTGCCGGAAATGCCCTGTCGGGCACGCACTGCCGGACACGACGGAAGGCGAACAGGAGCGCAAAACCGATCAGCCGCCCAGCGCGCTGCTCTCCGCGCCCATTATGCGGCGGATCGCCTAATTATTAAAGGCGACTAGATCCAACAGCTTGGTCGCCAACGTACGCTCTTTGGCGATCTTCGACAAATAAGCCTTATCAGCCTTGAATTTACCCCAGGATGCGACCATGGGATGCAACGGAACGCCTGCCTTTACCGGATATTCGAAGTTCGCTTCGGCATAGATTTTCTGTGCTGCCGCACCACTCAGGAATTCGATTAGCCGAACGGCATTGGCTTTGTTCTTGGCGCTTTTGGTGACGGCGCCGCCGCTGACATTGACATGGGTGCCCCGGCCATTCTGGTTGGGGAATATTATGATGACCGCGCCAGCCCATTTCTTCTGGATTGGGTCCTTTTCGTTGGTGGCCATCTTACCCATGTAGTAGGTGTTGCCGACGGCAACGTCGCATTCGCCCTCGTAAACCGCCTTGACCTGGGCCCGGTCATTGCCCTGTGGCTTGCGCGCCAGATTGGCCTTGACGCCCCTGGCCCAATGCGCGGCCGCCTCTTCGCCCTTGGCCACGACAATCGAGGCCAGCAGGGAAATATTGTAGATGTGCTTGCCGGATCGAATGCAGACCCGGCCTTTCATCTTGGGGTCGGCCAAATCTTCATAGGTGGTCACTTCGCCCGGCCTGACCCTGGTTTTGGAGGCATAGATAACGCGGGCGCGTACCGTCAAACCAAACCAATTGCCATCCGGATGACGGTACTGCGGAGGAATGTTGGCGGATAGCGTCGCCGATGACACGGGCTGCAACACGCCGGCCTTGTCGTGGTTGTGCAGATTGCCGATATCCGAAACCAGGATCATATCCGCCGGGCTGTTTCTACCTTCGGATTTGAGCCGTTCAAGCATGCCCCTCTTGAGATACACCATGTTGACCTTGACGCCGGTCTCCTTGGTAAAGGCTTCCAGCAGCGGCTTCATCAGGAACGGCTGGCGCGAGGAATAAAGATTCACTTCACTAGCTGCCGCGGATGAGTGTGAGAAAAATGCAGCTGCACAGAGTACTGTCGAAATTACAATTCCGCGCTCCAAAAACCTTTTACACTTCACGCCTATATTCTCCTATTTTCGATCAGGGATTTGCCGGCGATGCCATGAAGCAAGGCCGAGATGCAATTAAGACTTATTATCATATTTAGATAAAATCACTCATTTATACAATAGTAAATCGTCAATGAAGTTCGCCCAATAACGCCAATCCGTTAAAAATCCGGCATATATTCCATCCGATCCAGCGCGGCCAAGGCGAGAGGCGCCACCAAGACCATATGCCGCCCCGGCCGTCGGTCAGGGGCGAAAGGCGGGCATGATGTCCGAGGCAATCATCTCCAGGTTCGTATCGATGTAATCGTCCGGGCAGGCCGCCGGCAGGAATATCATACTGGCCCCGGCGTCGATATATTCGCCCAGGCGCGCTTGGCAATGCCGCGGGTCGCCGGCCAGGGCAAATTTATGCACCAGTTTGCTAAAGTCTTGCGAATATTGCGTGCTCAGGCGATCAGACGCGAATTTCACCGCCCGGTCGTTGTCTTCATGCACGGCGGTAAAACTAAAAATGCCGAAGGCGAAATCCGTCATATCGCGGCCCAGATCCTCGCCATAGGCGCGGATTTTGGCGATGCTTTCGGCAAGTTGTTCCGGTGTGTACATGTAGGGCAACCAGCCGTCGGCGTATTTAGCGGCGCGGCGCATCGCGGCGTCCGAGCGCCCGGATACCCAGATCGGCGGGCGTGGCTTCTGGATCGGCAGCGGCTTTAGGCTGAAATTCTCCAGCTTGGTGTAACGGCCGTCGTAGCTGACGTCGGTCCCGGTCCAGGTACGCGTAATCACTTCCAGCGCATCGTCGGTGCGCGAGCCGCGCTGCTTGACCGGCACGCCGCAGGCTTCGAACTCGTTGGCGAACTCTCCGCCGACGCCAACTCCCATCGTGTAGCGCCCGCCCGATGCAACGTCGAGAGCGGCGCCCATCTTGGCCAGTAGCGCGGCGGGATAAAGCGGCACCAACGTGATCGTACTCATCAAACGAATTTGGCTTGTGGCGCCGGCCGCCACCGAGAGGGAAATGAAGCCATTGGCCGTGTTGCCATAAAAGCTGACATGTTCGCCGCAACCGAGAATATCGAAGCCGAGAGTCTCTATTTGCCGCGACGATTTGGCGACCTCATAGGGCGATCGTAACGACGTACCGAATTCGATCCTGCGTTCCGACATGTGAAACCTCCATCATGTACATAAGCCGGTCACGGCGCGGGCCGCCGGCGCCCGGACCGAACACCCCGACGGAGAGCTTAACACCGATTGGCTGACGATTGGGGCCGTCTTCTGCTTTAAGAAATTGGTTATTGGCTATTGCTCTTTTTGAGATATGGTCCAGTTGAGCCGCACCAGGTTCGACGTTAACAACAATCAAATCTAGTCGGTTATTTTGCGGTACTTGAGGTTGGCTTGTTTCCAATACAACAACAATGAACGGGGAGAAATTGTAATGAAAAGTGTTTCAAAACTTGTGACTCTTGCCTTGCTCATGGGCGGTCTCACAATTACGGCCGCTTCTGCTCAAACGGCGGAGTGCAAACCATCGAAATGGGGCGCCGACGATCAAATCGGCGCCGCCAACTATGTCACGCCAAAACAGGTCCTGATGGCCACGAAACTGGTCAAGAAGGGCGAAAGTCATCCGCTTGGGATTGTGATAGATTCAAAGACGCTGGCCTTCCCGCCACGCACCCTGGGTTTGCAGATCGTGCAACCGGGACAGCATAATGGACGCGGGCTCAAACAAGACTTTGGCTGGGACGTGGTCTACAACGACGATCTCGCGCAACTGTGGTTCGGCATCGGCCCGCAAATCGACGGGTTGGGACATCTGGGTGAAGCCGGCGTCTACTACAATTGCAACAAGGCGGTGGATTTTATCCACGTAACCGGCTTGAAGAAGCTTGGCGTTCATGCCATTCCGCCGCTGATCGGCCGCGGTGTCATGATTGATATGGCCAAGCATTTCGGTGTTACGACGATGAAGGCCGGCCAGGCTATCGGCTCGGCGGACATCAAGGCCGCGGCAAAGGCGCAAGGCGTGGCGTTTCGCGATGGCGATGTGGTTCTGTTCCACACCGGCTGGACCGACGGCAAATTAAAGTCGGATCCTAAAGCCTGGGGCTCGGCCGAGCCCGGCCTCAATAACGAGGCGATGGCCTACATGGCCACGGTCAACCCAATGGCGGTCGGCGCCGACACGTGGGGCGTTGACGTGATCCCGCCCCCGAAAGGCGATAAGGTATTTTATGGCCATGTGTCGTTGCTCAAGGAAAACGGCATCTACATTCTGGAGACCATGGATACTGGGCGTCTGGCCAAAGAAGGTGTGCACGAGTTCATGTTCGTACTTGGTCAAGCCCGCGTTAGGGGCACGGTACAGATGATCATAAACCCGGTCGCCATGTGGTAATCCGCCGCGCGGATCCAACTTGTCGGGGAGCGGTTCGCCGCTCCCCTAATTTTTCGCAATCTTCATCCTTCAATCCGCCGGGAAGACGCGCCGCCATCGTCTCGGCTGGTGTTGCCGGCCTACCCGTCTGATAATCACGCCATAGCGCGACCCTTCAACATGCGGCACAGGTTTGAATTTGCCCGTTCCGTGCTTGGGTCGCCCCATTGATGGAGAAGGGGAGCGCATGCAACGGAGCGTAGACATTGTCGTTATTGGCGCCGGCCCCGGCGGGCTCAGCGCGGCGGGGACTTTGGCCTTGCATGGTAGAGATGTGCTGGTCATCAGTGACGGACATCTCATGGGATACGGCATTGAGGGCGCCTTCAAATCCAAGGCCGGTTTCGAAATAGCCCGCCATTTTGCCCATTCGGCAATGCGGCGGGATCTGTTCGAAATGCCTCTTCCCCCCCGTTTTGGAGCCGTCGAGCAGGGTATCGAGCGCGCCGCGAAAGCTCTTGGCGGCAGCATCCGGGCGCGGCTGGACCGGCTCGGGGTCGAATTGGTGAACGGCCGGGGCCGCTTCGCCGATCCGAACACCATCATGGTCGGAGACGATACGATCCGGGCCGACAACATCGTCATCGCCACGGGATCCGTGCCGCGGGTCTTCCCCGGTATCACGGTCGATGGCTATCGGGTTCTGACCAGCGATGAAATCGTCAGGCTGAAGTCGTTGCCCGCGTCCCTGCTCATTCTGGGCGCCGGCATCATTGGCTGTGAATTTGCCTCCATCTTCAACGAACTGGGCTCGAACATCAGACTTGTCGACACCCAGGACCGCATCCTATCCAGCGAAGATGACGATGTGAGCCAGTTTCTCGCACGGGGATTGTCGATACGCGGCGTTGAAGTCATCCATTCCACGCGGTTCGATAGGTTGGAGGTTGGTGAAAACAGCGTGATCACGTCGTTGTCCAGTGGGCAGCAGGTCGAAACGGATAGCGTGCTGTTCGCGGTGGGGCGCGTTGCCAATACCTGCGGTTTGGGCCTGGAGGCCACCGGGCTCGAATTGGATGATCGGGGCTACATTAAAGTCGGCGAAGATATGAAAACCAATGTACCGCACATCTATGCCGTGGGTGATGTGGGGCAACGAAATACGCCGATGGATATGGCGCTGGTCCACGTCGCCCAGGCGGAAGGCCGCCATGCCGCTTACTGCATTCTAGGCGAAGATATATCCTTGAACATGGATCATGTGCCCTACATTATATTTACCATGCCAATGATCGCGGGCGCGGGCCTAAGCGAGACCGTCGCCCGGGAGAGGCATGGCGATGTCAGGGTAGGGAAATATCCCTATGGCCGAAACCACCGCGCGCACGCAATGTTCCCGCCATTTGGTTTCGTGAAGCTGATCGTCGGCCCGAATGGTGACGATAGAATATTGGGTATTCGCGCGATTGGCAGAGATGCCGACACAATTGTCGGCGCGGCCTCCATCATGATCGACCAGGCCCTGCCGTATACCTATGTCCTGAACTCCATAATGCCCCACCCCTCACTCTTGGAATGTCTTCAAGGGGCGGCCCATATCATCGCCGGGGATGCCTTGAGTTATGAGGAAGGCGAGGAATATCTCTTCGATTATCTGCTCGAAGGCCATTCAGGCTAGCCGTGGAGTCTCGACGGGTTATTGAAATGAGGCTGCCGCGGGAAAGCCATCGCAACGGCGGCGCGAATTGCCTATGATCGCCGGTCCATAACGCGAAACGAGGCAGCCATGAACAACGGTGATGCCGGCCGGGAGAACCCGCTGCTGGCGCTGATCCGCGCCATCCTGGATTGGCTTGGGAAGATGCCGCACGCGGTCCTCGCCTTACTGGCCAGGCTGGGGCTGGCCGCCGTCTTCTGGAACGCCGGAATGGACAAGATGACCAATTGGCGGATCAAGGCGAAGACCTTCCAGGAGTTCGCTACCGAATACAATATCCCATTGCTGCCGCCGGAACTGGCGACCTATCTTGCCACCGGGGTTGAGCATGTTACGCCCATATTGATGATCGTCGGCATCGCCACGCGGGCTGCCGGCGTCGCCATGATGGGGGTGATAGCCGTGATCTTCATCTTCGTCCACCAGGACGAGTGGCCGTCATTCCTGATCTGGAGCAGCGCCATGATCTTCCTTCTGACCAAGGGGCCGGGCGCCCTGTCACTGGATCACCTGATCCGAAGATGGCTGTTGCCCAAGCGATAGAGCCATTTTCAATAGCCCGGAAACGCTCTAATTTGGCGCCCTTGGGATCCACGGCGCCCATTGCGAACCGGGAGAGAGACAGCCATGGCGGATATCATCATTATCGGCGGCAGCATCATGGGATCGAGTATCGCCTACCATCTGGCGGTGACCGGCCGCGCCGGCGATATTTGCGTGATCGAGCCGGATCCGAGCTATGAATGGGCCGCGGCGCCGCGCTCGTCGGGCGGCGTGCGGCTGATGCATGGCTTGCCCGAAAATATCGAAATGTCGCGCTACGGCCGCGAAGTCTACAAGGATTTCGCGCGTCTGATGGATGTCGATGGCCAGCCGGGCAGCTTCGATTTTCTCGAGCACGGCTATCTTTATCTTGTCGCCGGCGCCGATGAAGTCTCGGTCGCCGAGGAAAGCTGGCGCGTCCAGACCGGTTTGGGCGTGCCCAATGACTTTTTGGACCGAAACGAACTGGCGGCGCGCTTCCCCTCCATGAACGTGGCCGACATCGATGCGGCGATCCACGCACCCCACGATGGCTTCATCGATCCCAACGCGGCGGTGCTGGGATTTCGCCGCAAGGCAATCAGCCTGGGGGTCGAATACATTCAGGATAAAGTGGTCGATATCACGGTCAGCGGCGGCCTGGCCCGGCAAGCCGTGCTGCAATCCGGGGACCGGGTCGCGGGCGATATCATTGTCAACGTCGCCGGGGCCTGGGGGCCGGAAATCTGCGCCATGGTCGGCATGGCCGTGCCGGTGGAACCGCTGAGCCGCAATACCTTCTATTTCGAAATCCGCGGCCAGGTCGAAACCATGCCCCTGACCAAGGACCCGAGCGGCGTCGCCTTCCGCCAGGAAGGCGCCGGCTTTACCGTCGGGCAGACTGACACGAATGTACCCTTCGGATTCAACTGGCAGGTCAACCACGATTTGTTCGAGACGGCATTCTGGCCCGCCTTGGCGCATCGGGTGCCCGCCTTCGAGGCCCTCCAGGTCAAGCGGGGCTGGGCCGGGCACTACGCCTATAACCGGATGGACGGCAACACGATTATCGGCAAGTGGATCGGCGGCTTGGACAACTTCTATGTGGCGACGGGATTTACCGGTGCCGGGCTGCAAAAGGGCCCGGCAATCGGCCGGGCGATGGCCGAATTGCTTCTCGACGGCGGTTATCGGACCATCGATTTGACGCGCATGTCGTATCAGCGGGTTATCGACGACGAACCCCTGCGGGAAATGGGCTTCTCGGCGTGAACTCGCCACGCTGAAGCCCGCCGCCTTAACGCGCGCCGAGATGTGGGTTATCGTCTTCACGGCGCCGGACGCACGCGGCATTCAATTGGGAATTCCGGCTATGGCGTTCCAAGTGGATTTAGAGCGCTTCCGGGCTATTCTGAACCATTTGACCGCTCACCACGGCCCCGTGGGTAGGCGCGGTTCGCAGGTCGATGTGGTACATCGTCCAAGAACCGCAACGCCGCCACGGGTCCTTGGTGAGTGGCCTTCGGTGGCGCCCCCAAGCCATTCGGATGCGTTGCGCCGCTTGCCCGATGTACCACATCGCGCTGCGCGACGCGCCTACCCGAATGGCTTGGGGACGCCATCAAATGATTCACAATAGCCCGGAAACGCTCTGGAGGAGTTGGCAATGACAAACGGCATGGTTACGGCGCCGCAGCCCGAGGCGGTGGAAGCAGGACTTGATATCTTCAAAGACGGCGGCAACGTCGTTGACGCGGCGATCGGCGCCGCGCTGGTGCAGACCGCGGTTGATCCGCAAATGTGCGGCATCGCCGGCTTTGGCTCCATGCAGCTTTATCTCGCCGACACGTCTGTCCATACATGCATCGATTTCCACGGCCGCGCCCCACGCGCCACCCGGCCCGAGATGTGGGAGGACCTGATCGTCCGCGAGTGCGATGACGGTTTCGGCTTCGTGCTGGCGGGCGAGGTAAACGAAATCGGCTACCAATCCATGACGACACCGTTGACCATCAAGGCGTTCGACGAGGCCTTGACGCGGTTCGGTACGCGTTCGCTGGCACAAATGCTGGCGCCGGCAATCCAATATTGCCAGGATGGCTTTCCCGTCCGGCCGGCTGTTCATCGATCTTGGACGCGGGGGGCCGAGGCCGGGCGCATAGCGCGCATCCGCGGCCTGACGGATGATCCATCGACCGCCAGGATCTATACCAAGGCGGATGGCTCGCTATACGGCATCGGCGAGTTGTTGCGCAATCCCGACATGGGACGCACCTACCAACGGATCGCGGAACAGGGCGTGGAGGATTTTTACAGCGGCGAGATCGCCCGGCGGATCGATGCCGATGTGCGCGCCAATGGCGGCCTGATCACGCTGGAGGATCTCGGCTCTTGCGCGACGGAGCCGGTGGAGCCCCTGTGGACCGGCTACCGGGGCTATCGCGTGGCGACGAACCAACCGCCCGGCGGCGGCCTGATGATCGTCGTCATGCTCAATATCCTGGAGAATTTCGATCTGGCGGCCATGGGCCACAACTCACCGGACTACATCGCCACGGTTTCCGAGGCCATGAAGATCGCGACCGTCGATAAGGACACGCGCATGGGCGATCCGAAGTTCTTCGACATTCCCTTCGGCGAACTGACGTCGAAAGACTATGCCAGGCGCATGGCCGAGCGCATCAAGCGCGGTGAGAAGACGCCCGTGCCCCGGATGAATCCGGGAGGCAACGAGAGCAAGGAGACGACCCATATCTGCGTCGCCGATACGAAAGGCAACTGCGTTTCCCTGACCCATTCGTTGGGTTCCAGCTCGGGCGTCGTGACCGAGGGACTTGGCTTCATGTACAACAATTGCATGATGGTGTTTGACCCGCGCCCTGGCCACGCGGGCTCGCTTGCGCCAGGCAAGGCGCGCTTCTCCGCGTTGTCGCCCACCATTATCTTCAGGGACGGCAAACCCTTTTTCGTGCTCGGCTCCCCCGGCGGCACGACGATTACCATGGGCAACCTGCAGGCGATCCTCAATGTCATCGATTTTGACATGACGGCGCAGGAGGCGGTATCGGCGCCGCGTTTCACGGCGACATCCGACACCATCGAGGTGACCAATCGGATATTCCGCTCGACTGAGCGCGAGCTCAAGTCCCGAGGCTATCCGACCCACCGCCATGCCTACAGCTACATGATACCGATCGTACAGGGCATCCGCATCGTGGACGGCAAGCTGGACGGCGGCTCGGACCCATCGGGCGACGGCATGGCCGCGCAGGTCTAAGAGACTGACTCAAAATATTGATGAATGATTTCAATGGCTTGGCGAATAAGGAGTTTTTGGCGTCATTCCCGCAAAAGCGGGAATCCATGGAGCCGCCTGGACTCCCGCTTTCGCGAGAATGACGAGGTGGCGCCGGCGGCAAGGAATTTTCCGTGTTAAATCAAACTCTTAGTTTCGGAACAGACACTAAAAGGCCTGCGTGGATGCCTCTCGTCACATTGCGGGCTACGGCGTTCGACTCCCGCGGTCGCTCCGATTACCATCGGTTACTGGTAGAATACCATGTACCCTTCCAGCGCGTTTCACGGAGTTAACCTATCCATGGTGACAGAACCTGTCCAGCTTGCTTCCCCGTTTCATTCAGGCGAGAAAACGGTCCAGGAGCGTATGGGCGTCCGCGACATCGAGGACTGGGGGCGCAAGGTGGTGCGTCCATTCCTGCCCGAACAGCACCGCGCCTTCCACACGTCGCTGCCTTTTTTGGTTGGCGCCGCGCGCGATGCGGAGGGGCGCCCTTGGGCGACACTGCTGACCGGCCGGGACGGTTTCATAACTTCACCCAACCGGCAGTCCCTGGCGATCGACGCAGGGCCGGTCGCCGGCGACGCTCTCGAGGGGGGGGCTCGTGGCCGGGGCAGACCTCGGGATACTTGGTATCGAGTTGGCTACTCGACGGCGCAACCGTGTGAATGGCCACATCGTCGGCAACGAGGCCGGTGTTTTGGAGTTTGCGGTGGATCAGGCCTTTGGCAACTGCCCGCAATACATTCGCGAGCGTCAATGGCGGCGGGTTGAAGGTGGGCAAGCGGGCATGCCGGTGCGGAGCACCCGCCTCACGCCGTCGCAGCGTGAGTGGATCTCATCGGCCGACACATTCTTTATCGCGAGCGGCCATCGCGGTGATGGCGAAAGCGCTACCTATGGCATGGATGCCTCCCATCGCGGCGGCGACGCGGGTTTCGTCCGCGTGGATGGCGAGAGCCGCCTGATGTTTCCCGACTATGCGGGCAACAATCATTTCAACACGATCGGCAATCTCGTCCTCGACTCCCGCGCGGGCATTCTATTTGTGGATTTCGAGAACGGAAGCCTCCTCCAACTCACGGGCCGGACGACGATCGACTGGGATTCGGACGCGGTCGCCGAAATCCCCGGCGCACGCCGCCTGGTGCTGTTCGACATCGAGGAGGTTGTTGAACTCCCGGCGGCAATTTCCCTGAGATGGGGAGCGAGCGCGGAGTCGGTACGCTCGATCCGCTTGATCGAGAAAATCCGTGAGAGCGACGATGTCACGTCTTTCGTCTTCGTGGCCCGGGACGCAGGCGCGCTGCCCGACTTCGAAGCTGGCCAGCACCTGCCGATCGAACTCGCGGTGCCGGGCTTCGAGGAACCGGTTCGCCGTACCTATTCGCTCTCCGGCCAGCCAGGCCAGGATCGTTACCGGATTAGCGTAAAGCGGGAGCCCAAGGGCGTCGCGTCAAGCCATTTTCACGATCACGTCGAGCCGGGAGAGATAATCGAAGCTAGAAAACCCGCCGGTGACTTTTTGCTGCCGTGCAGCGGCTGCCCCGTGGTTCTCGTAAGCGCCGGCATTGGCCTCACGCCAATGTTAAGTATGCTGTACACTCTGGCCTCGGAGGGCGGCGATCGCCCGGTCTGGTTTGTTCACGGTGCGCGTAACGGCCGTCACCATCCACTGGCCCACGAGGTCCGCGCGCTGGCCGCGAGGCGGCCGGGCATTGAAGTTCATTTTTCCTATAGCCGGCCGGACCCTGAAGACAGGTTTGATGTGGATTACAACAGCGAGGGCCGTGTGGACGGCGTCCTGCTCGCCAACCTCGTGGGCGACCGCGAGGCCCATTACTTAATGTGCGGTCCGGTTCGCTTCATGGCCAGTGTCCAGACGGACCTTGAAGGCCGCGGAATTCCTTCGGATCATATCCACACGGAGTCATTCGGACCCGTCGCGTGATCACAGTGGGACTGCAGCCGGATTTCTGCCGGCAGTCGCATTAAACTCAAACAATAGGATACAACCATGTCGCGACCGCCGTTGCCCCCATTTACCGAAGAGACCGCCAAACAAAAGGTTCGGATGGCGGAGGATGGTTGGAACAGCCGAAACCCGGCCAATGTGGCGCCTGCCTACACGTTGGAAAGTCAGTGGCGAAATCGCGCTGAATTCATTAATGGACGCGAGAATATCGAGGCGTTCTTAACCCGTAAGTGGGAGAAAGAGCTCAACTATCGGCTGATCAAGGAATTGTGGACCTACGGCGGCAATCGAATCGCCGTCCGCTTCGCCTATGAATATCATGACGACAGCGGCAATTGGTTCCGGGCCTACGGAAACGAAAACTGGGAATTCGACGGCGACGGCCTAATGGCGCGCCGCATTGCCAGCATAAACGAACATCCAATCGCCGAAGCGGACCGCAAGTTTGCCTGGACTTTGGGACCCCGCCCCGATGATCATCCCGGACTTTCCGATCTGGGCCTCTAGCGGCGCATTGCCCGAAACCGAAAAGCGGCCAATAGTGTCCGCATTCTAAAAATTGGAGGTATAGCGCACAATGACACCTGGCACGGATATCACCTCTTCGACGGATGGCTTGGCGTTTGTCGCATGTGGTTTGCAGGACGGGCCACCCACACAGGTAAAGCCCAGGCGCCGCGAAGTCGTCGTCAACGGTAAGCGCATTAGGACCGTCGACATCCACGCCCATTGTGCCGTGCCCGAGGCACTGGCCCTGATGGGCCAGAAACTTGCCGGGCCGGGGCTGCGAACGGACCTCGATATGGCGACCGAGATCGACTTGCGCATCGAGACCATGGACGAACAGGGTATCGATATGGAGGCGTTGAGCATCAATCCCAATTGGTACAGAGTCGCCGACCGCGATCTGGCCGGACAGATCATTCAGATTCAAAATCAGGCGCTGGCCGAGGCCTGCGCGAAAAATCCGGACCGTTTCGTGGCCTTCGCGTCGGTCGCGCTGCAGTTTCCGGATTTGGCGGCCGCGCAGCTTGAAGAGAGCGTGAAGACATACGGGCTGCGTGGCGTTGCCATCGGAGGCAATGTCGCTGGCGACGAAGTCGCCGACCCGAGGTTTGATCCGTTCTGGGCCAAGGTCGAGCAGCTGGGTGTGCTCGTATTCATTCATCCACAGAGCGACGGGGCGCCGGAGCAGTTGGCGTCAAGGTTTAAGGGCAATGGCTACCTCTCCAACGTGATCGGTAACCCTCTGGAGACCACGATTGCCCTCTCGCATCTGATTTTCGAGGGCACGCTTGACAGATACCCGGGCCTCAAGATCTGTGCAGCCCATGCGGGAGGCTTTCTGCCCTCCTATGCCGGCCGCTTTGATCGAGGCGGCCCCGTCCGCCCCGATCTAAGTTCTGGCGGGACGCACGGGGCCATCAAGAAATCTCCGTCAGAATACCTCCGGCAACTGTACTACGATACGATGGTCTTCCGCCCCGAAGGCGTGCGCCATCTGGCCGCCGAGGTCGGCGCCGGACAGCTCATGGTGGGAACCGACTATCCCTATCCATGGACCACGACCGCGATCGATCTGATCCTTGAAACGCCAGGTTTGAGCGATGCCGACAAGATCGCGATCCTTGGTGGCACGGCGGCCGGATTGCTCGGCCTCGGCGCATAGGAGAGACACACCGTCCGCGCCCGTGCTTGCAGAAGCCACGCATCAGAACTCGATGACCAGCCGCCCCCGCGTTCCACCGGCCTCGAGCCGCCGGTGCGCTTCGCCGGCCCGCTCCGGCGGGTAGGTGTCGGCGACGCGGAGTGTGATGGCGCCGGACTCCGCCAGTTGCCGGAGACGATCGAGTTTCTCGAACTCGCCGTCGTAGGTTCGCACCCAGGTGGCCGTAAACGTGATGCCCCGTTGCGGTTCGCCCTCGAAACCACGCACCGCCGTGAACGCGCCATTGTCGCGGACCGCCGGAATAACCAGTTCGTTCTGGACGGCACCGTCCGCCAGACCATCGACGCCGTTCGGGAATTGCTCCCGGATCCGCGAGGCGACATCGTCGCCCCGGCGAACGACAATGTCGGCGCCAAGGGATGCGACTAGTTCGTGATCGGCCTCGGAGGCGTCCGCGATGACGGTCAACCCTTCGGCCTTGGCCAGCTGTATGACATAGCCGCCGTAGGCGCCCGCGGCGCCGGTCACGGCGAGAGTCTGTCCGGGTGACAGCCCGAGCAGGTCGAGCGACAAACGGGCCGTGAGCCCGTTCATGGGCAGCGTGCATGCCTCCACATGCGTGGCGCCGGCCGGCGCGGGAACCACCGAGCGGGCATCAAGGACGATCTGTTCACGGTACGCGCCATGGCTGGCCTTTGGGACCACCATGGCCATCACCGCGTCGCCGGCCTGTACACCGGAGGCGACGCCGTCGCCAACCTGGTCGACGGTCCCGGCCGCATCCATGCCGGGCACGTAGGGCGGCGGGTCGGCCTTTTGCTGCTCGGCGCGCGAGCCGTTCCGGGCCATGGTGTCGGTGGGGTTCACCGCCGCGGCATGCACGCGGATGCGCACTTGGCCGGGCCCGGCGTGGACCTCGGGAAGATCGACGACCTCCAGAGCCTCCGGTCCTCCGTGAACCATGATACCTACGCCTCGCATTTGGTGCGCCTTTCGTCGTATGGCCACGGATCCGCCTGTCCGTCTAATCAACTCGCCGAAGTATAGCCCGGAACTGATCCAGGACACTAGGACCAGAGCCGTCTGCTGGCTAGCGCGGCGCCGGCGCCGCCGAAGCCGGACATGCGCGAACTGACGTAGGTCTGAAAACCAACCCGTGGCTGCCCGCCGTCGTTGCCGATATCGATACCGCTTTCCAATTGCCGCGCGACGACGCGCCTGACGGCGGCTTCGGTCTCGGCGGCAAGGGCCGCTTCATCGACCGCAACCCCGTTGTCCTGGTCGATTAGCAGCCTGGCCAAGGTCTCGACGCGCGGCAAGCTGCCCATGTGCGTCGTCAGGATGCGTTCGCGGCTGATCTGCATGCCTTGCCCTCCCCCGGCTGGTCCCGGATGAAAGGTAACAGCGGCATCGTCCACCGACAATAACCCCTCCGTTACCTGACCACGGCGGCGTCAACTTGCAGCCCGAGACCCATGGATTTCGCGGCTGTTCCGAGTAAATTCCGTTTCTCTGACACTTCCGAGTATACCGTTGACGGCAATTCTAGTAGAATTTTGCGTGCCTATCCGGTTGTCACCCATACCCACTACATCTAGGGTGCTCCCAATCCCCCGAGTAAAGCTCGGCCTAGGTCGGGCGGCGATATCTCCGGCGATGTCGAGCGCCTCCT
>JAKZRK010000147.1:0-8502 GCA_047518225.1 Alphaproteobacteria bacterium | reverse complement strand
GCCCAGCCTACCATCAAGTCCCCCTGACGATCCTTCTGCTGTCCCATCGTCATCAGCGAATCCCCCGGTCAAATCAGAACGTCAAAGAATCAGACCAGGCCGCTTGTGTCCAGTGCCGACTTCGTCAACGGGCTGTTAAATGGTTGTCCGACCTGGGTTCCCTGCCAGCTATCGACTAGCGCCGCGTGAGGCAACCTCAAGCAGACCAGGAAAACGGCGCGAAGTGGCCGTTGTTGCCCTTGCCCAACATATCGAGATCCAGGCCAAAGCCGGCGAGGCTGGTATGGTTGGACCGCGCCAGTGCCAGGCGGGTGTTGGCGGGATGGCCGGTGTTGTCGATATAATAGGGCATGCCGTTGCCGTTGCGCGAGGCAACACCTTCAATCTCGTAGGACAGCACACCGGGGATATTGACCGCCCGCTTCAGGCCATCTTCCACGAATTCAATGGCCTTGTACGCCACGCCGCGAAAGTCGCTGACCAGGTTATCGCGGATCATCCCTGGAATGCCGCCCGCCTCGCCCGCCAAAATGGAGGCCAGGGCCGTGCGCTGGTCCGCATCGGCGCTTTCGTCCACCACGTTGGCAAAGACCCAGCCGCCGTCCGCCATCACCCGGCCCGAGCGGATCACCAGGGCAAACTTCAGCCCGGCCAGATCAACATCGCCGCATTGGCCCTGGTCGATGCGGAACGCCATCAGGGCATAGCAATGTTCGTGGGTCGCCTCGCCCTGGGGATTGGTATAGATGCACGGACACAAATAGTCGCAATTGCAGCTTTCCATATATTCGCCGCTGATCCGCCATTTCGCCTCCGCCATGTTTTCCTCCCGTGTTCAAGCCAATGCCTTGAGGTACCGCGCCGCATCCTCGGATAATCGCAGTGTCAACTCACCCGCGTCAATCTCTTGCCCAAGGGGGGCGGCCTGTCCGGACCATAGAGACGAGAATTCGGCCTTTCCGTCCGCCTCCGCCTTGGCCTTCAACGGCGCCAGGGCGCCACCCGCCGTCGGAAAAGCCGGCGTTATCGCCGACATCGGCCCGCTTTCGCGCATGACACGGTTCATCAGACCGCGCGCCGGCCGGCCGGAAAATAGATTGGTCAGGGCGGTCTGGCCCTCGCCCGCCGTCCGCAGCGCCGCGCGGTGCAGATCGGAGATCAGGGCTTGCGGCGTGAACAGATAGGCCGTGCCGATTTGCGCCCCCACCGCACCCAGGGCGAAGGCGGCGGCGACGCCCCGCCCATCGGCGATACCGCCCGCCGCGATCACCGGTATCTTCACCGCATCGACGATCTGCGGCACCAGGGCCATGGTGCCGGACTCGGTTGCGATATTGTCCGTCAGGAAACTGCTGCGATGGCCGCCCGCCTCGGTCCCCTGGGCAATGATCACATCGCAGCCATGGGCTTCGAGCCAGACCGCCTCTTCGACCGAGGTGGCCGAACTCAAGACACAACAGCCCGCCGCCTTCACCCGGTCCAGCAGGGCGGGGGCCGGCAGCCCGAATTGAAAGCTCACGACCTCGGGCTTAAAGTCTTCAACAATCGCGCACATTTTGTCATCGAAAGGCGCCCGGTTAACGGCGGCCGCCATGGCCGTGGGATCCAGGCCGAACTCCTCATAATATCCCGCCAAATGCGCCTTCCATGCCGCCTCGCGGCCGGGATCGGGGGGTTCGGGGGTATGGCAGAAGAAATTCACATTGATCGGTTTGTCGGTTTGTTGCCGAATGACGCCGATCTCGGCCCGCACCTTGTCGGCGTCCAACATGGCGCAGGGCAACGATCCATGCCCGCCCTCCTCGCAGGCCGCGATGGCCATCGCCGCGCCGCCCGCGCCCGCCATGGGCGCCTGAATGATCGGCAGTTCCACGCCGACCAGGTCCAAAAATTCACGATTTGGCCACATATCCCTCCGCTCCTTCCAGTTAGAGCGCTTCCGCTCTAACAAGGTTACGGTCAACTCAACCGGTAGGCCCGCCGTGCCGTGCCGCTGAACAATGCCTGCCGCTCCGCCGCCGAGGCGCCCGCGGTCAGATGCTTGAAGGCATTCCACAGGGCGGCGTAACCGATGCCCATCTTGTCGACGGGAAAATTACTTTCGAAGGTGCACCGTTCCGCCCCGAACAGTTCGATGCAGGTCTCGATATTGGGGCGCCACAGTTCCGCCAATTCCACTGAACTGGGCGGCGCCGGCGCATTGAAATAATCGAAGGCGGCCAGGCGCATCATCATGCCGCCGAGTTTCATGGTGACGTTGGGGTATTGCGCCAATTCGGCCAGGCCCGCCCGCCACCGGGCGAAGGCTTCATCGCGCCTCTCCGTGTAAACGCCATAGCCCAACAGCCCGCCGCAATGGTTCATGATGATGCTGGCGTCGGGACAGGCCCGAGCCAGGTCCACCAGCTCGGCCAGTTGCGGATGATACAGCCAGGCATCCAGGGACAGGTCCAGGGCGCTCAAACGGGCCAATCCGGCGCGAAAATCCGCCTGGCCGTAAAGGCTGGAGCCCTCGCTATGATGGCCGTTGCCGATCGCCGGGTCGGCATCCCAGCCGGCCGCGTGGCGGACGCCGCGATAGCGCCCGGCCCCGGCCCGGATCGAGGCCTCCAGCACCGGTTGCACCCGATCACCCAGGGTCAAATCGGCAAAGCCGACGATGCCGGCGGCAACGCGGGTCGGGCCATAAAGGCCGCTGTCGCACATGGCGGCGACCCCGGCGGCGAATTCCACCTCTCCCACGGCGCGCATTTCCTCTGGCCCCCGGGCCCGGTACATGGAGCCACATTCCATATAGACCGTGGCCACGACGTTGTGGCCGCCGCCCTGGCGCGTACCTAGGTCATCCAGCAATTGGGGCAGTAGATAGCGGTGCCTTTTATTGTCCCAAAGGTGATGATGGGTATCGATAATGGGCAGATCCAGATCGACGATATCTTCCGCCGGACGCTTGTTCAGCCAAGTCTCGTCAGGGGGAAAGATACGGCCAAAGGGCGTCGGCTGTGTGGCGCCGGTCACGGCGGTCTACTCCGCCCGGGTAAGGATCAGCGCATCCACGGCGACGGCGCCCTCGCCCTTGGCCATCACGAGGAAGGGATTGACATCGATGCTTTCGATGATATCGGCATGGGCGGCGGCATAGACGGAAAGCCGGCAGAGCCCCAGGGCCAGGGCGTCCACGTCGGCCGCCGGCTGGCCACGTACGCCGTCCAACAGGGCCCGCCCGCGCACTTCGTCGATCATCCGGTGCGCCTCGTCCAGGCCGAACGGGGCGACGCGGAAAGTCACATCCTTCAAGACCTCGACAAAAATTCCGCCCAGGCCGAACAACACCACCGGGCCGAAGACCGGATCCCGGTGCACGCCGATAATGGTTTCAACGCCACCTGAAATCATCGGCGCCACCAGCACACCATCGATGGCCGCATCCTTTGCCTGCTGCCCGACGGCGGCCATGATCGCCTGATAGCCCGCCCGCACTTCGTCCACCGACCGCAGGTTCAACTTCACGCCGCCGATGTCGGATTTGTGCTGGATATGTGCGGAGACGACTTTCAGGACCACCGGATAGCCCATCTCCATGGCCGCCTGGGCCGCGTCGTCCGCCGAGGAAGCCAATCGGCCCGGCGCCATGGGCAGGCCCGCCTGAACCAGGATATCCGCTGCCTCCACTTCCGACAGGGCGCGTCTGGGTGGTGCCGCGGCGCCCGCCGGCAGGTCGGGCGGCGGGTCCCCATCAACACGGACGAAGGCGCGGCCAAAGTCGACCAAAGCGGCAATCGCCCGGACCGCCCGGTTTGGATCCTCGATCACCAGATACTTCAGGCTTTCCAGATATTCCCGCTCGGGCTGGCGGCAGACCATGGACAGGATCATCAGGTCGTCGGGGAAATCCCGGCGCACCCGTTCCAGCACTTCGGTGATCTGGCCGATCATGCGCTCCGATAAGCCGACGGTAGAGAGAAAGATCACGATGGCATCGCAGCCGCCGTCGCTCAGCATGGTCCGCAGGCTGCCTTCGAAGACCGGCATGTCGTTCAACATTTGCGCCGTGGTATCGACCGGGTTGCGCACCGCGGCCAGGGGCATCAGCTTTTTCAAGGCTTTCTGCGCCTTGGCGGGCAGCTCGGGCACGGCCAAATCATGCTGCGCCGCGATATCGGAGATAAGCACACCAATGCCCCCCGAAATGGTCACGATGCCCAGGCGGTTGCGGGCCGGGAACTGCCCGGCGGAAGCCGCACTTGCCACGTCCAGCATCTCGTCCAGGGAATAGACCCGGCAGACACCATATTGCCGGAACATGGCGTCATAGATTGCATCGGCGCCGGCCAGGGACGCGGTATGGCTGCTGGCGGCAACGGCCCCGACCTCCGACGAGCCGACCTTCATCATCACCACCGCCTTGCCGTTGGCCCGGGCGGCGGCGAATGCTTGCATCAGCAACTCCGGTTTGCGTGTGCCCTCGATATAGGCGGCAATGACTGTGGTGCCCGGATCGTCGGCACAATAGGCGATGCAATCGGCCACATCCACGTCGACCTCGTTGCCGGTGGTGATCCAATTGCGAATGCCCAGGCCGCGCTCCCGGCACAGCACCATGATATGGCCGCCCACGGCGCCGGATTGGCTGATCACCGAGATATTGCCGGACTTGGGCCAGCCACGTTCAAACGAGGAGGCAAAGGTACCGACGGCAAAGCTGGCCGCGTTCAGCATGCCCATGCAGTTCGGCCCAACCATGCGGATATCGCAACTTCGGGCGATGGCATCCAGTTCGGCCTGCCATTGGGCGCCTTCTTCACTCACTTCCGCGAAGCCGGAGGAAAAGATCACCACGGACCGGACCCCGGCGGCGGCGCAGTTGGCTACCGCCTCCACCACCAAAGGCGCGGGCACGGTCACCACGCACATATCCACCGTCTCGGGCACCTCGCGGATATCCGTGTAGGCCTGCAAGCCCTGGATCACGCCGCCCCGTGGATTGACGGGATAAATGGTGCCCGCGTAGCCCGCTTCCTTCATGAAACGGATCGGCCGCCCGCCGAACTTCAACACATTGTCGGAGGCCCCGATGATGGCGATCACCTGGGGATCAAACAGGGGGGTAAGGGAACCGGGCTGACCAGACACGACGATACGCTCCATACTTTAGCCGGCGCACTTATCCATGCGGCGGCGTCCTTCGGAAACAAAATTTGAGCCATTTTCGACGACAGAATTCCGACCGTCATCCATTCTGAATTACAGATTGTGGCCGCTGGGCGCGAAGGCGTCAATGTGCCGTAAAAAATCACGGCTCATGAAGTCCTTCGATCGAGACTCCATTGTGCCCCCTGCATCGCCCGGTTAGGCTCAAGACAAATTCGGAACCTCATGTTTCCGGATGCATCGCACCTTTGGGAGTTGGGCATGGACTTCGCATTCACGGACGAACAGGACGCCATCCGCGACACGGCGCGGCGGTTTGCCGAGGAGCGTCTGGCGCCCGGTTTCCGGCAGCGGGAGCAAGACCGCAGGATTGGCCGCGACCTGGTGGCCGAAATGGGCGCATTGGGCCTGATTGGCGCCGATTTGCCGGTGGAATTCGGCGGCCTGGGCCTGGATTGCCTTACCGCCGGCATTATTATCGAAGAGATCGCCGCCGCCGATCTCTCCGTTGCCTATATTCAGTTGATCGGCTCGTTGAACGGCCATCTGCTGGCCGATCACGCATCGCCGGAACTGGCGGCCAAAAGTATCGGCGACCTGTGCGCGGGGCGCAGTATTTCAGCCCTGGGCCTGACCGAGCCGGGGGGCGGATCCGATGCCGCCAACCTGAAACTGCGGGCCCGGCGGGATGGCGACGATTATGTGCTGAACGGCGAGAAAACCTCGATCTCGTTGAGCACACAGGCGGACACGATCCTGCTGTTCGCGCGCACGGGAGGCGAAGACGAACGCGCCCACGGGGTCAGCACCTTTTATGCCCCCCTTGACGGCCCCGGCATCAGCCGCACCGAATTCGATGATATGGGCAGCGGCGCCGTGGGCCGCGGCTCGTTGTTCTTCGACGACGTCCGCATCCCCGCCGCCTGCCTGCTGGGCGAGGAGGGCGCCGGCTTTCGCCAGGTCATGAATGGCTTTGATTTTTCCCGCGCCCTGATCGGTCTGCAGGTGCTGGGCGTGGCGCGGGTCTCGCTGGAAGAAGCCTGGCGGTACAGCACCGAGCGGGAGGCCTTCGGCCATCCCATCGCGGCCTATCAGGGCGTGACCCAGCCCCTGGCGGAATGCGAGACCTTATTGGCGGCGGCCACCTTGCTTTGTTACAAGACCCTGTGGTTGCGCGACCGGAACCTGCCCCATACCAAGGAGGCGGCCATGGCGAAATGGTGGGCGCCAAAGGTCGCCTTCGACATAATTCATCAATGTCTGCTGACCCACGGCCATTACGGCTATACCAAGGATCTGCCGTTCGAACAGCGCATGCGCGACGTTCTGGGTCTGCAGATCGGCGATGGCACGGCGCAGATCCAGAAAATGATCATCGCCCGGGAAATTGTCGGGCGCGTCGCGGTGCCCTATTGAGTATCTGGATTGAGTATCTCGTGGGAGAGACAAATGAACGAAAGCGAAAATCCCGTTCTAACCGATGTCGTCGATGGCGTCGGCATCATGACCTTGAACCGGCCGGATAAGTTCAATTGCATATCGACCGGCCTGATGGATGGCATGAGCACGGCCCTCGAAGCATTCGACAACGACCAGGGCGTGCGGGTCATTCTGCTCAATGCGAACGGCAAAACCTTTTGCACCGGCGCCGATCTGGACGAGGTCATGGCGGCGCGCGAGGATCCCCATAGGCTGAAGGCCTACATCGGCCGTATTCATGAGGTATTCCGCCGCCTGGAAACCTCTCCCCTGCCCGTGGTGGTGTCCGTGAACGGCTTGGCCCTGGCCGGCGGGATCGAGATGATGATGGCCTGCGACGTGGCCTTTGCCGCCGAAAGCGCCAGGATCGGCGATCAACATGCCCAATACGGCCTGATACCGGGCGGCGGCGGCACCCAGCGCCTGCCCCGTCTGGTCGGCCTGCGCCGGGCCCTGGACCTGATGTACACCAACCGCTGGCTGGATGCGGCCGAGGCCGAGCGTTGGGGCCTGGTCAACTACGTGGTGGCCGATGAAGCCCTGGCCGAGGCGGCCCTCGATTACTGCCGCAACCTGGCCAAGAAGAGCCGCGCCAGCCTGACCGCCATGAAGCATCTCTCGCGCCAGGGCCTGGAACTAAGCCCGTCAGATGGCCTGACGCTGGAGGAGGAAGCGGTGGTCGAGGGCCTCATGGGCCGGGACGTGGGGGAAGGCCTGGCCGCCTTCCAGGCCCGGCGCGAACCGAATTTCTCCTGAACGGGGGGCCTGGATGCCGCGTTCTTACCCTGATCGTCCCATGGTCGGCGTCGGCGCCGTGGTCTTCAAGGACAATGAAGTTCTGTTGATCCGCCGCGGCAAGGCGCCGCGCCTGGGGGATTGGAGCATCCCCGGCGGCATGCAGGAACTGGGCGAAACAATATTCGCGGCCGCGGCGCGGGAGGTGATGGAGGAAACCGCCGTCGCCATCCAAAACATCGCCCTGATCGACGTGATAGATTCCATCACACCCGATGACCATGGCCGCGTGCGCTTCCACTACACACTGGTCGACGTGGTGGCGGAATGGCAAAGCGGCGAAGCGGTCGGCGGCTCCGATGCCATGCACGCCGAATTCATGCCCCTGCACCGGGTGCCCGGCACGGGCCTGTGGGCGGAAACCCAGCGCATCATCAACATGGCGCGGGATCTGCGCGGGATTTGATGCCCTGGAATTTTATCCCTCCGCCAAGGCTATGAAGACGCTAAAACTCATTTATTATAAATGTGCCCGATTCTTCAAGGCAGAGAAATTGATTCGATCACTCAAGTCGCGTTAGCGACTCTAATTTATTGAGAATTGGTCTAACGGTTCTCAAAACGAATTCCGTCAGAAAAATCCACCAACAGTCTTTCAGGCCAGTTATTTTTACGTCGCTTTCGTTTTGAATTGGATGGATCATAGACACCAGTTATGAACCCCTTCTCGTACAAGTATTCCAATTCCGTTCTTGCGTGAGATTGTAAGAATGACTCGGTTTCTTCAACCACCCATTTGAAAATTTCAGAGATCGAAACATTCGTTCGACCAGAAACTTTTTCCACGAGCATTGATGACAATCTCGATGTTTCCGGCCTATAAGCGCGGCTATGAGCACTTCGCTGTTGCCGAGTGTGGTGATCCAGAGGTTGCCGAGCAATACCTGCCGATCATCCATCTGGTTTTCGCCAACCTGAAGACGTGGCTGATCGCTATCCACCACGGCGTTAGCCACCAGCACCTACAAGCCTACCTCAACGAGTTCACCTTCCGCTTCAACAGGCGGTTCTACCCGTTCAACGCCTTCCGCTCATTGCTCGGCATCGCGGGCGACACCTCTGCTCCAACCTATGCCG
>JAKZRK010000146.1:0-20449 GCA_047518225.1 Alphaproteobacteria bacterium | reverse complement strand
CATCGAAAATGTTCAAAACGAATGGACCCTCATGGCCCTCGCGCACAACTGCAAACGGCTATCTGGACTGGTCGCCTAAAAAACCGCGCAGTCATTATGCAGGAGTTGGGTTATCACAAACCCGACAGACTGCTAGAGCGCTTCCGGGCTATTCTGGGTCATTTGACCGCACACCAAGGCCCCGTGGGTAGGCGCGGTTCGCAGGTCGATGTGGGACATCGTCCAAGGACCGCAACGCCGCCACGGGGCGTTGGTGTGCGGTCAAATGGGTCAGAATAGCCCGGAAGCGCTCTAACTATAGGGCCGCCAGTTCGGCATTGAGAAATTCCATAGTCAACCCGTGGCCCGGTCTGTGGCTGTGGCATAGGGGTGGCGCGGCGACCCGATGTATCAATCCCCATCGGGGGTTTGCGGTTTCAGCGTGGGGTCTATGACGGCCAGCAGGGCAGGCCAGTAAGCCTCCGCCAACGGCCCATTGGCCGCTGCCTTTAATACCTCGTTGGTGGTTTTAGCGCCTTTTACATCAACATCGGTTTCTTCTGCCAGTTCAATGGCATAGCGCATGTCTTTAAGCATGTAATTTACCGAGAATGCGCGCAGGGGAAAGACCCCCGGCAGCATCGCCTTGACGCCGTGATTGCGCAGCACGAAGCTATCCGCCGAACCTTTGGCCAGGGTGTCCAGCAACAAGGCGCCATCCAGGCCGGCGCGGCGTCCAATGGTCAGGGCCTCGGCCACCGCGTTGACGGTTTCCGCCACGATCATATTGTTGAGGATTTTCACCACCTGGCCGCTGCCCACGTCGCCGCACAGGGTGATGTCGTTGGCGTAACAGGCGATCAGCGGCTCTATCCGTGCGAACACCGCCTCGGTGGCGCCGACCATGACGGCCAGGGTGCCATCACGGGCCGCCTGACGGGTGCGCGCGATCGGCGCATCGGCATAGTCGATGCCCTTATCCTGGAACCGCGCGGCCAATTCCTTGGTCAGGGCCACCGGCGCCGTGGTGGTATCGACGATGGTCTGGCCGGATTTCATATGGGGCATTAAATCTTCGCAAACCTGCTGCAATTGCACGCCGCTGGGCATGGAAATGAAGATTGTGGCGCAACCTTGCGCGATCTCCACCAGGTTGGTGGCCACCGCCATTCCCGCCGCGCCGGCCCGCTGCAAAGGGGCGGGGTCGATGTCATGGGCGGTCACTGCCCGGCCCGATTTCTTGTGCAAATTGTGGCACATGGGCTCTCCCATCACGCCCAGGCCAATAAAGCCGATGGTCTCGGTGCTCATTGATCTTGTCCTTTCGCCGCGCTGGCGCCGGCGATGCGGCCAAAAACCGAGCCGGACATCAGGCCGGTGCCGCCGGGATAATTGAAATAGAACAGACCGCCGACCATCTCGCCGGCCGCGTACAGGCCCGGTATGGCCATGCCGTCCGTATCGATCACATTGGTATCGGTATCGATGCGCACGCCGCCGAAGGTAAAGGTGATGCCGCAGGTCACGCCAAAGGCCAGGTAGGGCGGCTGGTCCAAGGTGTTGGCCCAGTTCGTCTTATTGATGGCCAAACCGAGGGTGCGGCGGCCATCCTTGACAGTGGGGTTAAAGGCGGCGCCGGTCTGCACGGCGGCGTTGAACTCTGCCACCGTGCGGAGAAACTGTGCGCCATCAACCCCTTCCATTTGCGCTACCAGGCCTTCCAAAGTGTCCGATTGCGCCTTGGTCACTTCGCGAATGCGGTATTCATCGCGCAGCAAATGGACGGCCTTTTGGTCGAACACCTGATAGGCGAACTGCCGTGGCTGATTGAGGATTTCCCGGCCATATTTGGCATAGGTGTAGTTGCGGAAATCCGCGCCCTCGTCGACAAAGCGCTTGCCCTCGGCGTTGATGATCAGGCCAAAGGGATAGCTGTGTTTCTGAAAACCGTCACCGACCGCCAGATCGCCGAATTCGGGCGCGTTGCGGTCCCAGGCGACGGCGTGACAGCCCGACCAGTTGCCCCGTGGGCTGGCGCCTGCCGCCAGGGCCATCTGGATGCCGTCGCCGGTATTGAAACGAGTGCCGCGCACCGGCGCCAGTTCCCAGCCCGGCCCCAGGTATTTGGTGCGCATTTCCGCATTGGCCTCGAACCCGCCGCAGGCCAGGATAACCGCCCTGCCGCGCAACTCGCCGGTCTTGCCATTCTGGCGCAAGCTGACCCCGTGAACGCCGTCATCGTCCTTTAACAGGGACAGGGCGCGGGCGTTATAGCGGATTTCAATGCCGTCCCGCCCGCAGGCCTCGGTCAGGCCTTCGACCAGGCCAGGGCCACCCCCCCAGGCTTCTACGGTCAGGCCGCCCCAGAACTTGAACCGGCCATCCACCTTGAAGGCTTGTTTGGCGTATAGAGGCAGATAGCGCAGGCCCTTGCCTTGCAGCCATTTCAAGGTTGGGAAGGATTGCTTGATCAACAGTTCGGCGAGGTCCGGATCGGTCCGGTAATCGGTGACCTGGCCCATGTCGTCGAAGAATTGTTCTTCCGTATAGGTGCCGAAATCGGTGTTGTTGCGCTCTTCGTCCGACAAATCGGGCATCAGTTCCAGGATATCGTCATGGCCGTTGTATACGGTGCGGATGGCGCCGGCGGTAAAGCGGGTATTGCCCCCGGCTTCCTCTTCAGGCGCCCGTTCCAGGACCACGACCGAGGCTCCATTTTCCCTGGCCGACAAGGCCGCGCACAGGGCCGCATTGCCGCCACCGACAACAATGACGTCATATTCTGGCATGTTCGTTACTATCCTCTGATCTGATCCAATTTCACCGCGATACCGCCCATGGCGCCACCATAATGGCGCCTCGCCGCGCGGTCAAAAGCTCTACCGGGAAACCTGGAATAATTTGAAATTTCGCGCCAGTTTGGGGGGCAGGCTGACGGGTACGAGCCAGGGCGGCGGCTGATCCGCCTCCAGCCGCATCAACAGGGTCGGCGGGCCATTCCTGTTCCGATAATTGCCGGCTTCGGGATCGTCCGGACAGATCAGGACAAGGTCTATACCCCGCGCCGCGATCACCGCCCTGGGTAGGGTGTCCGTGGTGGCGCGGAGGAGGTTTATGGTGTCCACGATACCGGCGGTGTTGCGGTGATAGGGCGTTGCCACCACGGAATGGGGGGTGTGATACAGCAATTCCGGCCCGGCATAGATAAAATTAAGCAGACGGTGTTGCCGATACTGGTAATTGTCGGCCAGGAACCGCGCCATCGCCGGCAATTTGCAGGGCTTGCCCCGATCCGGCACGGGTAAGGCCAGACGCAACAGACCGGCACCGATCAGGGGTCCCGTCGCGAGGATGATGACCGCCATCACGCGTACGGCGGTGCGGCCCAGGATGGGGCCGCCAAAGCGATAGAACAAGGCCTGCAGCAGGACGACACAGGGCGGTAGCGCCAGCACCTGGGGGTAGCCCATCCAGCGCGCTTCGCTTAGGGCCAACAGCAAGGTCGCCGCCAGAAAGGCCGCCAAAATCAGCCAATTGCGCCGGCTTTGCGCGCGACTAAAGCGAATTTGGTATAGCAATGCCGGTACGGCCAACAGCACCAGGCCAAGATGGGCCAGGGTTTTGGGACCACTGCGGCGCAAATCATCGAATTTCAAGACCGGGCTGACTTCGGCGTTGTTGCGGAACCAGACCTCGTAGACCAGGGGGTCCATGGCGGCCATGGGACCGCGGTAAAAATCCGGTACCCACAGGCCCATGACGATCAGGGTGATGGCGGCGCCCGCCACGGTCAGGCCAAGGCGAGAGGATTTTCGCGCCGATAAACCCGGCATGGCCAGGGCCGCCAGCGCGCATGAGGTCAAAAGCAGGAATAGAGAGAGATGAACCACCGACAGACGGTCGAATTCCACCGCCATCAGGTCTTCGGGCGGCCGTTCCAGCACCAGGGCGATAGCCAGGCCGAGGCAGAGGGCGATCAGAAACTGGCCCAAACGGTGCAGATGATTACCGCCGCGTGTGATCCAGGCCAGGGTCAGGGCGGCCAGGATCATCGCCGTGCCGACCACCCCCTCGATACTGATCCACAGGCCAATGCTTGCCGGCAACGCGGCCCATACAGCCAATTTCGCCGGCACTTGGGAGCGCGACAGGCGAAAGGCGAAACCCATTTGCCAAATGAACAGCAGGGTGTTCAGGCCATGATGGTCCGGACGGCCGACGGCGAACTGAAAGCTGATGAAAAACTGCACCGCGAACAGCAGGCCCAACAGGATCACGCCGGCCTGATTGAACAGGGGCCGGCAGGCCCACAGCAGCACCACCAGGGCAAGCAGATGCAGTACCGGTCCGATCAACGCGGCCCAGACAAACAGCGAAGTATCAAACCCTACGAACGGCGCGCCCATGGCTCCACCTAGCAGCAGCAGCAGATCCAATGGCCTGGTCCAATGCAAAACCTCGCCAAAGGGCGCGTTGCTGCGTTCCGAAACGGGATCGTACCAGACGCCGTTGTGCGCCAGATCCATCACGCGGATCACCCGCATATAGGCGTCCGGTCCGATCAGGCGGCCTTCCAGCACGAACCAGTCGGCCAGAACCTGCAGCAGGACATGCCCGCCAACGATCAACAAGCCCGGTATAAAGGCAAACAGCAACAAGCGGCGCAGGGTCATGGCCGCACCCGGTACAGGCGGTACCATTGGCCCAGTTCCCCCGGCAGATCCAGGGGACGCAGCCAGAATGGCGCGGGGCCGGCCGGGCCATAAATATGGCTTTCCCGATCTTGCGGACAGGTCAATACCAGATCGATTTTGCGCCGCCGGGTGATTTCCAACGCGCTCATGTGGTCCGCGGCCTGATGCGTGGCGCGAAAGAATGCCAGGGTATCGCGGCCCCCCTGTACATTGCGGAAATACGGCGTTGCAACGACTTCATGGCGGCTACGATACAGGATCGCCGGGGCTATAGTCATATAGGATAATATACGTTGCGGGGCCGGAAAGCGTTCGGCCAGATGCCGGGCCATGGCGTCATACGGGCATTTTGTTCCCGTAATGGCGCTGCCGGGGACCCCGGGCGCGCCGGCCAACCTGCCCGAGAGTAGAAAGAAGCCAAAAGCGAACCCCAACACCACCACAGTGCGGGCCAGGGCGGCGGCGAATATGCCCGGCAACCCCCGCTTCGGTGCCAGGGCCTTCAGGCATGACGCGAGAACGGCGCTGTAGCCGGGCAGGGCGAGAAGGGCCACGTAAGGCGCCCAGCGCAATTGCAGGACGGCGAGGGGCAGATACACCACCAGCCCGGCGGTTGTCACCAGCCACGGCCAGCCTGCCCGGGGCGTCCGCAGGCGCCAGATGCCAAAGGGCAGGGCCAGCAGGGCCGGACCCAGATGGAGTATCATCTCCCCCGGTGTCCGCAGGGGCGCGGCTTCGCCGGCATATTGAAAAATCGCGGCGGCGAAAATGGCATCCTGTCCCGCCAGGGGGCCCAGAAAAAAGGCCGGATAGGCCCAGAACTGTAAAACGGGCACCGCCGCGAAGGCGATCAGACCCGGCCAGCGCGGGCGGCAATAGGCCGCGACGGCAAAAGCGCATGTCAGCAAGGTGAACAGGCTTACATGCGCAATGGAAATCTTGTCGTAGGCGACCCTGCCCCAATCACCGGGGGCATATTCCACCATGACCGCAAGGCCGCTCATAAGCGTCAGCCCGGCCCCCAGGGAGAGGCCGCTAAGGGACCAGGCGCGGCCTTGCTGGAACCAGCGCAATATCAATGGGGCAAAGGCCAGGACGGCGGCAACCAGGCCCTCGACGCTGACCCAGACCAGCAAACCCAGAGGCAGTGCCCCCGCCGCCGCCCAGGCCACGCGGCTGGGGCCGTTCGCTCCCATGGCCCGTATCTGGGCCCCCAGGGCGCAGACGAATAACAACAGCAGCAGGGCATGATGATCGGGGCGCCCGGGGGCGAATTGGTAATCCAGGAACAATTGCAAGGGAAACAGCAGGCCCAGCCATAACAGACTCTGGCGGCCCAGCAACGGCCGGACGGCCCACAACAGCGCCAACAGGGTCAGCAGATGCAGCAGCGGCGACAGCCAGACGCCGGCCTGGTGCAAACCGCCGTCCCAGCCAAACCGGGGCGCCAACAGGGCCGCCCCGGCCAGTAACAGGACATCCAGGGGCCGGCTCCAATGCAGGCTGTGGCCGTAGGGGGCGTTGGCCCGTTCGATCCGGTTGTCATACCAGCCATCGCCCTGGATCAGCTTTTGCACCCGAACCAGACGCATATAGCTATCGCTGTCGAACAACTCGCCCCGAAGGACGGCGCCGTCATTGCGCCCGGCCATCCACCATTGGGCAGCCAGCAATGCCAGAATAGAAAGGATCAGGATCAGCGCGCGGTGCATCTATCTCGCATCAATCAAAGCCGAATGGTTCGTTACTTCTCCTCATGATATTCGGCTTCGGTGTTGACGGACCAGATGTTCGATTTATCGGTCTTCTTGGCGATGATGTTATCCACTGCGACCATGGCGGTTAGCATGGAATGATCCATGTTGTTGTAGCGATGCATGCCGTTGCGGCCCAGCAGGTACAAATTCTCTAAACTGTCGGTAAATTCGCGCACTTCATCGAATCGATCATAGCTGCCAAAATAGGCCGGATAGGTTTTGGGCACCCGGATCACCACATGATCCAGCACCGCGTCCGCCTCGATCACGTTGATCCGCTGCAATTCTTCAATGGCGAACGCGGACAGGTCATCGTTATCCTTTGCCCATAAATCATCACCCTCGTCGCAGAAATATTCCAGGCCGATCCAGACATGTTCGGGATTGGCGACCAGATAGGGGCTCCAGTTATTGAAAAATTGCAGCCGGCCCACCTTGACGCCCGGCTCCTGGACGTAAATCCAATTGTCGGACATTTTCTCGGCAATGTCCCGACCCGTGGCGTCACCTCCCAGCTTCAGGCGCTGCAACAACAGGCCCACCGTGATGAAGTCGCGGTAGATGAGGCCTTTCGAGACACCGGCGGCGGCGGTGGGTGGAGCCGGATCCATGGCCCCCATCAACTGGCGCACATCGGTGGTGGAAAAGTAATAGTCCCCGTGAACCGCCCGCGCGGCGCCCGTGCCGTTCGTCATGGTGGCGCCGACGATCTGGCCGTTCAGATGCTGCAAACCGGTAATCCGGCAGTTGGTGTGAATTTCGCCGCCTTGCTGGCGAATCAAATCCGCCACCCGCTCCCACATTTGACCGGGGCCGTGCTTGGGGTAGAGGAATTGTTCGATTAACGAGGTCTCGACGTCTTTTTGCCCCACATCGCCCCGGCGGCGGAAGATCGCGCCGAGGGCGTGTTTGACGATGCCCGATAAAGACAATCCCTTGACCCGCTGTGCCCCCCATTCGGCTGAAATCTGCTCGCAGGACACGCCCCAGACCTTCTCCGTATAATCCTTGAAGAAGGTGTTATAGAGACGACGGCCAAAGCGGTTGATGAAAAAATCCTGTAGGGAACGTTCCGGCCGGATCGGGGCGATCTGGCTGCGTAGAAAACTGAATCCGATCAATATGGTGGCGCCCAGGCCCAGTTTGCGCAGAGTTTTCAGGTTTAGGGACAGAGGATAATCGAACAGCTTGCCGCCCCAAAGGATGCGCGACTTGCGCGCCCGCACCAACATGACATCATCCACCTGCTCCGGGTCGGGGCCATCGGCGGGCATGTCGAGCCAACGGGATTTGTTCTGATAACCCAGCGAGACCGGGCCGTCTTGCCCATCCGCGCGGCCTTGCAGCGGCAGGATGCGCGACCACCAGTCCATCACCCGGTCGGATTTGGAAAAAAATCGATGGCCGCCAATATCGATACGATTGCCCGCATGCAGATAGGTCCGCGCGATACCGCCGACGCTGTCGGAGCCTTCATAGACAATGGGCTTGATATCGGTGCGTTCCAACAACTCCAACGCCGTTGTCAGGCCGGCCGGGCCGGCGCCAATGATGATCGCCGTGCGTTCCTCGCTCATGCCGAGAACAGGACCATTTTCCGGACGATGAAATTAAAGGCGAAGGATGTTGCCGCGGCGGCGGCCTTGGCGAACAGCAAGGACAGCGCCGCAACCTCGATCCCCAGCCATAGAATACCCTCGTTGACCGCCAGGCCGCCAAGACCGATGGCTAAAAATATGGCCAATTCCAGGCGCCTGTTGGATACCTTGCGGTGGCGGAAGGCCCAGTGGACCGAACCGACATAGGCCACCAAGGCGCCGAGCGCGAAGGCAATGGGATTGGCAATCAGGTAATGGGCGCCCAAGGCTTCCGACAGCAGGAACAAAAGGGAGAAATCCACCGCCAACGCGACGGCGCTGACGGCCAAATAGCGGATTAACTCGCCCGATAGGGCGCCACTGCCCATGCGCCGGGACGTATGCCGGGTCCGGGTGGTGCATTCTTCTTGTTCACAAGTCAGTTGCGACATACGGTCATCTCCCTCCCAGGGTCGATTGTCCCTGAGCCATATATCTGGTGGTTCCGGCACCGGCCGCCAGTGACGTGTCTCACATTCCGGGCGGATGCTGCGCCACCCGCCGCGAAAATGGAAGCCATGTTATGACCGGACCGGGTAAAGACCGCGTAAAGATGAGAATATAAGAATGAATGATGACCCGTTTCATCCCGTGAAGGCCTATCGTGACGAGGAATTCCTCAACAGCCGGTCAGCCCGGCCACTACGGATACTTGCCGAATACATGGAACCCGAGGAGCGCTTTCGCCAGGCCCGCGTGAGCGACACCATCGTCGTCTTTGGTTCGGCCCGCCTGTTATCGGCCGAAGTAGCGCAAGAGGCCTTGAATACAGCCAAAGCGGAAGGAGCCGATCTGGCCAAGGCGGAAATGGCCGTTAAAATGTCCCGCTATTATGAAGACGCCCGCGACCTGTCGAGGCGTCTGACGAAATGGTCAAAGGAACTTGACCGGGAAAATAAGCGTTTCGTCATTTGCACCGGCGGCGGACCTGGCATCATGGAGGCGGCCAGCCGCGGCGCCTCGGAAGCCAAGGGGCTGAATATTGGCCTGAATATCTCGTTACAAATGGAACAATTCGCCAATCCTTACGTCACCCGCAACCTGGCCTTTGAGTTCCATTATTTTTTCACGCGGAAATTCTGGTTCGCTTATTTGTCCAAGGCCATCATTGCCATGCCAGGTGGCGTCGGCACTTTGGATGAATTGTTCGAGACCCTTACCCTGATGCAGACGGGTAAAATCCGCAAGAAAGTGCCTATTGTCCTCTACGGCAAGGAATACTGGGATCGGGTGGTGGATTTCCAGGCATTGGTGGATTTCGGCACCATCGATGCCGAGGATCTGACGCTGTTTCACCTCTCCGACAGTGTCGATGACGCATTTGAATACCTGACGAAACAACTGACGGAACATCATTTGTCCGACCCAGATCCATATATGTAGACATTAAAACAATAAGTTACGCATGTTATAAAATTGAAATCACATTCCACGGCACACCGTCATCCTCGGGCGAAGCGAAGCGGAGACCCCCAAAGTCTCATGGCGATCCAGAGCCGTAAACACCTGAGTTTGCCGCCCTGGATTGTCGGGTCAAGCCCGACAATGACGGTGAGGAGACCGATTGTCGTGTAGTGTGAATCGGATTATGGGATTGATATTTACCCAGAAAGTATGCGGCGGTTATTTGGTCCGGACCGGGCGCCTTACGGAGAGTGTCATGAACTCCATATTACGCGGCCTTCGGGTCATCGAGGGCTCCGCCTTTATCGCGGCGCCCAGCGCGGGCATGACATTGGCGCAAATGGGGGCGGAGGTGATCCGTTTCGATCCCCTGCGGGGCGGCCTGGATTACCGCCGCTGGCCGGTGACCGGGAACGGCGAAAGCCTCTATTGGGCCGGCCTGAACAAGGGCAAGAAATCCTTCGCCGTGGATCTCCGCAATCCCAGGGGGCGGGAATTGCTGACCCAGCTGATCTGCGGCCCAGGCGAAAATCCGCAAAATAACGGCATTTTTCTGACCAATTTCCCCACCACCGGCTGGATGTCCTACGACACGTTGAAGGCCCGGCGCGACGATCTGATCATGCTGAACATCAAGGGCAACCGCGATGGCACATCGGAAGTGGATTATACGGTCAACCCAGCCACCGGATTTCCCAATCTGACCGGCCCCTCGGGTGCCGATGCCCCGGTCAATCATGTCATGCCGGCCTGGGATATCGCCACGGGCTTGGCGGCGGTCAACGGCATTCTGGCGGCGGAGCGTCATCGCCGGCTGACGGGAGAGGGGCAGTTTATCTCTCTCGCCCTGACCGACATGGCATTTGCCACATTGGGGACCCTGGGCTTTATCGGGGAAAGCCAAATCAATGGTACCGAGCGTCCGGCCACGGGCAATGACCTTTACGGGGCCTTTGGCCGAGATTTCGTCACCAGGGATGGCCGCCGGGTGATGATCGTGGCGATAACCGGACGGCAATGGCCGGCCTTGGTGGAGACCGCCGGGATTGCCGATGGCGTGGCGGCGATCGAGGCGCGGCGGGGGTTGGATCTGAACCGCGAGGGTGACCGTTATCTGGCCACCGACGATATCGCGGCCCTGTTGGCGCTCTGGTGTGCGGCCCAAAGCTTCGCCGGTCTGACGGCTGTTCTGACCGCCGGCGGCGTATCCTGGGGGCCCTATCAAAGCGTCGCCCAGGCCTTGGCCGAGGATTGGCGCTGTTCGACGGAGAACCCCATGTTCGAAAACGTGGAGCAGCCGGGCATCGGGCGTTATCTGACACCTGGATCACCCATGGACTTTGGCGCCGCGCCGCGCGAAACTGTGCAACCCGCCCCGGCCTTGGGCCAGCATACGGACCAAATCCTGGCGGATATTCTGGGCTTGAGCGATGGCGAGATCGCTGGCCTGCACGATGACGGCATAGTGGGCGGTGGCGCGGTATAATCCGCCTGGAGAAAGAGGAAAGGGGCGGGAATTGAGCGAGTTGGTCAGCGCGGAAGCCAAATCCTGGATCGGACGCAGTGGAGAGCCGCAAAGGGTCGAGATTAACCGCAGCGATATCGTTAAATATTCTATCGCGACGGAACAGCGACAGGCGAAATACCTGAAGGGCGATGAAGCGCCGCCAATGTTCATGTTTGGCGCCCTGCGCCCGGTGGTTCCCATGGACGAACTGGGCCCCGACGGCATATCGGTGGACAAATTCCTCCCCGAATTACCGCTCAAGCGGGTCATGGCGGGTGGCACCGAAATGCAGTTTCATCGAACGGTGCATCCTGGCGATGTCATCGTCGCCACGCGGTCTCTCAGTGACATCTATGAAAAGCAAGGCGGCACGGGGCCGTTGATCTTCGTGGTTTATGATCTCCGCGTTGAAACGGAAGCCGGCGAACTGGTCCTGGAAGAACGGCAAACGAGGATACTGCGATGAGCGCCGTGGACATTTCCGCCCTGGCCGTGGGTCAGGCCCTGCCGGAACGCAGCCATACGGCCACCAATGTGTCGTTGTTTCTGTACAACGCCATAATCTGGAACCCCCATCGCATCCACTATGACGAAACCTATACCACGCAGGTGGAAAAACACCCCGGCGTGGTGATCGATGGTCCGTTGCAGGGCGATTGGCTGAACCAGGTGGTGCTCAATTGGATGGGCGACAACGGCACTTTGACCCGCTTCAACTATTCCAACCGCCGGGCCTCCTACCTTGGCGAAACCTTGACCTCGGGCGGCGCCATCACGGCCATCGATACGGCCGCCGGAACGGTCGATATGGAGATCCTCATCAAAAACGAAAAAGGTGACGTCATCACCCCCGGCACGGCGCAGGTGCGGTTTTCGTAAGTAGAACCTGCCCGACCGTATTTGGGGGCCTGCCGTGACGCATGGGATTGGAATTTGTTCGTTTCAGGATACGGAGGAGACATAATGATAAAATTTGTTGCGGCATTTGTTGTGGCGGGACTGGTGGTATTTGGTTCGGCGGCACAGGCGAAGGAATCGCCCAAGCACGTCGACGGCGCTACCACTGTCGATGCAACCGCCGCCAAATCGCTGTTCGACCGGGGCGCCATATTCGTTGATGCCCGATACAAAAAAGTTTGGCGGATCGGGCACATTCCGAACGCTGCAATAGTCGATGTGGTCATGGGATTAAGCGAACGAAATCTCATGAAACTGGCCGGCAAATCCGACGAGTTGGTGATTTACTGCGGCGGCCCTGGGTGAGGCCGCTCCGCAAAATTATGCGCACAGGCTGTGCGCTGGGGTTACCAGAAAGTCTACTATTTTCGGGGCGGATTTCCGGCCTGGAAGGCGGCCGGATACGCGATTGATCCGCCTTGATGGCGGGCCGGTATGGACCGGCTCAATCCAAGACCGTGAAATAGAATACGCCGGAGCGTTTTACGAGGATGAAATCGTCTCCAGTTGCTTTCGCGCCCTTTGCATTTCTGTAGATCACCGCGCAAGACGGGCTGAACTTGTTCCATTTGTTACAAAGCCGGCTTCCGTCAATTTGGCTGATGCCGGTGTCATTCCATATACCCGTAGCAACAAATCGGCCATCGCCATCCCGTGATATTCTGAATTCCTGCCCCGACTTCGGATGGCGCCCCACATGGGTTCGAGTGAATGAAATAGCTTTCACTTCGCTGGCTGTAAGCCTATCGGCCCGATCCAGTTTCCATTCCTCTTCAAATTCGGGTAGGCCGGCTTTGCGCAAACCCTCGCGCAGGAGTTTCAAATCACGTAGCTGTTGCAAATCCCAGCTTATTGCCTCGGATACATTGGTCGTCGTGCTTGAAAAGCCATAATAAATGACATACGCGAGGCGCCGCAGTCGTGCGATGGGCATTGCGGCGTTTTCGGCTTGCCCCACCTGTCCATAGGCGGCCACGAGGAACGTCAAGGCCCCGCGATGCTCCAGAGACAATTGCGCCGCCCGTTCGAGCGATGCGACGGCATCGCTGAATCGACCCTGAAAATACTGGGCCAAGCCTAAAAAATACAAATAATCCACGGGATGGCTCGGGTTTAGCCGCATGGCGCGCCGGACAATTTTTTCACCATCCGCCGCCCGGCCCATGAAAATCAAAGCCCGGCCCTTAACTGAAATTGCGTCGGGATCGTTGGGGTTCAAGGCGATGGCGCGTTCCGCCTCCATTAGCGCCCGGTCATAATCCCCTTGCTCCGTTGCCAGGGCCGACATTACCTGGTGGGCAAGAGGTGTTGGATGCCGCAGCGACTCCGCTAAATAGAACATTCCCTTTTCCCGCGCATCGTCGGGCAGCAGGTCCATATCAGCGCTCCAGCGACGTATGCTTGCCGTCAGATAAATCGAGGCCAAGGCGGCATGCGCCCGGCCGTACCGGGGGTCGAGCGTTATGGCGTGCTCGAAATGTGGAATAGAATCAACATAGTCGCGCGACGTGCTCTGTATGTAATGCGCCCAGCCGCGCAAAAAAGCATCATGGGCTTCGGGAATTGTTGTATCGCTCTTTGCCCTAAGGGCCGCGATGATATTCTTCGTGACCTCGTCCTGCAGTGCAAAAACATCATTGGGCGTGCCGTCATACCGCTCCGCCCAGAGATGTCCGCCAGTACTTGCCTCTATAAGCTGGGCATTGATGCGTACCCGGTCGCCGGAACGGCGGACGCTGCCCTCAAGAATGTAACGTACGCCAAGCTCGATGGCGACTTGCCGCAAATCCAATTGCCTACCTTTGTAGGCGAAGCTGGAATTGCGCGCGATCACGAAGAGGCCCGAGATTTTCGAGAGATCGGTTATCAAGTCCTCGGATATGCCGTCGGCGAAATAGTCCTGCGCCTTGCCGCCGCTCATATTGGTGAAGGGCAATACCGCGATGGACGGCTTGTCGGGCAATGGATATGCCAACTTGCCCTGGTCCGCCGCCTCGAAAATGGCCTGCTGTTGCCACCACCAGACCCCACCGCCGGCGGTGAGCGCCAGAACAGCAATCACGGCCGCCGCATATTTCCGCCACTGCGGCCGGGGCCGACGCGGCGGGCTGGCCGCTTCGCCCTCGGCCAGCACCCGGAACACCCGCACCGGGCGGGCGATGTTCTTGACCTGGACCTCGCCCATGTCCTCCAGCGCCATATTCATGCGGTCCCGGACGTTGTCCCGCACGGTGCGGGAAAGGCAGATGCCGCCCGGTGCCGCCAAACCCTCCAGGCGTGCAGCCACGTTCACGCCGTCGCCCAGCAGATCATCGCCATCTACCATGACATCACCCACGTTGATGCCGATCCGGTATTCGATACGCTGGTCAGGGGGCACATCGCGGTTGCGCGCGGCCATGCCCTCTTACACGGCCATGGAACAGCGCACGGCTTCAACTGCGCTGGGAAATTCAAGCAGAAAGCTGTCGCCAGCGGTATTTGCGACCCGGCCATGATATTCGGCGAGAAGTGGTTCGATCAGATCGGTGCGGTGCTTGCGTTGGGCCGCAAGGGTGGCTTCTTCGTCGGCCCCGACAAGGCGCGAGAAGCCGACAATATCCGCGGCCACGATTGTCGTTAGCCGCCGCTGTGCCTCTGCCAACTGATTCTCCCCATTCAGAGGCCGCAAGCTTACTTTGGCATCATTTTGACATCAACGCCGCCGCCGATCGACTTGACAATGCTTTACATAAAGATCGTGTCGACGTCGAGGCCCAGCATGAAGCGGCCGACGGTTTCGTAATTGGTATGCCGGGCCTGGAGCTGTTGCGAGACGGCGTGAATATCCCGGAAGCGCCGCTCGAACGGCTGGTCGTCGAAGATCGCGTTGGAACCGGCCAGGCGGTAGATTTGTTCCACCACCGCCGTGGCTTCATTGATGGCATAGGTGGTGGCCAGGCGGATGCGGACCCGGTTGGCCATGGTCAGTTCGCCGGTGCTCTCGACCACCTCCCAGACGTCGACCAATACGCCGTGGTGATAGGCCTGGGCGGCGCCGAGCTGGGCCTGAAGCTCGGCCAGCCTGGTTTGGAAGACCGGGCTGTCGCGCAACGAACTGTGCGCGGCGCTGGCTTTTTTCTCCAGCCCCAGGACCAGCAGATCGTCAAAGGCGCTCTGTGCAATGCCCAGGGCGACGCCGGAAAAGACCGAGGCATAGACGGAGACAGTGGGAAAGCGGAACAGGGTGGTATCGACCCGGCGTTCCGCCGCGGTATCCCGGTCCAGTGTCAACGCCTCCGCCACGAACAGGTTTTTAATCGTATAGCCTTCGCTGCGGGTGCCGCGCAGGCCCATGACATGCCAATCATCGGCCATCTCGGCCGCGGCGCGGGGAAACAGCACGGTGCGGTTCGCCTGGCGGCCGTTTTCGCCGGTGCGGGGCGTGCCGTCGGCCTCGAATACCTTGCTGTGCCCGCCCAGCCAGGTCGCGTGATGGCTGCCGGAGGCAAACCGCCAGGTGCCGTTGACCAGATAGCCACCGTCCGCCGCCACCGCCCTGCCCTGAGGCCCGAAACCCCAGGCCAGGACCGCATCGGCGGGATCAAAAACCTCCCGCGCGGGCACCTCGTCCATGTAGGCGGCGGACATGGCGCAGCCAAACGACTGCCCCAGGCACCAGCCGGCGGAAGCGTCCGCCCCGGCGATGATCCCCGTCACCTGGGCCAATTGGGGCAGGGGCAATTCCGCCCCGCCGTGACGCCTGGGCAAGGTCAGGCGAAACAGCTGGCCATCGTGCATGGCCGCCATCACATGTGGCGGCAAGGCCCGCTCGGCCTCGATCTGTTCGCTGGCCCGGCGCAAAACCAACGCTACCGCACGGGCGTTATCCAGTGCATTTTCTGTCAGGACCCGGCCTGCCTCCGACATTGCTGCCGTCTGATCATTCGACATGTAACCTGCCCGTCATGTTGCAACCAAACTCCTAGCGTGACAGCCTAGTTTCAAATACCCTGGTCAGGCAAGCCGCGCCCATATCATCGGAAGCATGATGGCTGGCCGGAAGATGCGGCCAAGACAGAGGGGAAATCCCAATGGATCCGGAAATCAAGGCGGCGCTGGACAAATTGTTCGCGGCCGACAGCAGTCTCTATCAGGCGCGCGGTTTCCAAAGGCGCATCGGCTGGGGCAAAAAGCCGGCCCTGGTCAATATCGACCTGGCCAATGCCTGGACCCAGCCGGGCAATGCGTTCACCTGCGAGGGCATGGAGACGGTTATCCCAGCGGTGCAGCAGGTCCTCGCCGCGTTCCGCGCCAAGGGGTTGCCCATCGTCTTCACCACAACCGCCTATGATATCATCGAGGGCGAGCATAGCGACATGGGGCTGTGGGGCCGTAAAATTCCAGCCGAAGTGCTGCGCGCGGGCTCGGACGCGGTGCAGATCGACGACCGCCTGGAACGCCGGGAGGACGAGATGCTGATCGTCAAGAAACAGGCCAGCGGCTTTCGCGGCACCAATTTGAACAGCTACCTCAACGCCTGCGGCGTCGATACCGTGGTCGTCACCGGGGCCACGGCCAGCGCCTGTATCCGGGCCACGGTGGAAGACGCCATCGCCGACGGTTTCCGCCCCATCGTCGTGCGCGAGTGCATCGGCGACCGTATCGCCGGCGCCGTCGAATGGAACCTGTACGATATCGACGCCAAGTTCGGCGACGTGGAATCCCTGGATTCAGTGCTGCAGCATCTTAGGCGGAACACCTGACGGGGTGTCCGCTCTAGTCCTTGGCGGCGTAGTCTCGGATCACATCCAGGTCCGGTTCCAGGCCCAGGCCGGGGCCGGTGGGGACGGTGATGTTACCGTCCTTGGCAATGATGGCGTCGCCGTACAGGCTGGCTTCCAGGGTTTTGTAGTAGAAGGTTTCGGCCAGGCATTCGTCGGGCATGGTCGATAGCAGGTGCAAGGTGGCCAGCAGCCCCGGCGCGAAATAGGGCGCATGGGGCATCACCGTCACGCCCTGGACCTCGGCCATGGTGATGATCTTGCGGAATTCCGTTATGCCGCCCACCTTGGTCACGCTGGGCTGGACGTAGGTGACGGCCTCGGCCTCGATCATCTTCTGGAATTCAAAGGCGGTGCAGGCGTTTTCCCCCGCCGCCAGCGGGATATCCACCTCCAGGCCCAGGCGGGCCAGGCTGTCGAAATCCTCCGGCGGGAAGATCGGTTCCTCCAGCCAATGCAGATCATAGGGTTTGAAGGCCAGAGCCGCCTCCCGTGCCTGCCATGGTGTCCAGGGGCAGTTGGTATCGACCATCAATGGCACGCCGCCGCCCATGGCCGTGCGGGCGGCGCGCACTTCCGCCTCGGCCGTTTCATGCAGTTTGATGGACTTGAAGCCTTCGCCCAGGGCGCGCTGGCAATGTTCGGCGACAAGATCGGGATCGGCGTATTTGAACAGTGAGGCATAGGCGGGGATCTCCGTCCGCCTGGCCCCGCCCAATAGACGCGAGAGTGGCACCCCGGCTGCCTTGCCGGCGATGTCCCAGAGCGCGATATCCACCCCGGATATGGCGAACATCGTCATGCCATAGCGGCCCAGCAGATGGTTGCCCTGTTGCAGCTCATGGGAAATGACGCCGATTTGACCGGCATCCTTGCCGATCAGCGAGGGGCCTATCATGTAATCCACCGCCGCCTTGACCGACCGCGCGGTGCCGCCATAGGCAAAGGCATCGCCCCAGCCGATCAGGCCGCTTTCCGTCTCGATCCGGATCATCACATAATCCAGGGTGGTCCAATCCATGTCCGCCCAATTGCTGCTGCCCCCGGTGCTGTAGGGCAGTTTCACCAGGAAGCTTTCAACCTTGCCGATTTTCATGATCTAACTCCGTATCTTCGTTACGACACACGGTAACGCCCGACGGCGTCGGGATTAAAAGTAAAGCCCAGGCCCGGCCGGTCCGGGACCAACAGATCGCCGTCCACCAATTCCATGGCCTCGTTATACAAAGCCCCGAACCAGGGCATCATCTCGGAATAGCGGATATTGCCCAGGGCGCCGCAGAGCTGCAAACATTGTTCTGTGTAGAGGTGCGGCGAGACCGGGATATCGAAGGCATCGGCCATGTGCGCCACCTTGACGAATTCGGTGATGCCGCCGACCCGTTCCAGATCGGGCATCAGCACATCGGCCGATTGGCGCTCCAACATATCGCGAAAGCCATAGCGGGCGTATTCGGTCTCGCCGCTGGCGATCGGGGTATCGATCTCGGCCGCGACCCTGGCCGAACCCGCCAGGTCGTAGGCCGGCACCGGTTCCTCGAACCAGACCAGGTTATAGGGCTCCAACGCCCGGCCCATGCGGATGGCATGGTTCACGGTAAAGCCCTGATTGGCATCGGCCATCAGGTCCACATCCGGGCCAATGGCTTCGCGGACCGCGGCCACCCGCTCGATATCTTCCGCTACCGATGCCTTGCCCAGACGCATCTTCATGGCGCGGTAGCCCTGGGCCAGGAAATCCTTGGCCTCGGCCTGCAATTCGTCGATCGTAAGCGAGACCCACAGGCCGCCTGAATGATAGGCCCGGACGCGGTCGCGGCTTTGCCCCAACAGGCGGCACAGCGATAGACCATGCGCCTTGCCCACCAGATCCCACAGGGCCATGTCGATGGCGCTGATGCCGAACAACGTGATGCCCTTGTGTCCGAAGAAATTGATGTCGCCCCACATCTCGTTCCAAAGGCCCGCGTGTTCATGGGGGTCCCGGCCCACCACCTTGTCCGCCAGGCTGTGGATCATCCCATCCAGCACGGCCAATCGCCGGGTGCCCATGCACCAGACCAGACCCTCGCCGACCAGGCCCTGGTCCGTATCAACCTGTAACAGCACACAGGCGACGGATTCGACCCGGTGAATGGCGGTTCGGATCGGCTTATCGAATGGAATTTGTACGTGCTGCGTACGCAACCGGGTGATTTTCATGAATTTCCCCTTCCAAGCCGTCCCCCCCGTCCGCGCAGGCCATCAAACAGCGGAAATAAGATAAAACCCGCCAGAAAGCCGCCAATATGCGCTTCCCAGGCGATCGACCGCACCTCGCCCGTGCCGGGAATGCCGGTATAGCCCAGGATCACATTGCTGCCTATAAAGACGGCAATGGCCAGCCAGGCGCGGTTCGTGGTCAACCGCAGGACGGCGCCAAACAGGCCCGAAATGGCGCCCGAGGCGCCGACCATTATGGTCTGCTCGTGCGTATAGGAAAACAGCGCCATGCTGGCCCCGGCGCCGCACAAGGCACAGATGAAATAAAGCCCCAGAAACCGGCCCCGTCCCAGCCGCCGTTCCATGGGCGTGCCAAAGGCTAGCAGAAAAGCCATGTTCAAGGCCAAATGCAAAAGGTTTCCATGCAGAAAGGCATAGCTGACGGGCGAGAGCAGCAGGGGAATTGTATAGGGGGCGCCCTCGCCCATGAGCGCGGCCAGAAACCACGGCGGCGAGAAGGCGCCCAGGGTGCCGGCGATCATCGACCATTGTTCGGGCAGTAAAAGGCGGAGCGCATGAATTCCGGCGTTTATGGCAATCAGGGCCAGCACCACGGGCGTGGCGTTAAAGACGGGCTGCGTGGTTTGGGACAATTAGGGCTCGCTCGATTGGCGTTGGATGGGTCAATTACGCAGCATAAGCGCTGGGCGTGACCAATCAAGGCTGGTGGAGGGAGGCCCGGTCGGGTTATTTTCGTTACAGCTAAGAAAGCGGAGAGGGATTGGATCATGAGCGACATCGACTATCAGGCCATTTTGCCCGAGGGCTGGAACCGGGCGCGGGGTTTTTCCTATGGCGTTGCCGCCACGGGCAGCCGCGTCCTGCGCATCGCCGGGCAGATCGCCGCCACGGATGGCAATCAGCCCGTGGACCCTGATCTTGACTTCGGCGGGCAGTGGGAGCGCGCCATGGGCAATCTGGTAGCCGTTCTGCGTGCCGCGGGCGGCGAACCCGCCAATCTGGTCATGCTGCGGGCTTTCGTGACCGATATTGACGCCTTCAACGCCGCCGGCCCGGCCGTCGGCGCGGCCTGGGGGACGCACCTGGGCAAGCATTTTCCGGCCATGACCCTGGTCCAGGTCAGCCGCCTGATCGACCCCCACGCCATGGTCGAGATCGAGGGCGAAGCGGTGTTGGCCTGAAGCATGCCGATGTTCAGGGCCTTGTTGCAAATATTTGCGTCCACGTGCCTAATGGCTATGCTCCTGCCGGCGCCACCGGGAATAGTCCGAATGTGCTCTAAACGGCGGGGACGGACGCCGCCGCGGTAGATGACGATGACGTAAGAATGCGCGATGGCCATTCGAACAGCTGATTAGGGGATTGGCGATGAGCACCGTAAAGAAGGTTCCGTGCCTATCCGGTTGTCACCCATACCCACTACATCTAGGGTGCTCCCAATCCCCCGAGTAAAGCTCGGCCTAGGTCGGGCGGCGATATCTCCGGCGATGTCGAGCGCCTCCTGAACCGGAACGGATCTCCCGATTCA
>JAKZRK010000145.1:0-5545 GCA_047518225.1 Alphaproteobacteria bacterium | reverse complement strand
GCGGCAAAAGGACGCTCTGTGGATAAGGGGACAGCCCGGCTACGCCGACCTGACCACTTCCCCACAGAGCCAACAACCAAAACCGAAGCGGTCAAACTATATGGTACATAAAGCGGTCAATTCAGTTTGTTATCGACAGATATATCCGGAAATCAGCGTTTTCGCGTGCTGGTCCGGGCGGCCCAGCTACTTCTTCTTCAGCACCTTGAACAGGCCTTCAAGCAGTTGCTGTGTGGGGTCCTTGGGCTGCGGCTGGCTTTCGGCGGGTTGTTTTGGCTGCGCCGTCGTTGGCTGAGACGCCCCGGATTGGGAACCGCCGCCGCCCGTGACCGCATCCAACAATTTTCCAAGGCCTTGCGATTTGGCCTTTTTGCCCAGTAACTCCCGGCCCAGGCGCGCGAACAGCCAACGCTCCAATTTCGCCGTCTTCAGGTCGTTACGGGGCCGATCCAACGGACCGTACAGATGGACGCCAATGTCCGGGGCGTCGCTATGCTCTGTCAGGCGCATGACGGTGCGCAGATCCAATTTCCAGGCGGGCAGATTGACCGTGCCCTTCACCGTTGCCTCGCTGGCATCCATCATGGCCTTGGTGTCCGTGGTTTTGGCGACACCGTTTTTGATGCTCCAATTGCCGTCGATGCTCTGGTATCTGGTCTCGCCGCCGGAGAATGCCCGCTGCGCCAAATTCAAAAAGTCCGGCGCCTTGTTCAGGAGGCCCAGGCGATCGGAGAAGTTTTTCATGTCGAAGCCCCGAAACAATCCTTTCACGGCTTGGATCCTGGCCTGGCCCGACAGGGCGTTGATCAAATCCCATTGGCTGGAGCCGGCGGTTTGAAACCGGCCCGTGAAATCCAGCTGGCCCGTCACCTGATCCATTTCCAAGGCCGTGCGCATGGCCTGATTAATGTCGGCGCCCTGCAATTTTATCGATAGGCCAAGAGCGGTCAGGGGCCGCGAATTCAAGGTTGCCCGTAATCCGACGTTGCCCTTGAAGAGACGTCCCGACAAATCCTCCACCCGCATGACCCCGTCGGTAACGGTCAGATGCAGCCGCGGTTCTTCGAAGGGATAGCGTCGGAACACCAGGCGTTTGGCCGTCAGGTTGATATTGGCGTCCATGGCTTGCAGGGCGCTCAGATCAATGGCTGCCCGCGACCAGCGGCCATCGCCTTGCCCACCTCCCCGCTGGTTCCGGCTTTCCGGGCGGCCGGTTTTCCCGGCTCTCGTACCGCCCACGCCCAGGAAATGATCGACCACAATATCGCCGGCCTGCAAATTGGCGGTCAACATGGGACGGGGGCCATCCATTCGTACGGCGCCGTTGCCGGTCAGGGCAATGGTGCCAATCTTGCCCTGCACGCCGTTCAGTTCGAAGGCATCGCCGCCGCCCTGAATTCTGGTTGTCAGCGTCACGCCGCCGGGCGATTTCCGGCCCGCCTCGAATTCGTTGCCCAGGGCCGCCAGCAAGACCACCAGGTCTTTGTGTGTGGCTTCGGCCGCCAGATCGAACCGCGCCTCTTTGTCCAGACCGTCGATGGTGCCCTTGGCCTTTATCTGGCCCCCGGCAAGCTGGGCCACCAGATCCAGGACAAGGGCGCGGCCATCGCCTTTGATATTGCCGCGCAGGGATATTGGCGTATCGGCGCGGGCCAATGGTTTGAGCCCCAGGTCAAAGGTTCTGGAAAGGGCCGCCAGACTTTTGTGGCTCAGATCCAGGTTCAAGTCGGCTTTCGCCTGACCCATTAGGTCCGATGCATTGCCTTTGGCGGTGCCCCGCAGCCCGGCCAGGGTGGTCTTAATATCGAAGTTCAGGCGATCGGCGTCGCCGTCGATCTGGCCATCCAGGGTCAAGCCCTGCAGGCGTTTAGGCGGCACCGGCAACTCCAAGCCCGCCAGCCGTGCCAGGCCGTCGATATGTTTGGCCCGCACCCGCAATTTCAACTTGCCCTTGGGTCTGCCGGCAAAGTCCTGGCCGCTGCCGCTGAAGAAAATATTGGCCCCGGCCAAGTCGCGCACGGTGGCCCGGCGCACGGTCAGTTGACCCGCCGCCAAACCCAGTTCCACCGATAGATCCCGGATTGGCACGGCGTTATAGGCCAACTCGCCGATGTTCAAAATGAAATTACTGTCGAATTGTTCCAGTATCGCCAATGGGCTGGCCGCACCATTGTCTCCAGGCCCGCGGCTGGTTTTGACATCAACGCTTGGTTTCGCACTATTGTCCGCCGCCCCGGCGCCCGGTAGATAGCCGTCCAGGTTGATGCGGTCGATATTCAGCGCCAAGCCAAATGACGGCCGGGCCTGCAGCAGGATCGTCGCCGCGCCCTCGATGGCGGTGCTATCCATGCGCAGGTTCATGTTGCTGATCTGGACCTGTTGCCGGGTGACGTTGAAATCACTGGTCAGGACCATGGTAGCCAGACGGCTGGCCGGGACAGCGGTGGGATTGGCGTCAAGCCAACTCAACAGGCCGCGAAAATTATTCGACGCTAATTCGACCTTGCCGTCAAAGCGGGGGCTGCCGTCGACCTCCCGTGCATCGCCCGATAGGCGTAGATCCGAACCGCCAGGCAGAAGGGCCGAGAGCCCTTCCAGGCGCAGGGTGCCATATTCAGCCGTGGCATCCAGTTGCACTTGGCTGACGACGCCGCCGCGGTATCTTAAACCCTCGATCGTCACGACCAGGCCGCCACGCAGGTTTTTCGGAATGGCGAACAATAATCCACCGGCCATGGCCGTGGTTTCATTGCTGCTTTTTTCGGCCGGTGGGCCGGTATTTTCCATGCCCTTTAGCAGCCGGTCCAGATCCAGATGGCCGATGGCGAGGGCCAGATCATAGCTAGGCTCCTCGCCAAGGCTGGCCGTGACGGCGCCACTGGCCTGTAAGGTACCGAACATAAGATCGACTTCATTCAGGGTCACCGCCTTGGCCGACGCTTCCACGGAAGCCTTCAATTGCAGGGGTTGCCGCAAAATGGCCGGCGCCTCCGCCCCCTTCTGCACGGCGTTCCGTAGGACCGCCACGTCCGGCACGGATAAATTGAGTTGTCCGCTCAGGCGCGGCGCCGTCTCTAGCGCTTCGATACGGCCCGAGAATGTGGCCGTGGCCTCGTCGCCAGCAAATTTTAGCTTCAGGCGCACGCCAATTGGTTTGCCTTTCGTAATGCCATCGATGGATAGTTCGAAGTTTAGGGGGAGGTTGCGCGCCGTCGCATTGCCCTTGAAATGAAATGGTCCCCGCAGCGAGGCGGCGGAACCGTCCAGGTCGATCCGCTCGAACCGCTCTTCCATGCCCGTGCGGCCGTCGCGATAAATTATCAGGGCATCTTCGACGGCGAGTTTATCCAAAGATAGGGCCAAGCCAGGGTCTTTGGCGCCGCCGTCGGCCGCGGCCGCTTTGCTGCTTGTCGATCGAAACTGCCAATTGGTCCGCCCATCCGGCAAAACTTCCAGAACCAGCCGTGGTTGGATCAGGCGCACGGAGGTCACCTGAAATTCGCCGGATATCAGCGGTGCCAGGGCGAGCCGTATTTCTAGCGCCTTCAAAGTCAACATATCCGCCGACACGGCGCCGGGTAGACTTGCCAGACGGACATCACGTGCCGAGAGGGCGGGCGCGGGCAATATGCCCAAGCTTATATCCCCGTCTATTGCCAGCTCCCGGCCGGTGGCGTCGCGAACGGCGGCGATGATTTCCGCCTTGTGGTCGTTCCAGTTAATGAAACTAGGCCCGATCACCGCGGCGGCAATGAATGCCACCAACAATATGATGACGCCGACGAGCAATATTTTCACGGCAAACTCCTGGAACGCGCTAGCTCGGGACAATGATTTTCGCCGGGCAACTTTGGCGGTTGTTGGATTAGATGGGTTGCATGAGCGATCATATAGCCTAATCTATAGCGCAAGGTTAGGGGGTGATGAATTGTTTAATCCGTGGTGTGGCAAAACTGCATGCGGTTAAGGCAATGCGGGAATCGATGGAAGGAGCGAAGCCATGGCCGAGATCGTCAATCTCAACCACTTTCGCAAGGCGCGACAAAAGGCTGACAAGGATACCCAGGCCGCGCGAAACCGAATGCACCATGGCCGCCGCAAAGATGACCGTCAGCGCCAGGACAGGGAAGAACACCGCCGGCGGCAGAAATTGGATGGCCGCCAATTAGGTGACGACGGCCATGGCGGGGACGAACCGGCCTGAGATTTTGCACCCGTCCGGCGTCCGTTCATGGCCGAACGTCGTCATGTTCCTCGGCCTGGGCTTGCAACAAGGCACGGTTATAGGCTCGCAAAACATCACCCTGATGGACTATGCCCAAAACGCCGCGATCATCGGCGGAGACAATGACCGCGAGATGCTCCTCGCCCGAGACGTCCATCACCGCCAAGACTTCCTCCAACGTGTCGTCAATCTGGAGTGCCGGGGCTTGCGTGTGGGCCACGTCGCGGGCGTTGATCAGAGGGTCCAGGCTGCTGTCAAAAGCGATGTGCTTCAAATCCGCGAAGGAAATGGTGCCGACCAATTTGTCGTCGCCGTCGACGACGACAAAGGTGCCGTGGGGCAGGCGGCCGAACATGGCCTTGATTTCCGTGAACAAAGTGCGCTCGGAAATTTTGTCGAAATCCTTGGCCAGAACATCGCGTACCGTCAAGGTTTGCAGCAAATGGCGCGCGCGGCCGCCGCGCAGATTCAGGCCGCGGTTTTCCAGTTGCCAATGGAAGAAACTGCGGCCCTGGACCTGCTGCACGATCATCGTGGCGATTGACGTTGCCACCATCACCCCGACAGTGATCTGATAATCACCGGTCAGCTCAAAGACGATCAATATGGTCGAGATCGGGGCGCCCAACGTAGCGGCGGCCAGGGCGCTCATGCCGACGATGGCATAGGCGCCGTGAGAGGCGGCGAGATCGGGGAAGACGCTGGCGGCGATAATGCCAAAGGCCCCGCCGGTCATGGCGCCGATGGACAGAGAAGGTGAAAAAATACCGCCGCCAAATTGGCAGCCAAGACTGATGGCGGTGGCCGCGGTCTTTAACGGGATCAAAAACAATAGCAGCCAAAGGGGATATAGCTCGTTCAGGGCGGAGTCGGTCGCCTCATAACCGACGCCTAAAACATGCGGGAATTCAACCGCAATGGCACCCACCGCGAGACCACCGGCGGCGGGCTTCAGCCAATGGGGGACGGGCAAGCTGTCGACTACCCGTTCCGCGTAAAATATCGACCACATGAAAATTATGGCGATGGCGGCGCAGACCGCGCCCAACACCATGAAGGCCGGGAATTCCCACAGCGAATTGACGCCGAATTGAGGCAGCAAAAAGGCCGGTTGTTCTCCCAGGTGCGCCCGGCAGAAAACCGTGGCCGCGACGGAGGCTATGACGACGGGGGCAAATGCGGGTCGTGTCCGATAGTTGGTGGAAATTGGTTTTTGGCGTAGCTCCCGATCACGATGGTTGCTCAATCAGGCGGCGAGGTCAATCGGCTTCTTGACCGGCGCTTGGTCGAGTGTTTGCCAGCCACCGACGCGGCGCATGG
>JAKZRK010000144.1:0-10513 GCA_047518225.1 Alphaproteobacteria bacterium | reverse complement strand
CCCCAGACAATGCGGCTCCATCAAGAGCCATTGACGGTCGGTGATAACAAAACGGTCTTCAAGCATGCAAACCTCCTGTAAAAGGAAGCTTGAATCACATTTCGGGCGAAAAGGGAATCCTGAATCTCAACAGGCCCTAGTCCAGGCCAAAGCCTTTGAATTTGTTACGGAACTTCGCAACACGGCCGGTATCCAGCACACGTTGTGGCCCGCCGGTCCAGGCCGGGTGCGTACTGGGGTCGATATCCAACCGCAAGACGGCACCGGGTTCGCCATAGGTGGAACGCGTCTTAAATTCCTGCCCGTCAGTCAGAACCACGGTAATTTCATGGTAATCGGGGTGAATATCTTTTTTCATCTTGCTGCTCCGTGGATTGCCGGGGGTGTATAACCAAACCAAGGGCCCGACGCAAGCGTCGGCTTGTTGCGCTGCTTGTTGTGCCGGTTGAATACAATTGCTATACCCCAGCCGCGACGGTGCGTTGCGGTGCGTGGGCCGCAAATACCGCTTGGGAATCATTCGGGGGCACTACGCCCAACAATCAATTTACAGGGCGAAGGATATTGCGGATTGCGTAACACCGGCCCCGACAGCGAACGGGACGAACGTCGTAGCGTTGGCCGCCTGGGCCGTATTCTACCTTTCGTCGTACCTTATAAATGGATGGCTGCGGGCGCCGGCGTGGCGCTGGTCGTGGCGGCCGGTTCGGTCCTTGCCATCGGCCAGGCTATCCGCCGCGTCATCGACCATGGTTTCGGCGGCGAACAGGTTCTGATCGATCAGTATTTTCTCGCCCTGTTAGGTGTCGTCGCCTTATTGGCTGCCGCCACATTTGCCCGCTATTACCTGGTGACCTGGCTGGGCGAACGCGTCATCGCCGACATCCGCGCCGCCGCATATAACCACATCATCGGCTTGAGCCCTGCATTTTTCGAGACCATGCGCACCGGCGAAGTGCTCTCGCGGCTGACCGCCGATACAACCTTGATACAGACGGTCATCGGCTCCACCGCTTCGGTCGCCCTGCGCAATGTGTTGATGTTCCTGGGCGGCAGCGTCCTGTTGGCGGTTTCCTCCGCCAAGCTGACCGGCCTGGTCTTTGCCTTGTTGCCGGTGGTCATCTTGCCGATCATGATTTTTGGCCGGCGGGTGCGGCGCCTGTCCCGCGACAGCCAGGACCGGGTCGCGGACATCGCCAGCTATGCCGAGGAAAGCATCGCCGCGATCCAGGTGGTGCAGGCATTTTGCCATGAGGCGATCGATCGCTTGCGCTTTGGCAAGTTCACGGACGAGGCTTTCGATGTTGCCGTACAGCGGACCCGGGCCAGGGCCTGGTTGACCGCCCTTGTCATGCTGTTGATCTTTGGTGCGGTCGATGCGGTGGTATGGATCGGCGCCAAGGATGTGATCTCGGGCGAGATGAGCGGTGGCCAGTTGGCCGCGTTTGTCTTTTACGCCATCATCGTGGCCGGCGCCTTGGGCGCCCTGTCAGAAGTCTATGGCGAATTGCAGCGCGCCGCCGGCGCCGCGGAACGCCTGATGGAGCTGCTGGAAGTTGAGCCGGGCATCACCGTGGTGGCCCAGCCGACGCCGCTTCCGGCGACGGGCGGCGGCGGGGGCGGCGGCGCCATAAGTTTTCGCGATGTCAGTTTTAACTATCCCTCCCGTCCCGAGCTGCCCGCCTTGCGGAATTTCAATCTGGATGTGGCTCCGGGGGAAACCGTGGCCCTGGTCGGTCCGTCCGGCGCGGGCAAGACCACGGTCTTTCAATTGCTGCTGCGCTTTCATGACCCACAGGCCGGCCAGGTGCTGTTGGACGGGGTTGATCTGCGTCAGGCCGATCCGTCGTCGGCGCGGGCACGTATTGGCCTGGTGCCACAGGATCCGGTGATATTTGCCGCCAATGCGCGGGAAAATATCCTCTACGCCCGGCCCGACGCCAGCGAGGCGGAGCTTCATGCCGCGGCCGATGCGGGCAATGTCACGGCGTTCATCCAGGCCATGCCCGACGGCTTCGATACCTTTTTGGGCCAACGCGGCGTGCGCCTGTCGGGTGGTCAGCGCCAACGTCTGTCCCTGGCACGGGCGATCCTGGCCAATCGCCCGGTTCTGCTGCTTGACGAGGCGACATCTTCATTGGATGCCGAGTCCGAGCGTGCCGTACAGAGCGCCCTGGAAAAATTGATGGCTGATAGAACCACCATCGTCATCGCCCATCGCCTGGCGACGGTGCTGAAGGCCGACCGCATCGTCGTGATGGACCAGGGCACGGTGGTGGAAATGGGCCGCCACGAAGAACTGGTCGAACGCCGCGGCCTATACGCCCGATTCGCCGCCCTGCAGTTCGATACCCATTAGACGGGTTTCGAATTTCATCGAAACCGGTCCAGAGCATATTCCCCGGGCGCGCAATACCCAACCGTGTCAACGCTGGGTTAGTTTGAATTCAATGCGGCGGTTGCGGCGGTTGGCTATTTCGCCGGGCCGGGGATCAAGGGGTTGAAATTCGCCAAAACCGGTGGCTGCCAGGCGCTCCGGGGCGACCCCCTGCTCCACCATATATTTCACCACCGAAATGGCCCTTGCCGACGACAATTCCCAGTTCGAGGGGAATGCCGGAGTGGCGATGGGCACACTGTCCGTATGGCCATCAACCCGCAGCACCCAATTGATCTCTGACGGTATTTGCCGGGAAATTTCAACCAGGGTTGTCGCGATCTGGGCGATCTGGTCCTGACCTTCGAACGCCAGTTGGGCCGAACCGGAGGCGAACAGCACCTCGGATTGGAAGACAAATCGGTCACCGACGATGCGAATGCCGCGCCGCTGTCCCAAGACTTCCCGCAGCCTGCCAAAAAATTCGGACCGGTAGCGGGTCAATTCCTCCACCTTGCTGGCCAGGGCGCGGTTCAGGCGGCGGCCAAGATCGGTAATTGTCGCCTCATCCTCGCGGTCCTTGGCTTCCGAGGCTTCCAGCACGGTGTTCAAACGCTGTATTTCCCGCCGCAAGGCAGCGAGCTGTTGGTTCAGGAGAGACACCCGCGATTTCTGGTCCTTGCTTAGGGACTGTTCCGCCTTGTAGTCCTCGTCCAATTTCGTGTAGAGGTCGAGCAATTCGGACAATCGGATTTTTCGCTCCTCGATCTCTTTCTGCGCCAGCAATGTGCGCTCTTGTTCACTGGCCAATTCGGCATGTAACGCCTTGCTGCGGTCGCGCCGGGCGCTGAGTTCGGCCTCGCGGGATTGCAAGTTTTGCGAAAGGTCGCCGACCTGGGCTTCCAGAACGCCACGCAATTCACGCAAGGCCTCCACATCCCGGCGCAGACTTTCCAATTCCAGCAAATGGCGCTGGCTCGCTTCGCGGTTGACCTGTTCCCGTGCCTGCGCCGCGGCCAGGGCCTCTTCCGCCTGTTCCGCCCGGTTGGTCGTCTGACGCAATCGCATTTGCAATTGATCGCGATCCGCCGCCGTGGTCTGCAACGAGGACGACAATTGGGCAATGTTCAGCCGCAAGTCCACATTCGCCTGGCGCTCCAAGTCCAGTAAATCGGCCAGTTCGTTGATCTGCCGGTTCAACCGGTCGAGAGCTTCGTCCTTGCCCGAGATCGCCTGTGTCAGCAACACCTGGGCTAAGACGAAAACCACCAGCAAAAATATAATAACCAGCAGCATCGTGGCCAAGGCATCAACGAAACCGGGCCAAATATTGGCCGTGCCAGCGGTATTATTGCGTCGTCTGGCCATGCCTGATTTCAGACCCTGGCCGGCGTTGCCGCCCAATTTTCATCGGTCATCGCTGATCCGCGAGAGCGGCAATCGTGCGGGCCAAAAGCTTGATCTCGCTACGCATTTCCGCGACCGTCTGATTGCGGCCCTCACTCATCTCTTCCAACAGACGCATGACATAAACATCCAGGTTGCGCAGATGGGAACGGCTGGCTTCATCAAGGCCCAGTTCCTGCCCCTCCAAATGGTTGTTTAAGTTTTGCAAAACCGGACGAATTTCCATCTGACTTTCCGCCAGCTTGACCATCAGGCCCTGTTCCGCCTTCATCTGATCGGTCAGGATTGACAATTTATCCGCCAATGCCATCAAGGTATGTTGCGCCGAACCCCGGCCCTCTTCCGAGCGGGCGATGGTGCGTTGCAGACTTTCCAGGCTATCGGCGGTCTGCTCCAACAGCGCCTGGACATATGCCGGCACCGATTGATCGCCCTCCCCTAAACCACTTCCGCTGGATAGGCGCGTATAGCTGGACAGCCATTCTTCCAGGTCATTGTAGAACCGGTTCTGCGCATGGCTGGCCTGCAATTCCAAAAAACCAAGCACCAGACTGCCGGCCAGACCGTATAACGAGGATGAAAAGGCAATCGACATGCCGTTCAAAGGCGATTGCAAGCCATCTTTCAAATCCGAAAACACGCTGGCGTAGTCCCCCGCCGCGACGGATAGACTGCCGATGGTTTTGCCCACGGCGCCGACCGTCTCCAACAAGCCCCAGAAAGTGCCAAGCAGACCCAGGAAGATCAGCAAACCAATCAGGTAGCGAGACATATCCCGGCTTTCATCCAGCCTGGAATGAATGGAATCCAGCATCGAGCGCACCGATAATGCCGACAGGGACATCCGCCCACTCGTGCGTTCGCCCAACATGGTCGCCATGGGCGCCAGAAGGATAGGTTCCCGTTGCACGGACAATCCGGGGTCCGAGCGGCGAAAGGTTTCGACCCACTCCACCTCCGGCCGCAGCATCAAAACCTGTCGAAAGGCATAGGCGATACCAAAGACCAGGATCGCCAGGATCAGGCCGTTCAGGACGGCGTTAGCCTGGAACGCGCGAACCAGCGGCAGATACAACAACACGGCGGCGCCGGCCACCACGGCCAGGAACATCAGCATGCGAACCAAATAGCGGTCAGGCCGGGTCATAATGCCGCCCGCTCCGCTGCCATGGAGTATGCAATTCCGCCCGTATCATTCGACACCCTCGCTCCCGCCCAAATCAGCTTCCGGCCTTGACGTGGCGGCAGGTAACGCCAACGCCCAAGAACGTATCAATTTTTGAGACGCTCGAATCTTAAAACATAGAGCAATATTCGATCGCTTGGATTGCCTACGCGTTTCCATGCGATCGAAAATTGCTCTAGCGCTCGAGTAGCACAATATCCACGCGGTCCGGCGCACCGCCATCCCGGGCAATGCCCAGGGCACGCACATCGATGCGGGTACTGCGCAATCCATTCTCGATCAAAAATGAACGCACGGCCAAGGCCCGGGACAAGGATAGCCGCCGCGCTTTGGAAGTGTCGTTCCCCTTACCCGCCGCGTAAGCCTTCAATTGCAGGCGCGCCCTGGTCGGCGCCACCCTGTCCGCCATGGCCTTCAAGCGTTTTTCATCGTCGCTGGTCAAAACAGAACTGCCGGCGCGAAAGCGCAACCGCACCAGATTATCGTCCGGTGGCGTAAGGGCCGCGAGACGTTGCCGATTTTTCGCAACTGGTGCCCCCGCACGGGATGCCCCGGTTGCCTTGGCGGCCCTGGCGGTTTTGTCAGCTTTTCGCATAACGATCGGCGGGGGCGGTGGGGGCGCCAAGGTTTTAGCCGCGGATTTCATCCGCGTGGATGCTTCAAGCCTGGGAGTCTTTGGCAGCGCCGCCGTGGACATGGGCGCCTTGGGCCTGACTACCTTGGGAACGGGGGGCCTTGCCATGGGCGACTTTGCCTTAGGCGTCATGGCCGGCGCCGGCGGCGCCTTCCTGGTCGCCACAACCCGAGGCGGCGGCGGCGAAAGACGCGCCAATTGGGCGGGCGCCTGTTTCGCCGCCGCCGGCTTTGCCGGTGCAGGCAAGGCCGTAGGGGCCGGTGGCGCAGATGAGGGCGCGCGGGTTGCCCGGGTCACCGTTGTCAATGGTACCGCGGGCATTTTTGCGGCCGGCCGCGGCTTCACTGCAGCGACGGGTGCCGTGGGGCGGGGGGTTGCAGCTGACGAAGTTGCCGAGGCCATGGGCCGCGCGGGCGCCGGGCGCGGCGCTTTGAGGGTAATTCGGCGCACCCGCGGGATCAGACGTAAATTTGGTATTTGCAATCTACGATTACCCAAACGGCCTGCCAAATCAAGCTGTAGAAATGGAATTGGCGACACGGAAGATATACTGGGGCCATCGTAAATGGCACTGAGATTGATCGTGACCCCCGGTGTGCCCTGGCCCCCGATATATACCGTCTGCTGCGCCAGGGCCGTTTGAGCGCCCAGTACTGCCATGAATACCGCCGAATATGGCAACCCTCGGCAAGGCATCAATATACGGCGCAGGTTTCGATGGAAGCCACGGCATGGTCCGTTATGTGGTCTTTGGATCGGGTCAAGGTTTGCTTTCATGGGGCTTTCGCAGTTGCTTCTCGCGGCTAAAACTATCTCGCGCCGAAGTATGTGGCGGGCAGCGGTTTCGGGCCGGTACAATGCGGCTCCAGCTCTCTATGCTTTGGCCCGGAAAGATAGACCAGAGCGCGTGTCTGGGCAACGGATTAGCGCATTGTCCTTGCAGGCTCGACGGGCATTTGCCCCCTCCGCCTAAATAGACCGCTCAATCTTGGCAAAAATATGGCCGCGCCAGGGAGGGCGGCGCTTTTAAAAACGCGCCCTGAGGTTACCTCGCCTCTATTGCCTGCGGTTATTGCACGCGGCGGGATTGCCGAATCAGGCGGAGCAAGCGGCTGTGGATCGCTTCATTCGCGACCAGGACGTCGCCGGCGTACAATGGATTGGCGCCGCCGTCGGTGCGGCTGATCATGGCGCCGGCTTCCCGCGCCAGCAGCAATCCGGCGGCAATATCCCAAGGCGCCAGGCCGGTCTCCCAAAAGCCGTCGAAACGTCCCGCCGCCACATAAGCCAGGTCCAGCGCGCCCGCACCCATGCCCCTGATTCCGGCGCACTCAGCCATCACCGCGCCAAGTTCCGCCAGATAGCCCGAAGTGTCGGGGTGGCCCAGATGAGGCATGCCGGTGCCGATCACCGCATCGCCCATGTGCCGGCGCGAAGCAACCCGCAGGCGGCGGTCGTTCAGATAGGCGCCCTGGCCTTTCTCGGCCCAAAACATTTCGTCCGAAACCGGCGCATAAACCAGCCCGGCGGTCACTTCGCCGGCCTCTTCCAAGGCAATGGAGATGCTGAACATCGGGATGCCATGCATGAAATTCGCCGTGCCGTCGATGGGATCAATGATCCAACGCCGGTTCTCGTCCTCGCCTACGATATCCTTGCCTTCCTCGGTCAGGAAGCCAAAGCTGGGGCGGGCCTGCCGCAAGGCATCCCGTAGTTTTTCGTCGGTGCGCACATCGGCGGCAGTGACAAAATCGCCCGGACCCTTGCGCGAGACCTGTAGATTTTCCACCTCACCGAAATCGCGCACCAGGCGGCGCGAGGCCTTGCGCGCCGCCTGCTGCATCACATTCATGACAGGGGATGTCCTGGACATCTATTCAGTCCTATCGGCGTTAAAGGATATAAGTAAATAAGCGGGCCGGCGTTGGTTCGACAAGAACTGAAAATGCGCCGGCATTCGATTAGCTGTCGGCCCGTTTCACGTAGGCGCCATCTTCGGAACTGACAACAATCCTATCGCCGACACCAATGAAGGGGGGCACCGAGGAGCGGACGGCATTCTCCAGCAAGGCCGGTTTGTAGGACGCGGCGGCGGTCTGTCCCTTTAATACCGGTTGGGTATCGATCACTTCCAGGATCACATGTTCGGGCAGAGAGACGCCCAGCACGGCGCCCTCGTGGCTTTCAATTGTCACCGCCATGCCGTCCTGCAGATAGCCGGCCTGTTCGCCCAATTGTTCCGCGCTCAATTCCACCTGTTCATAGGTCTCGGTATCCATAAAGGTATAACTGTCGCCGTCACCGAACAGGAACTGATGTTCTTTTTGATCCAGGCGCACCCGTTCGACATTTTCCGAGGCGCGGAAACGCTCGTTCAATTTGCTGCCGTCGCGCAGGTTTCGCAACTCAACCTGCAGATAGGCCCCGCCCTTGCCCGGTTGGGTGTGGGCGATTTTGACGGCCCGCCACAGACCGCCCTTATGTTCGACAACGTTGCCGGGCCGAATGGCATTACCGTTAATTCTCATGGCATTATCCTTTTGCGAGGCTCCGCGCCGGTTGCCGTCCATTAGAGCGGTTCCGGGTTATTCTGAATAGCTCTTAGCGCGGAAAGGCGGCGGAACCTACCAGGGCGGCCGGCCAGAAGCAACGCTCAAGCACCGATGAAGCCGCGGTGAGGCGGTGTGTTGCATGGAGGTATTTTTTTTCGTTTTGCCAAGGCAAAATTGCTGGGCTAGGGTTTCGGCAACGGCAATGAAGAGACAGGGGACGACAAATGAAAATTACCAGGCACAATCCGGGCCCCCGCATGAGCCAGGCGGTGGAACACAACGGCGTGGTCTATCTGGCCGGGCAGGTGGCCAACGATCAGAATGGTGACATTGGTGAACAAACTAGCCAGGTCCTGGCCAAGATAGATGCCTTACTGGCAAAAGCGGGCAGCGACAAATCGAAACTGCTTTGGGCCCAACTTTGGGTCACGGACATGCGCAATTTCGCCGCCATGAACGAAGTTTGGGACGGCTGGATCGATCCCGAAAATCCACCTGTCCGCGCCGGCCTCTGCAGCGCTCTGGCGGCGCCTGGCTATCTGGTTGAAATCATGGTGATGGCGGCGAAGTAGCCAGGAACACCGAAGACAATGCACCCTGGCCGCGCGGCAGCGCCGGCCAGGCAATAGGAGTGATATGACATGGGCCGACCAAGCAAGGCGTATATCGCCGGGGCATACGAACATCCAACCCGGCACGCCGTGGATATTTCCGTGGCGCAACTGCATGCGGACGTCGCAAAGGGCGCCTTGGCCGACGCCGGTCTGAACAAGGATGACGTGGACGGCTATTTTTGCGCCGGCGACGCACCGGGCCTGGGCGGCATCTCCATGGCGGAATATATGGGCCTGAACCTTCGCTATACGGACACGACCGAGACCGGCGGCTCCTCATATGTCATCCATCTGGGACATGCGGCCGAAGCCATTGCCGCCGGCAAGTGTTCGATCGCCCTGATCACCCTGGCGGGACGGCCGAAGATGGCCAGCCTTGGCCCGGCACGAAACCATGGCGACGACACGCCCGACGCCGGTTTCGAGGTGCCTTTTAGTCCGACCATCGTGAATAACTACGCCATGGCGGCCATGCGCCACCGCCATGAATTCGGCACCACATCGGAACAATTGGCCTGGGTGAAAGTGGCCGCCTCGCACCACGCACAACACAACGAACACGCGGTGCGGCAGGAAGTGGTCACGGTCGAAGACGTGCTGAATTCGCCCATGATCGCCGATACCCTGCATCGCCTGGATTGCTGTGTGATCAGCGACGGCGGCGGCGCCCTGGTGGTGGTCAGCCCGGAAATCGCCAAATCCCTGGGCGGCCGCTGCGTCAAGCTGCTGGGCCAGGGCGAGGCGATCAAACATCTGAACGGCGGCAAAATCGACCTGACCCACACCGGCGCGGTGGTATCGGGGCCCATCGCATTCGAAGAGGCGAACCTGACCCCCGCCGACATGGACTGCGCCATGATTTATGACAGCTTTACCATCACCGTATTGATGTCCTTGGAGGATCTGGGCTTTTGCGGGAAGGGCCAGGGCGGCCGCTTTGTCGCCGATGGCAACCTGATCTCGGGCGTCGGCAAACTTCCCTTCAACACCGATGGCGGCGGCCTGTGCAACAATCATCCCACCAACCGGGGCGGCATGACAAAGGTGATCGAGGCGGTACGGCAATTGCGTGGTGAAGCACATCCAAAAGTACAAGTGCCCGACTGCACTTTGGCCCTGGCCCATGGCACGGGCGGACAAATCGGCACCCGCATGGGCAGCGCCACCGCGATTTTGGGAAGGAACGACGCATGAGCGACGGCGAACGAAGCTATCCGCAACCACCCGTGACGGTGGAAACCCAACCCTATTGGGATGGCACGGCGGCAGGTAAATTGCTGCTCAAGCGTTGCCGGGACTGTGGCGAGACCCACTACTATCCGCGCGCCATCTGCCCTTTTTGCTTCAGCGCCGAGACGGAATGGTACGAGGCATCGGGCCGGGGCCGCATCTACACCTATTCCATCATGCGCCGGGCGCCCGTCCCCTATGTCATCGCCTACGTTACCTTGGCCGAGGGCGTAACCATGATGACCAACATCGTCGATTGCGATCTGGACGCCGTGGCCATCGATCAGGAAGTCCGGTTGACCTTTCGCGAAACCGAGGGTGGCTTTGCGCTGCCCGTGTTCACCCCCGTCGCGGTTTGACGATTGTGAGTCCGACCCGATTTCCTTGGACACAGAATTGGCTTAATCGAAGTGTCCAAGGAGGACCGGAACATGACCGATAATTTTGAGAAGAAAGTTGCTGTTGATGGGCCTGTGGTAAATGCGGGCGAGGTTGGCTCGTCCACGTTTTCCC
>JAKZRK010000143.1:0-14156 GCA_047518225.1 Alphaproteobacteria bacterium | reverse complement strand
CGGGAGATCCGTTCCGGTTCAGGAGGCGCTCGACATCGCCGGAGATATCGCCGCCCGACCTAGGCCGAGCTTTACTCGGGGGATTGGGAGCACCCTAGATGTAGTGGGTATGGGTGACAACCGGATAGGCACGGATCGAGGCACGGGTTGGCGCCGGTGTCTGGCCGAACCAGACTCTTGATGATTATTTGCGCCGGCACGCGGCCGAGCGTGGTGACAAGCTTGTCATCATGGACCGCAAATGGCGGCTCACCTTCGCCGAGCTGGAACGTCTGGCGCATCGGGTCGCGTGCGGTCTCTACCAACGCGGCATTCGGCCCGGCGACGTCATCTCCATTCAATTGCCGAATTGGGCCGAGTGGTTGATATTGCATTGTGCCGCCACCAAGCTTGGTGCGGTTACGAATTCCATCGGCGCCGTCTACCGCCACCGGGAAGTGGGGTACATCCTTGGCCATGCCGAGACGGCCTTGCTGTTGATCCCCGACCGCTATCGCCGCTTTGACTATACCGGCATGGTGTCCGAACTTTGGCCTGAATTGCCCCAATTGAAGCATGTCTTCGTCGTCGGCGAGGAGGTTCCCGACGGCATGCACGCCTTCGATGCTTTCCTGGAGACGCCCTGGGAGGACGAGAAATCCCGCGCAACGATCAAGGCGGCGCGGCCCGACCCCAATATGGTCACGACCCTGATGTTCACCTCGGGCACGACGGCGGAGCCCAAGGGCGTCATGCACACCCACAACACAATGGTCGCCGCCACCGACCAATTGAACGGCACGTTCAGCTTTATGGGCGAGGATGTCGTGTTCATGGCTTCCCCGATCGGTCATTCCACCGCGCTTGTCGTTGGCGCGCGGCTGCCGGTGCAGTACGGGCTCACGACCGTATGGCAAGAGCATTGGGACCCGGCGGAGGCGGTAGAGCTCATTCATTCGGAACGCTGCACCTACACATTGTCGGCGACGCCGTTCCTCCATGGTCTCATGAACGCACCCAACGCCAGCCGGGAAAAGCTCAGCTCCCTGAAGACCTTCGCGTGCGGCGGTGCGCCCATACCACGGGAACTGGTCAAGCAGGCGGACGAGGGCTTTGGCCTTTTTGTCTCCGCGATTTACGGTTCCTCCGAGACCCTGATCAACAGCGCGGTCTCTCGCGAAGCGCCGATGCACCGACGCTACGGCACTGACGGCCAGATTATTTCCGGCGTCGAAGGGCGTTTGGTCGACCTCGAGACGGGGGAGCTGGTCGGCCCCGGCGGCGAGGGCGAGCTGCATATCCGGTCGCCGGCGCGGCTGGCCGGTTATTACAAGGATCCTGAAACCACCAGCCAGGTGTGCCTCGACGACGGCTGGTATGCCACCGGCGATATTTGCACCCTGGACAGCGAGAGTTACGTCAGCGTGGTCGGCCGCAAGAAGGACATGATCATCCGTGGCGGCGCCAATATCAGCGCTCGGGAGATCGAGGAACTGCTTTTCACGCATCCCAAGGTCACCGCTGTCGCCTGCGTCGCCATGCCGGACCCGGTGCTGGCCGAGCGGGTCTGCGCCTACGTCATCTGCCCGCCGGGGGAGAACCTGACCTTCGATGAGATGGTGAGTTTCTTGCGGGCCAAACGAATTAGCGCCTGGAAGCTGCCGGAGCGGCTGGAGATCCGGGACGAGTTTCCAATGACGCCGAGCGGCAAAGTACAAAAATTTCTGCTGCGCCAAGAGATCGCCCAGTTGGTGGGCGGGACGCAATTGATCCGCTAGCCCGGATAGGTCATGGGCCCGGCGCCGGAACGCCCCCCCTGCCTGGACGTAAGACAGATTGAAGTGGGATTTGGTCAGGAGCCCTTGCCAGGGTCCGCGCTGAAGAACTTGTCGAACTTATCCGACATATCCTTGTAATCATCGCCGTCCGGGGGCGCATCGCCTTTCTGCACGATATTCGGCCATTTTTCCGAGTATTCACGGTTCATTTCCACCCAACGTTCGGTGTCGTCCTCGGTATCGGGTAAAATTGCCTCAACTGGACATTCCGGCTCGCAAACCCCGCAATCAATGCATTCATCGGGGTGAATTACCAACATGTTCTCGCCTTCGTAGAAACAGTCCACCGGACAAACTTCGATGCAGTCCATATACTTGCACTTAATACAAGCTTCGACGACGACGTACGTCATTCCTTAATCTCCCAACATAGAATAGTCGTCCGGCAGGGCCGGACTGGTTCACCGCGACGGCGTTTCAAAACTATGGACCGCTCGGCTGAAGACGTGCAAGAACGCGTTTCCTGGCTTCGCCCCGATCCCGGTCAGAGACATAAAGCAAGCCGCCCAGGCGACGCAACAGGTTTGCTTCGTAATCGTGCAGTTCACCGTCCGAATAGGCCACTTCCCAAGCCATTTCGATCAATTCAATCCGTTCTTCCGGCGAATAGCGGTCCTTGATGACGCGGGTAAAACCCAACAACTGATTGGCTTGTGATTGTTCGGTCACCGCCAAATCATGCAGGGTCCGCGCCTCGTCCTCATTCAGGCCAAACCGTTGCCGCAGCAAACTGTCTATGGTCGCCTGCTCCGCGTCGCTATAATGGCCATCCAGGCAGGCCGCCTCGACCAGCAGGGCAGCCGCGGCCAATTGCAGATCATCATGGGAATGCTGCCCCGCCTCGACCGTATCCTTGCCCGCTTGGCCGCTGAAAAGCGCCTTGATCCGATTTATCATGCCGCTGCCTAGCACGGCCAGCCGGTTCCATTCAACCTGGATTTAGCACGCCGTCATCCACCTTAAACTTTGCCTGAAAAGTCCGCTCGGTTTACCATTTCCAAATGAATCGGTTTCTGGACTATTTTCGATATTCATCGAACCGCCCGGCCACCCGCCCCCCCGGCGGCAAATATGCTTGGCGGCTCCGCTTTAGGGACTTGGCCATCATCGCCGGATTGCTGATCACGGTGCCGATTTACGCCATATCCGCCCCATCAGGGGCCAACGTGGTGGGCACCCTGGACGCCAGCGCCCAGAGCCCGGTCCCCCCTGACGCCGCCATTGGCGTGCAGTCGCCATCTGGCGCGCCCGAGGCCCAGGCCATCGCGGCCCTGTTTCGCGCGGCGCTGGAGAATGCGGGCTATCAACCGTCAGAGGACGGCGGTTATGTTTTGCGCTTCCAAATTTCCGGCGACAGCCCGGATGGCGGCGGCCGCTCCGCCTTTGAATTGCGCGGCGACCGCGGCAGCCGCAGTTCCGGTGACGTGGAATTGAAAATGCGCTGGAAGATGAAGCGGGGCGAAGCCGCGCCCATGCGCCGTGGACGCCGGCTGTTGGTATCCATGGTGAAAGGGGCGCAAAACCAGGTCTGGCAGGCCCGTGTTGAAATACAAGCCAATGATGCGGACGACTTGACCGTGGTCGAAGCCTTGATCCCCGCGCTGATGGCCAATCTTGGCCGCACGGTCTACGCTTTGCGGGTGCCTTAGCCCTGCTCCGATATTCATCGAATCAGCGCCAAGGCGCACGGCTCCCCGGGGTTTGGGGGCGGCGTAAAAACGCCGGGCCGCCGTCGCGGCCTGGGTGGCCTATTTCAAAGTCTCGCAAACCGTCTATCCGTCCAGCAGGCGGTCCACGGCCCGGCGGTCCCGTTTGGTCGGACGGCCGGCACCAGCCGGCCGTCGGCCCACGGAACGGCTAAGGGCGGCGTCCTTGGCATTGCGCCCGGAACCTTGGCCTTTGTCCGGGGGGGCCAAATCATCGTACAAGGCCCGAGCCTCGGGCGCCGGGCCCCGGCGTTGCCCCAAATCCAATATCCTGATCACCCGGATATGATGGCCCAGGGGAAAGGTCAGCACATCATCGGCCTTGACCGTTGCCGAGGCCTTGTTGGCGATCTGGCCGTTGATCCGCACTTTGCTGCCGTTGCAGGCTTTGCCCGCCAGGGTGCGGCTTTTGAAAAAGCGGGCGAACCACAGCCATTTATCCAGCCGCTGTAAGTCCGCGGCCGGTGCTTTAGACTTGGGCGTTTCAGACATGGGCTATGACCGCCGCAGCAGATGCCGCAGTTCGGCGAAGGCCGACGCTGGCGCGGCTTTCCGCCCCGTGGCGTCTTGCCCGGCGGCCTTGCCGCCCCGTTGCGGCTGCCGTTTGTGTTTCGGCCGGCGAAACCGATAACGCCGCCCCTCGATGGGGCCTTCGCCGCCATAGCCAAGATCGCGCAGCACATGGTCCAGCCCCTCGCCGCCCTGGCCCAGCAACGACAACATCTCGTGATTTGCCTGGAATCGTTTCGCCCCGGCCCCTCCGGCCTTGCTGGCCGTATGGGCCAGACGCGCCAGCCTGTCGAAAATATCCACCCGGACCGCCAACCCGGCCTTCGGATCGCCAACCGGGCGATAGCCAAAGGCCGACAAATAATCCACCTCCCGCACCGTGTCCGGCAACGCCACCGCGACCCGGCCCGGATCGGATGGCGGGACGGGCACCAACCCTGGATGGGCCAGACGCCACAAACGGGCGCGGATTAACATACGCTTCGGGCGCAACAGGGCGGGCACGAACACGTCTCTATATCCCAGACGCACGCCTAGGCGATGTAATTGGGCCCGATCGGTGGTCGACAAATCGGCAACCAGGTCCGCCACCTGTTCCCGCGGCATGACGCCCAAGGCTTCAACCAGTTGATAGACCAACCCCCGCGCCGGACCTTGGAAGGAAGCCGCCAATAATCTCGGGAGCGGCGACAGATTGGCCCCAATATGCCCCCGCAACCAGTTTTGCAGATGGTGGCGGGCCCGCTCGCGCAAGGGGCCATCGAGATGATCGAACGGCAATATCTCTACCCTGGGCTCCAGTGGCTGGGTGCCCTGGCTCACCTGGGCCACCGGCGCACCTTCCCACCACAACATATGGTCGTCTTGCCAGGTCAGCGCATCCCGATCCGCCGCCGCCAGTTTGACGGCCCGGCGGGCGATTTCCCGGCTCAATACCCGGTTCGCGGCAATGCGTAGGGCGCGGCCCTCGGCCACGTCCGCCGCCGCGTCGGGTTCATACTTCAGGCCCTGCAAGCGGCCTACGTATTGCCCTTCCACCAAGACCTCGCCATTGCCGGTGACTGCGGCCAACAGGTCCCGGCGCTCGTTCAGGCCCCGGTAAAGGGCGGCGCTGCGGCGATCAACAAAGCGCTGGGTCAGAGCGGCATGCAAAGCATCCGAGAGGGCATCTTCCACGCCCCGCGTCCGTTCCTGCCAATGGCCGGCATCATCCAGCCATTTGGCCTGATGGGAAATATAGGTCCAGGTGCGGACATGGGCGATGCGCCCGGCCAGGGTATCGATGTCGCCGTCGGTCCGGTCCAGGCGCCGCATATGCCGGTCAATCCAATCCGCCGGGATCTTGCCGTCATCAGCCGCCAGAAAGCGGAATATCCGGTTCAAGGTGCGATGATGCGCTTCTGGCATGGTCTTGGCGAAATCCGGAATGCGGCAGACATCCCACAACTGGCGCACCATGGCCGGGCCGCGCACCGCATCACGAATGGTGGTGTCGCCCAACAGGGCATGAAGAGCCAGGCTGTCGTCCGCCTCCCCCGCCAGGCTCAGATCGTCCCTGGGCGGGGCCTGGCGCAGGCTGTGCACCAGCGCCGCGGGGGACTGGAATTCCAAATTGGCGTTGCGCCAACGCAGCCGCCGCACGGCCGGGAAGCGGTGGTTTTCCACCAGCTCCACCAACTCTTCGCCCATGGGCCCCACGCCGGCCGTGGTGCCGAAGGTGCCGTCGTTCATATGACGCCCGGCCCGGCCGGCGATCTGGCCCACCTCGGCCGGGCGCAATTCGCGGTGGCCCAGACCGTCAAACTTGCCCTGGGCGGCAAAGGCGACATGGTCAACATCCATGTTCAGGCCCATGCCGATGGCGTCGGTGGCGATCAGATAGTCTACCTCGCCAGCCTGATACAGGGCCACCTGGGCGTTGCGGGTGCGGGGGCTGAGCGCGCCCATGATCACCGCCGCGCCGCCCCGTTGCCGGCGCATCAGCTCCGCCAGGGCATAAACATCCGCGGCCGAGAAGGCGACAATGGCGCTACGCCGGGGCAGGCGGGAAATTTTCTTCTCGCCGGCGTAGGACAGCACGGAAAAGCGCGGCCGCTCGATAAATTGCGCCTCGGGCAGCAGGCGGCGAATGATTGGCTTCATGGTGTTGGAGCCGAGGAACATGGTTTCCTGCTCGCCGCGCGCGCGCAGCAGCCGGTCGGTGAAGACATGGCCCCGTTCGGGATCGGCGCAAAGCTGTATTTCGTCCACCGCCAGGAATTCCGCCCGCCAGGTCAGGGGCATTGCCTCCACCGTGCAAACAAAATAGTTCGGCCGGGCGGGCACGATCTTTTCTTCGCCGGTGACCAGGGCGACGGCGCCGGCGCCTTTTTGCGCCACCACGCGGTCATAGACCTCCCGGGCCAGCAGACGCAGGGGCAGACCGATCATGCCGGTACGGTGCCCCAGCATACGCTCCACCGCCAAGTGGGTCTTGCCGGTATTGGTCGGCCCCAGAACGGCCGTGACGCGGCCGCCGCCATGATGTCCCCGATTCGCTGACATATTGGTGAAGAGAGTCGGGTTTCGCGCCGCAAATTGCAAGCGCGGGTTTAGAGCAGTTCCGGCCTGCCCGGCGGTTGGAGCATATTGATCCGCCCGGCGGGGACGGGCAAGATGGCGGTCTCCGAAGACATGGGACAGGGGAGGTTGGGCCATGGCGGGCAAGGCGTTGCAAAGCATCCTTTCGGCGGCAGCGGCCATCGCGGTTTCGCTCGCGACGGCGGCTGCGCAATCGCCAAGCCCCGCGCAAATACCTCTGGCCGATGCCCATATTCATTACAGCCACGACGCCTGGAGCCAACTGCCCCCCGCCGCCGCCATCAAGGTGTTGCGGCAGGCCGGGCTAAAAATGGCCTTTGTCTCCTCCTCCTCAGACGATGGTACCCAGATGCTCCACGCCGAGGCGCCGGACCTGGTGGTGCCCGTGCTGCGGCCCTATCGCCGGCGGGGGGAGACCGGCTCCTGGCTCCACGATAAGACCGTCGTCGAAATGGTCGCGGCGCGCCTGGCCAAGAACACCTACGCCGGCATTGGCGAATTCCACGTCTTGGGCCCGGATGCGGATCTGGAAGTGATGCGCCGGATCGTCGAATTGGCGGCGAAGTACAAAATTTTTCTGCATGCCCATGCGGATGCAGATGCCATCCGGCGCATCTTTGCCCAGAACCCCGACGCCCGTGTGCTGTGGGCCCATTCCGGCTTCGATGGCCCCGAACAGGTCGCCGCGATGTTGGGCAAATACAAAAACCTGCGGGCCGATCTGGCCTTCCGCACGGAACATGCCGCCGGCGGCAAGGTCGCCCCCCAATGGCGCAAGGTTTTCATGGCATTCCCCCGCCGCTTCATGCTGGGCACGGACACATATACCCCGGAGCGGTGGCCTTATGTCGTTGAACACGCCAACTGGTCCCGGCAATGGCTAGCCGATCTGCCGACGGAATTGGCCAAGAACATCGCCTACCGCAATGCCGAGGCGTTAGCTGGATGGGCTTTGGCGAAATAGCCAACAGGCCACGGGAAATGGACTTGCCATTGGCCTCTGCGCTATACACTAAGCTGGAAACAATGGGATCAGCGGTATGGCGGACAAGACGAAAACTCCCGATGACTGGCGGGCGCTGGCGCGGAAGGAATTGCGCGGCGGGGCGGTCGACGATCTGACCTGGCAGACGCCGGAAGGGATCGCGGTCAAGCCGTTGTACACGGCGGCGGATCTGGAAGGGTTGGAAATCCAGGGGAGCCTGCCGGGGTTCGAGCCGTTCCTGCGCGGCGTGCGGGCGACCATGTATACCAACCGGCCCTGGACCATCCGGCAATATGCCGGTTTCTCCACGGCGCAGGAATCCAACGATTTTTACCGCAAGGCCTTGGCCGGCGGCCAGGCGGGGTTGTCCGTGGCCTTCGATCTGGCCACCCACCGGGGTTACGATTCCGATCACCCGCGCGTGGTGGGCGATGTGGGCAAGGCCGGCGTGGCCATCGACAGCGTCGAGGATATGAAGGTGCTGTTCGAGGGCATACCCCTAGACAAGATGAGCGTTTCGATGACCATGAACGGCGCCGTGCTGCCAACGCTGGCCAGCTATATCGTGGCGGCGGAGGAACAGGGTGTAAAGCGCGGGCAACTGTCCGGCACCATTCAGAACGACATTCTGAAGGAGTTCATGGTCCGCAATACCTATATCTACCCGCCCGGGCCCTCCATGCGCATCGTCTCGGACATCATCGCGTTCACGGCCGGCGAGATGCCGAAGTTCAATTCGATCTCGATCTCCGGCTATCACATGCAGGAAGCCGGCGCCACGGCGGTGCAGGAGTTGGCCTTTACCCTGGCCGATGGCCTGGAATACGTGCGCACGGCGGTGGACAACGGCCTGGATATCGACCTCTTTGCCGGCCGGCTGTCGTTCTTTTTCTGCATGGGCATGAACTTTTTCATGGAAATAGCGAAGCTGCGCGCCGCGCGCCTGTTATGGGCCCGGATTATCGGCGAGTTCGATCCCAAGGATCCGAAATCCCTGATGCTGCGCACCCATTGCCAGACCTCCGGCGTGTCCCTGACCGAGCAGGACCCCTACAACAACGTGGTCCGCACGGCCTACGAGGCCATGGCGGCGGTGCTGGGCGGCACGCAAAGCCTGCACACCAATTCATTCGACGAGGCCATGGCCCTGCCTTCGGAATTCTCTGCCAAGATCGCCCGCAATACGCAATTGATCCTGGCCGAGGAAACCGGCGTGACCAAGGTGATCGACCCCCTGGCCGGCAGCTATTATGTGGAATCCCTGACCAACAGCCTGGCTAGCGCGGCCTGGGATTTGATTAGCGAGGTGGAAAAAATCGGCGGCATGACCAAGGCGGTGGAAGCCGGCATGCCGAAAATGCAGATCGAGGCCGCCGCCGCGCGCAAACAGGCCCGCATTGACCGGGGCGAGGAAGTCATTGTCGGCGTCAACAAGTATCTCTCCGACGACGACGACCATGTGGACGTGCGAGAGATCGACAATACGGCGGTTCGCGCGGCGCAGATCGCCGGAATCGAAAAAATCCGCGCCAGCCGCGATGACGCCGCCACCCAGGCCGCCTTGCAAGCCCTGGAAGACGGCGCCAGGGGGAATGGCAATCTTTTGGCCCTCGCCATCGACGCGGCCCGCGTCCGGGCCACGGTGGGGGAAATTTCCGATGCCCTGGAACGGACCTTTGGCCGCTACCGGGCGGAAGTCCGCGCCATCTCGGGCGTCTATGGCGCGGCGTACGAGGGCGACGAGGGCTTTGCCCGCATCGTCAAGGACGTTGCCGCCTTTGCCGAGGCCGAGGGGCGGCGGCCGCGCATGATGGTGGTGAAATTGGGTCAGGACGGCCATGACCGGGGCGCCAAGGTGATCGCCACGGCATTCGCCGATATTGGCTTTGACGTGGATATCGGGCCGCTGTTCCAAACCCCCGGGGAAGCGGTCCGCGACGCCATTGAAAACGATGTGCATGTGATTGGCGTTTCGACCCAGGCGGCGGCGCACAAGACCTTGGTGCCGGATCTGGTCGAGGCGCTGAAAGCCCAGGATGGCGGCAAAATTCTGGTCATCTGCGGCGGCGTGATCCCACAACAGGACTATGACTTTCTACACCAGCGGGGGGTCGCGGCGGTGTTCGGGCCGGGCACCAATATTCCCGACGCCGCGGCGCAAATTCTGTCCCTGCTGAGCAAGGCGCGCGCGGCGGCCTAGGCGCGGCCTAGGCGCAGCCAAGACGCGGCAAGGAATTTTCCGCGTCTTTGGCTTGCCCATGATGGATGGGACGTGTATCACCGCCATCGGGAGCCGTCTTGCAAACCGACCGCCTTTGGCTAGGACAATAATAATGCCGAACAATGCGCCAAACCTCGATGATTTGCGCCGACAGATCGATAGCATCGACGAGGAATTGCATGACAAAATCATGCAACGGACCGCCCTGATCGATCAAGTCGCCAAGGCGAAACAATCGCTCGGCCACCGCGACTTCGCCATGCGCCCAAACCGCGAGGCGGAGGTGGTGCGCAGCCTGGCAAAACGGCACCAGGGCCAATTGCCGACCGCGACGGTCATTCGGATCTGGCGCGAGCTGATCAACAGCGCGACGGCGCTGCAAGGCCCCATGAGCGTTGCCGTCTGCGCGCCTGCCCGTTCGGTCGCCTATTGGGACATGGCGCGCAACCATTTCGGCTCTTCCGCGCCCATGACCTTGCACACCTCGCCGTCGGTGGTCATGCGCATGGTTGGCGATCAGCCGGGCATCATCGGCCTGTTGCCATTTCCCCAAAGCGGCGAGGAAAATCCCTGGTGGCCGGCCCTGGCCTCCCAGGCGAATGACCAGTCCGGGCCACGGGTAATTTGGCGGTTGCCGTTTTTTGCCTCCGCTACCGGCCGGTTTGAGCGATTGGAAGCCCTGGCGGTGGCGAAATTGGTACCCGAAGCAAGCGGCGAGGACGCCACCCTGGCGATGGTCGAAACCCACCTGGATGTCTCCCTTGCCCGGGTGATGCGTCAATTGGACGCGTGCGGCTTTGATATTCAGCCCCTGGCCGTGCACGAACAGGAGCAGCAGGGGGTACGTCTGCAATTGATCGAACTGGACGGGCTGGTCAAAGACGACGATCCGGCCATGGTCACCTTCCATGAAATAATGGGCGAGGGCCTGTCGCGGGTCTCTATTCTGGGGGCCTATCCAAAAGCGCTGGCCGTCCGTCGGGCCGGGCAAACACCATGACCACGCCGACGCCGAACCAGGGCATTCTGAATATCACGCCCTATGTTGGCGGTGATGCTGCGGTCGAAGGCCTGGCCCGCATCGTAAAGCTGTCGTCCAACGAGTCCGCGACCGGAGCTTCCCCCAAGGCCATGGCGGCGTTTCGCGGGCTGGCGGAAAAATTGCACCGCTATCCCGAAGGCGGCTGTGCCGATTTGCGCGCCGGCCTGGCTGAGATGTATGGCCTGAACATCAATGGGATCATTTGCGGCAACGGTTCTGACGAAATCATCAGCCACCTGATCCATTCCTATGCCGGGCCGGGTGACGAGGTGGTCTACACGGAACATGGTTTCCTGATGTATCCCTTGGGCGCCATGGCCAGCGGTGCGACGCCCGTAAAGGCGGCCGAGGATGCATTCACCGCCTCCGTCGATGCCATTCTGGGGGTGCTGACGGAACGGACCAAGATGGTCTTTCTGGCCAATCCCAACAATCCCACCGGCACCTATATGCCGCTGTCGGAACTGCATCGTTTGCACGCCGGGCTACCGGAAAACGTCTTGCTGGTGATCGACGACGCCTATGCCGAATTCGTCAGCCGCAACGACTATGCGCCGGGCATAGAGTTGGTCGAGGCCCATGACAACGTGGTGGTGACCCGGACATTTTCCAAGATCCATGGCCTGGCCGCCCTGCGCCTGGGCTGGGCCTACTGCCCGGAGGCGATCGCCCTGGTCTATCATCGGGTGCGCTCGCCGTTCAATGTCAACGCGGCGGCCCAGGCGGCCGGTCTGGCGGCCTTGCATGATGTTCAGCATATGGATGCGGCACGGGCCCATAACGACCGCTGGCTGGCCTGGTGGCAGGACGAATGCCGGCGGTTGCGTCTGCAATGGATTCCCAGCGTGGGCAATTTCCTGGCCGTGCATTTTGGCGCCGAAGGGCCTCGTTCGGCCGAGGCGGCGGTGGAATTTTTGCGCCGCAGGGGCATTCTGCCCCGTGGCATCGCCGCTTATGGCCTGGCGGCCTATTTACGCTTTACCGTCGGCTTGGAAGCGGAAAACCGGGCGGCGGTCGCGGCCATCGAGGAATTTTTGAGTACAACCGATGGCGCCTGACAGCAATAACCTGCCCCCGCTTTTTGAGCGCCTGGCCCTGATCGGCGTGGGTTTGATCGGCTCCTCCATCGCCCGGGCCGCCCGCCGGGCTGATCTGGCCACCGCCATCGTTGGCTGTGCCCGCACGGCAAAGACCCGGGACAAGGCCATGGAACTGGGCATCGTCGACACCATGTACGAGGATCCGGCGGAAGCGGTGGTGGGCGCCGACCTGGTCATCATTTGCTCTCATTTGGGCAGCTACGCCTCGATCGGCAAGGCCATGGCCTCTAGCTTGATGCCGGGCGCCATCGTTACCGACGTGGGCTCGGTCAAGGGCTGTGTATCGCGCGATCTGGGGCCCCACATCCCCGATGGCGTGCACCTGGTGCCGGGGCATCCGGTATCGGGCAGCGAAAAATCCGGTCCCGAAGCCGGTTTCGCGGAACTGTTCGACGGTCGTTGGTGGATCCTCACCCCCGGCGAGGGGGCCGACGCGCAGGCGGTACAGCGGCTGACGGCATTCGTACAGGCCTTGGGCAGCCAGGTCGAGATCATGGCGGCCAACCGTCACGATCTGGTGCTGGCCATCACTTCCCATTTGCCGCATCTGATCGCCTACAACATCGTCAACACGGCGGACGATATGGAAACCGTGACCCAGGGCGAAGTTGTGAAGTATTCCGCCGGCGGTTTCCGCGATTTCACCCGTATCGCGGCTTCCGACCCGGAATTCTGGCGCGATGTCTTCCTCAACAACCGGGACGCGGTGTTGGAAACCTTGGGCCGCTTCACCGAGGATTTGATTGCCTTGCAACGGGCGATCCGCTGGGGCCAGGGCGATAATCTGTTGCGCCTGTTCAGCCAGTCCCGGGATATTCGTCAGCGCATTATCCAAGCCGGCCAGGATACCGACGCCCCCGACTTCGGCCGCCGCGCGGAACAGCCGGTGGAACCGGATTAATAGCAGCCCGGCAAACCCGCTGGTATCAGCGTCAGTCGTCCGTAATGCGGGCCAGCTTGGCGATCGCGGCGGGCCCCAGGAAAAGTTGGCCGTCCTGCAGCCGCACCGGCACGGAAAGAACGCCCCCGCCGGCGGCGGCCAACAGGCCCAATACCGCGCGGGCCGCGACCAGGCTGTCTTCGTCCATCGTGCCGTTAGCCACGGCGATGTCGAGCAATTCGTCATGGCCCTTAATCCGCGCAGTCAAGGCGCCGATGGGCCGCATTTCGCCGTCCAGGGCCAGGCTGCCGGTGGCGGAGATCTCCATATCGCCCCACTGTAGATTGAATGCCGTGACTTCCAAGGTGCCGCCGCCGTCGCGCCATCGCCGCAAGCCGCCGGTGGTCATTTCCCCTTTTGGCAGGCGGGTCACCGTGGCTTGCAGGTCTACCGATTTGGCGGTACGGGGCAGGCCGATAACGTTGGGGAGCAGCACCCCTTGGGCCACTTCAAGGGCCTCGCCCCTCAGGGCCAGTTCCAGGCCATCCGATATCCCTGGTGCCGGCCGGTAATGCAATTGCAGGCGCTCCCCCTGCAAGGCCGGGACGCCGTTGTAGCGCAGCCGAATTTGCCTGGCATCAAGCGAAAGCCGCACGGGTTGGTTCTCCACATTGGTTTCGACACTGGCCATGGCTTCGCTGCTATCCAGGGTCAGTTCGCGCCACCGGCCGCCATGCCTGGTTTTCAACAGGTGACGGCCGGTCAGGTCGAACAGAATATGGTGCGGCTGCCAGGGATGCCCCACGGCCTTGATCCGATCCGTCTGCCAAATAATTTCCTGTGCCTGGCCGCGCCAGGCGATGCGCGGGCCGCTCAGATCCACCTGCAGGCGGAAGGGAAAGCCCGTGACCGTCAGATCACGATAAGCCCATTGCCGCGCGGGGGTGCTCTGGCTGGCGCGCCGCTCTATCTCCTCTCGCAACTGATCGGCTTTGTAAAACCACCCACCGCTCCACGCTCCGATCACGGCGATAACCGTTCCGATCAATATGTAATAGCGCATGGCACCTCGCTGCTCGCCCGCGTTATAGCCCGGTTTCGAGATTGATTGCCAAACCCGCTACGTAGCTTTAAGTCAGGTCTAGAGCGTTTCCGGGCTAGAATAATGCTTGCCTATCCGGTTTACACCCACACCCACTAGGGCTAGAATGGGAATCGGATATAGGGGAGCGCCCATTCTAGCCCTAGTGGGTGTGGGTGTAAACCGGATAGGCAAGCATTATTCTAGCCCGGAAACGCTCTAGACCTGACTTAA
>JAKZRK010000142.1:0-12095 GCA_047518225.1 Alphaproteobacteria bacterium | reverse complement strand
TTATTGCGCCAGCTGGAGCCGTTCTGGTCGCTCAGATGGTCCTCATCGTCTCGGAGGATGGCGAAACCGCCTTCGTCGCGTTATGTTTCGCCGTCGAGTGAAACCCGGTCAATAGCGCCTTTTTCAACGGGCTGTTAAGGCATATCAAAATAGAGCGTATCGAGATCGCGTCGAGCCAGCCGCTCCCCCGGCCGGCTTTTGGCGGGTCGCCCTATTCCAGGGGCGGCAGCTCTTCCGGCGAGGCGGCGTGCAGGGCGGCTTTGCTGCGCAGATTAAAGCGGGGGCTGTCATCGAGATAGCTGTGAGGATTGATCACCACGTTGCCGTCGACCATGTTGACGGCGGCGAAGGTGGGCGGTTCGTGACAGCCCTGCATGATGGAACTGCCGAAGGTGTAGACGAATTGATGCAGGGTGGAATGCTGGCTGGATATGGGGATGCCGCGCCAACTGCCGTGCAGGGGCCGATGCACATGGCCAAAGAACAGATGTTTGACCCGGCCGCCGCCGATCATTTCGGCCAGCGCTTCGCCACCTTCAAGGCGCAACGGCGGGTGATGCAGGAATAAAAGGGTTTCTTGCTCGACCCGGGTGTCCAACTGCCCGGCCAGCCATTCCAGGCGCCGTTGGCAGAGCAAGCCGCCGACCTTGCCCTCGTCCAGGGTATCCATGACGATGAAACGCTTATCTTCCACCTCGAAGGCATATTGCACGAAGCCGTTTTCGTCCACCGGCACCTCGGCGAAAATTTGCCGAAAGGCTTCCCGGCCGTCGTGATTGCCCAGCAACAGATAATGGGGCGCCTGCAAATCCTTCAAAATGGCGCGCAAAGCCTCGTACTCCGCCACCGTGCCCCGGTTGACCAAATCACCGGTCATCATGACGAAGGCCACGTCCGCGAAATCCTGATTGATGCAGGCGATAGCCGCTTGCAACCGGCTGCGCGGCGACAGTCCGTACAACGGCTGATCGTCCGCCGTGATGTGCATGTCCGTCATATGGATAAAGCGCATATTGGTCCGACCCGTCGTGATATTTATTGAGCCCCAGGAATTTAACCGATGATATTACCCATCTCCGATATCAGCCAGGATTTTTCGACATCGGCATCAATCACGTTCAGGCAGCCCGGAACCGCTCTAGTAACAGATTGCGCCAGCCCGGCTGCAACAGCAGGCCTTCAAGGCCGCCGGTTACCCTTTCATTAAGCTGCTGATACAGATCACGACCGGCGAAACGGGCGCCGGGCTGGCCGGCGGTGTCCTCGAGAGCATCCCCCATGACAATGGTCTCCTACGCTTTAATCAAGGGACGGCATGGCATCGAGGGGGATCACCGCACCGGAATATTAGATCACCTGCGCCGCCAGACGATGGCCGGCCCGGGCGGCCTCCGCCGCGCTTTCGCCCAACAGGCGGTGATAGAGATAGGCGGCGTTGAAGCTGTCACCGGCGGCGGTGGTGTCCAGGGGCGTAATGCCCGGCCGTGCCGGTATGACCTCAACCTCCGGACCGCGGCGCAGCCAACAGCCGGCGGCGCCGTTTTTCAGGCAAACTTCCCCAACCCCCAGATCGGCGATGCGCCGGGCCGCCGTGGCGGGATCCATGATCCCGTGCAGGGCACACTCATCGTCCAGGCCGGGTAGTGCGATATGGCTGCGCCGATACATCTGGTCCATCGCCTGGCGGGCCGTGGCGGCGTCGGGCCAGCCCCGTGGGCGGTAGTTGCAGTCAAAGGCGATCCGGGCGCCGGCTGCCCGGGCCCGGTCCAGGGCCTCCAGCAATTCGGCGCGGTCCGGATCCGCCAGGATCGACAAGGTAATGCCCGAAAGATAGACCAGATCATATTGGCAAAGCGCCGCGCCCAGCGCCGCGCCTTGTTCCCCTTGCAACATATCCCGCGCGGCGGCGGCGGCGCGCCAATAGTGAAAACTGCGTTCCCCCTGCCCATCGGTGCGGATCGTATACAGACCCGGCAGGCGGCCCGGCAGGCGTATCACATTGTCGGTGCCGATACCTTCCCGTTGCCAGAATGCCACCATCTCGTCGGAATAGGGATCATCGCCCAGGGCGGTCAGGTAATCGGCGCCAATGCCGCCGCCAGCCCCGCACAGACGCGCCAGATAGACCGCCGTGTTCAAAGTGTCGCCACCGTAAGCCAACGACACGCCCCCGTCGGGGTGGGCGCTCAACTCGATCATACATTCGCCGATCGCGGCGATTTTCATCACTTCCGTCATCCGGGCGGGACTATAATATGGGGGTGGAATTCAGGCAATCGAGGGGCTGACAAGCCGATGGTTGATTTAACAATTGAACAGGTGATGGACCTGGCGCCTGTTATTCCGGTGCTGACCATCGAACGTCTGGAGCACGAGGTGCCCCTGGCACGGGCTTTGCTGGAGGGTGGGCTGCGGGCCTTGGAAATCACCTTGCGGACCGACGCCGCCCTGGCGGCCATCGACGCCATCGCCACGGCGGTGCCCGATGCGGTGCCCGGTGTCGGCACCGTCACGACGCTGGAGGATCTGACCAACGCCAGGGCCGCGGGCGCCCGCTTTGCGGTTTCGCCCGGGTTTGACCCGGACCTGGCCGCGGCCGCGGGTGAGATGCCTTTCCTGCCCGGCATTGCCACGGCCAGCGAGGCGATGGCGGCCCAGCGCGCCGGTTTGCGGCACCTGAAATTCTTCCCCGCCGAGGCCATGGGCGGGCAGGCGACCTTGAAAGCGCTTGCCGGGCCCTTCGCCGGTGTTGTCTTCTGTCCCACGGGCGGGGTCGGCCGGAATAACGCCGCCGGCTATCTCGCATTGAAAAATGTTCGTTGTGTGGGGGGTAGTTGGGTTGCCCCACGGGAGGCGGTCATGGGGCAAAAATGGGATATCATTTCCGCATTGGCGGCGGAGGCCGCCACCCTGACGCGGCATTGACGGCATGATGGGGCCAACCGGGAAACGCCGGCCTTCTATCAACGCACGTTGGTATTAATTGCAAATGAAACATTTCCTGTTCCAAACCGTGGCTGTTCTTGGCACAATGAAATTCGATAGGTAAATGGGGAGAGTCGCATGCAAACAATCCTGGTTCCGTTTTGTGACGATGATCGGGCGGAGGCTGCGCTTAGAACCGCCCTGTTGATCGCGCAAAACCATGCTAGCCACGTGGAAGGTCTGCATGCGTGGCGGACGCCACAAATCATCGCCGGCGAGGGGGTGGTTTTCCCCTCTGAATCCCTGGCCCGGCTGACCGATGAATCGAAACAATTCGCGGCCAAGGCCCATGAACGGTTCGATAGGGTGGTGAAGGCGGGGGACGTGGCGTACCGCGACATCGGCACCTCTGCCGAAGGTGTCAGTTGCAGTTGGCGCGAGGGCGAGGGGGTGGAAAGCGAAATCGTCGGCGACTATGGCCGGCTATTTAATCTGATTGTCATGGGGCGTAGCGAGTTGGGCACGTCCGTGGATTGGAAAGCCACGCTGGAAGCCGCCTTGTTCGAGAGCGGACGGCCGATCATATTGGCGTCGGCAGAGGTACCCGAAAGTATCGGCCGGCACGCGGTCATCGCCTGGAACGGTGCGACCGAGACGGCCCGCACCATCGCCGTCGGCATGCCTTTTTTGCGCAATGCCGAGCGGGTTACCGTATTGACCATCGAGGGCGGCTTTGTCCCTGGTCCGTCGGCGGAAGACGTGGCCCGGCATCTGGGGCGCAATGGTATCGATACCACGACCATGACGGCGGCGCCTGGACGGCGCAGCATTGGTGAAGCCATGGTGGATGAGGCCGCCACGGCGGGGGCCGATATATTGCTAAAGGGTGCATTTACCAACAGCCGCCTGCGGCAAATGATCTTTGGCGGCGCCACGCGGGACATCATCAATGGCTCGATCCTGCCTGTGTTGCTGGCCCGCTAGATGTGATGTCTCAAGACGTTGTTCATTTGAACCAACTCTGAGAAGCTGAAGTTTGCAATAACAGAAGCTATCGGAGGAGAACCGAATGAACGTCCATGAGAATGCCGGTTTAACACCGCGCGGTCGAGAGATATTGATTAACCGTCTTTTGCGGGGCGAGCGTGTAGGGGATGTGGCCGCCGCCCTTTGACCCCAGCGGCAACACCGCCTTGGTCGGCGCCACGATAATGTTCGAAATTCTCTGCCTGCTGGCCGAGGCGCGTGCCGCCTGAAATCAACGCACGTTGGTATCAGGGTTTTCTTCCGGAAAACGATCGATCAGGCGGTCGGGCGAGGCGTGCACGCCATATGTCTTCAACTGTTCATCGCCGGTGACGCGAAAGCCATGTTTGACGTTTGCCGGCAACACCATTGTGATGCCGGGGCCAATGGGTGTCGTGCCCTCCTGACCTTCGACCCAGGCCTCGCCCGTACCCGCCACCACGGTCACGACTTCCATATAGGGGTGGGAATGGGTGCCCGTGGAATAGCCCGGTTCCGATACCTGCAGGCCGAGGCGGATGGGCGTCGAACCTTCGTCATCGCCGACAATGTTTTGATAGGTCGCCCCGCCGGGAAAGGGCTGTTTAGGGACCTTGTTCACGTCGATAATCGGCATCTTATCCTCCCATCAAATGACCCGGTATAGTTCGGATCTGCTCTAACCTCGGATACCTTTCACGAATGTGGCCACGGCCTGGCCGATTTCGTCGGGGCTGTCTTCCTGCACGAAATGTGTGCCCTTGACCGTGACTTCGGTCTGGTTTGGCCAGGCGCGGCAGAATTCCCGCTGCGGACCGGTCAAAATCGAGCCGGGATCGGCATTGACGAACAACTTAGGCAGATCGCATTGCGACAGCCAGGCGCCATAGTCTTCGACGATCTGGCAAACCTCCGGCGGCTCGCCTTCGATCGGGATCTGCCGGGGCCAGGTCAGCGTGGGCCGGCGGTCTTCGCCCGGCTCCAAATAGGGTTTGCGGTAGTGGCTCATTTCCTCTTCCCCAAGGCCACGGATGACGGCGCCGGGCAGCACCCGTTCGACGAATATGTTCTTATCCAGAACCATGTTTTCGCCCGCCTCCGAGCGGAAGCCCTGAAAGACGCCGCGGGCGTTTTCGGGAAAATCCGCCCAGTCCATGTTTTTGACCACCGCTTCCATGTAGGCGATGCCCTGAACCTTGTCGCGGTTCTGGTTGGCCCAATCAAAGCCAAGGGCCGAGCCCCAGTCATGGATCACGAAAATCACATTATCACTGACGCCGATCTGCCGCCACAGGGCATACAGATACTCCCGCTGTTCCGTGTATGTGTAACGCCCTGGCCCTGAATTATCGAGCTTTTCTGAATCACCCATGCCGATCAGATCGCAGGCGATCAAACGGCCCAGACCGGCGCAATGGGGCATGATATTGCGCCACAAATAGGACGAGGTGGGGTTGCCATGTTGAAAGACGATCGGGTCGCCTTCGCCCTCGTCCACATAGGCCATGCGCTTGCCGTTGACGGTGGTGAATTTTCGTTGGTATCGGGGGTCGGTGGATGTCATCGTCCGTTTCCCATTACTTTCCCGTAAATTTTGGTTTGCGTTTGTTGACGAAGGCGTCGATGCCTTCCCGGCCGTCCGACGTGTGGCCCAGAGAGGAAATGCTGCGGGTTTCCCGCTCCATCTGGGACTCCAAGCTGTCGTTGGCCGACATCAACAACAGCTTTTTGACCGCGCCCAGGGCTTCCGTGGGGCCATCGGCCAGTTTGCCGGCCAACGTCCCCGCCGTATCTGTCAATTTATCCGCCGCGACGACCTGGTTGATCAGGCCCCAATCCAAGGCTTCCCCGGCGCTCAACACCCGGTTGGTCAGGTAGAGTTCCATGGTGCGGCGGGCGCCGATGATACGGGGCAGGAAATAAGTGGAACTGCCGTCCGGCGACAGCCCTATCTTGGTATAGGCCGAGGTAAAACTGGCCCCCTCGGCGGCTATGGCAAGATCGGCGCAGGCGACGAAACTAAGGCCGGCGCCGGCGGCAACGCCGTTGACGGCGGCGATCACGGGCGCCCGCATCCAGGCGAAGCGCGAGATCGCCATATGCAGATAAGTGGTCATTTCCTTCAACAGGGTGGGCAGGGCATCCATGTCGGCGGCAAAGCCCGGCACGTCGCCGCCCGCGCAAAAAGCAGTGTCGCCGCTTCCTGTCATGACCACGGCCCGAACGGTCCCGTCTTCGCTCAGGCGGATGCTCAGATCGCACAATTCCTTGGCCATGGTCAGATCAAGGGCGTTGTAGGCTTCTGGCCTGTTCACGGTCAGCCAGGCGACGGCGCCCCGCATCTCGAATTCGATTGTTTCGTAGCTCACTTTGTCCTCCGTTCGCGTCATGTCGTGCGGCCCCGCATTGACAATGTGCCAGTAAAACGACGCTTATTCCAATGATCTGTTTTTGCTCTGCCCGCCGCGCGCTATATTATCCGGCAATAGGGAGGGCGTTTGCATGAGTTCGTTTGAAGCACCGGCCTTTCCCTATTTGGAGGCACCGCACCCGGTGGCCATTGCCCATCGCGGCAGCGCCGCGGCGCATCCCGAAAACACCATGGCCGCATTCCAGGATGCGGTGGATCTGGGCTACCGCTATATCGAGACGGACGTCCATGCCACCCGCGATGGCGTCCTGGTTGCTTTTCACGATGACCGGCTGGACAGGGTGACCGACCGTAAGGGCCGGATCAGAGAGCTGGATTGGGCGGAGGTCTCCCGGGCCAGGGTGCATGGCAGGGAGGCGATTCCGCTGTTCGATGAACTGCTGGCGGCCTGGCCCGACCTGAAGATCAATATCGATCCCAAGGCCGATGGCGCCGTCATGCCCCTGATCAAGGCGCTGGCGCGGCCGGGAATTTTGCCACGGGTTTGTGTCGGCAGCTTTTCGGGCCGTCGCCTCGCCACCGTGCGCTCGGCGCTGGGCCCGGAATTATGCACTTCCATGGCGCCGGGAGAGGTGGTGCGCCTGCGTCTGACCAGCCTGGGCCTGCCGGGGGTTCCCTTCACCGACCCCTTGGCGGCGGCGGCTCAGGTGCCCCTGCGCCATTATGGCCTGCCCGTGCTTGATGGGCGTTTCGTCCAGGCGGCGCACGCGCGGGGCCTGAAAGTACATGTCTGGACCATCAATGATGGCGAGACCATTACGCGGCTGCTGGATCTGGGCGTCGATGGTATCATGAGCGATGAAACGGCCCTGTTGAAAACTGTCTTCACCGCGCGCGGCCTATGGCCGGGTTAGAGCAATTCCGGGCTATTCCGGATCATGTGATGGCGTCCATAAGCCATTCGGGCAGGCCCGTCGCCCAAACAATACCGCGCGATGTGGTCCATCGGACAAGCGGCGACAGGAATTGATGGAGAGGAGTACGCGATGTTGCGATTACGGCAAATTTGCCTTGTTGCCCGGGAATTGGCGCCGGCCATGGAAGGGTTAAGCGATGTTCTCGGCCTGGCAACCTGTTTTCACGATCCCGCCGTCGGCGTATATGGCCTGGAAAATGCCTTGTTGCCCGTGGGCACGAATTTTCTAGAGGTGGTGGCGCCGGTACGGGAGGGCACCGCCGCCGGCCGCTATTTGGAGCGCCGGGGCGGCGACGGCGGCTATATGGTCATTTTGCAATGCGACGATGTAGAGGCGCGCCGCGCCCGCATGGGGGAACTGGGCGTGCGCATCGCCAATCCCCTGAATTACGGCGATTTCACGGGTATCCAATTGCATCCCCGCGATACCGGCGGGTGCATGCTGGAAACCGACCAGAATGAGGGCAGCCTGGCCCCGGACGGCCCCTGGCACCCGGCCGGCGACAATTGGCTGGGCGCCGTTCGGACCCATCGGACCGTGGCGATGGTGGGGGCGGAATTGCAAAGCCCCGATCCAACAGCCCTGGCTGCCCGATGGGGAGAGATCCTGGATCGCCCCGTCGCCGCCGGTCCATCGGGCGCCCCGGAGATCGCCCTGGATAACGCCGCGCTTCGCTTTGTCGAGGCCGCGGACGGCCGGGGCGAAGGCCTGGGCGGTGTGGACCTGAAGGTTTCCGACAGTGCCGCCATCCTGGCCGCCGCGGGCGTGCGGGGGCTGGAGGTCACCGGTGATGCCATGGTGGTCTGTGGCACACGCTTTCGGCTGGGTTAGATCTATCTAAAATGGGCCGTGCGGATACCCGACCTGGCGGTGCTGAACGGCCCGGCGAAGGCGGGTCGATAGCCTTGCAGGCCGCGCACCCCGCCTTGCAATAGGGGCACCGTATGGGTGTAGATCAGGGGCAGCTCTTCGATGATGATATTTTCCACCTCCGTGTAGAGCTCCATGCGCTTGTTCCGATCGCGGGTGACGCGGGCTTGCTGGATCAACATATCCACTCGTTTGCTGTTATAGCCGGAGCGCAACTTTGTCGTCGGCGCCGAGGACAACAGGGCACGGTAGAACCAGCCGTCGGGATCGGGGCGGTAGCTGCTGGCCGTCGAATCCGCATCATATTCTCCGGCCTGGGTGCTCCCTTTGCGGTATTTCTCGCGCAAGACCCGGTTCGGCAGGATTTTGTGTACCACCTTGAAGCCAACCTCCGCCCACATGGCCTGAATGATCTCGCCTGTCTGATGCATGTAGGCGAAATCCTGCCGCGAGACCAGGACGACCGGGGTGTTTCGGGCGCTAAGCTGGCGTAACAGAAATTTTGCTTTGTCCGGATCATGGCCCGGTCTGCTTTTGACATCTGGCATATGCCAGGGACTCTCGGGACCATAGAAGCCTTTCGCGATAGTGCCCAGGCCGTAAAAGACGGATTGATGGATCGCCTCGTGATCGATGGCATGGGCCGCGGCAGTGCGCAAAGCGTGACCATCCGCATTTTGATATGAAAACGGCCCGGTTTTCAAATTGAAGCCGATCCAGGCCGTGGCGACTTGCGGCACATTCCAGGTCTGAAATTTATCCCCATACTCACGGCGGAACTGGCCCGCATCCGCATAACCCAGGTGGTCGATCAAATCGGAATCGCCGTTTTGCAGGGTGAGCAGACGGGCGCGGTCCTGTTTTTTCGGCAGCCCGACGATACCGTCGAGATAGGGCAGGGAATTGCCAAGGGCATCGGTCTCGAAATAATTCTCGAAGCGCACCATCTCGGTCCGGTCCCATGGCTCCCAGGACTTGAGCTTGAACGGGCCGCAGCCGGCGGGGCGAACATCGGCCTGATAGCCGCTGTTGGGGGCGATCAGGTTGCAGGGATAGTAAGTCACGTTGGAGAGGAATACGGCGCTGGGTCGCTCCAGGGTGCAGCGCAAGGTGTATTTATCGACGACCGTGATCTGTTTTATGTTTTCCAGGCTGGAACGGGCGAAGGTATGGCCGATTTGCGGATCCATTATGCGCTCGAAATTCCACTTCACCGCGGCGGCGTCCACGTTGGTGCTGTTGTGAAAGGTCACGCCCGGGCGAATTTTGAACGTATAGGTCCGCAGATCGTCGGAGATATCCCATTCGGTCGCGATCCCCGGGGCCGGTTCCATATCCGGCGTAAGATCCAAAAGGCCCTGGGTGGTGGCGGCAAGGGGCTGCGAGACGTAATACATTAGATTTTTGTGGGGATCGATGCCGCGCGCTTCCGAACGGGTAGCGAACCGCAGAATGCCGCCGTGTTTCGGTCGGGACGTTGCCGCGCCCGGCAGTCCTGCCATGGCAGCGGCCCCTAGCGCCGCACCGCCCCTCTTTAGGAAGACGCGACGGCTTTGCGTCTGGGATGTTTTTTCGTCTGTTTCGGACATTGGCGCCGTCATAGCCTTATCTCACAGAAAATCACAGTGAAAATTGCCAGGCCCCGCCAACATTGCTTTCGTGCCCGCCATGCTTTCGTGCCCGCCATTGACAGCACGGGAGTTAACTGGGAAGCTTTTGGGGTGGCGGGGTAATAAAAAATAATACGGGGGAAGGGGCGGATGCGTGGCGGCACCGGTTCTTGAGATTGATAACCTGAGCGTCCGTTTCAATTTGAAACGCGGCGTGTTGACGGCGGTTGAAGGCGTTTCCCTTAGCATCGGCAAGGGTGAAACATTTGGCCTGGTCGGCGAAAGCGGATCGGGAAAGACCGTGACCGCGCGATCCATCATGCGGCTGGTCCAGACGCCACCGGGTGAAATCGCCACGGGCACCGTCCGCTTCGAGGGCCGGGACATTTACCAGATGTCCGACGACGAAATCAGGGAAATCCGCGGCCAGCATATCGCCATGATTTTTCAGGAACCCATGACCGCCTTGCACCCGGTGTTCCCGGTGGGCAGCCAGATCGGCGACGCCCTGCGCACCAACATGGGTCACAGCAAGGCAGAAGCACGGGAACGCACGATCGAGATGCTTCAGTTGGTGGGCATTCCATCGCCTGCCGCCCGGATCGACAACTATGTGCATGAATTTTCCGGCGGCATGCGTCAGCGTGTGATGCTGGCCATGGCCTTGTCCTGCGATCCCACCTTCCTGATCGCGGATGAGCCGACCACGGCGTTGGATGTGACCATTCAGGCGGTGATCCTGGAATTGATCTCCTCCATGATCGAACGCTTTCATATGTCGTTGCTGTTCATTACCCATAATCTGGGCGTTGTCGCCCATGCTTGCGACAACGTCGGGGTGATGTATGCCTCCCATCTGGTGGAAATGGGTACCAAGGAAGAAATCTTCCGCAATCCCCAGCACCCCTATACAAAGGGGTTGTTGCGCTCAATCCCACGGATGGATGTTCAGGAAAAATTCCTAACACCGATCAACGGCACGGTCTGCAACATGATGGACCCGCCAAAGGGATGCAAATTTCATCCGCGCTGTGATCATGCCATGGATGTTTGCAGGCAACGTATTCCCGAGTTCAGGGAACTCTCGCCCGGCCATTTCGCCGCCTGTCATCTGCATGAACAACCCACCGTATAGCAATGTGCGGGCGAAACGGCGCGCGCTGAGGCAGAAAATCTCATGAGTGAGCACCTTTTGGAAGTCAAGGATCTGGTCAAGCATTTCACGCTGCATGGTGATTTCGTCTCGCGCATGGCGGGCAAGACCCAGACGGTGAAGGCGGTCGATGGCATCAGTTTTTATATTCGTCAGGGCGAGACATTGGGTCTGGTTGGCGAATCCGGTTGCGGTAAATCGACCACGGGCCGGCTCATTACCCGGTTGATCGAACCGACCGAGGGCGAAATCAAGCTGCATGGCGAGGATCTGCTGGCTTTCTCGCCCAAGCGCATGCGCGAGGCCCGCAGGAATATCCAGTTGGTTTTCCAGGATCCTTACGCCTCCCTCAATCCCCGCAAGACGATCATGGAGATTTTGAGCCGGCCTCTCGAAGTGCATAAGCTCGCGACGACCTGGCACGAGAAACGGGAACGGGTTCTGGAACTGTTGAACCTGGTCGGTCTGGGGTCCGAGCATATTGACCGCTATCCGCACGAATTTTCCGGCGGCCAACGTCAGCGCATCGCCATCGCCCGTGGCTTGGCGCTGACCCCCGAATTGGTTATCGGGGACGAGCCGGTATCCGCGCTGGATGTATCCATACAGGCGCAGATCCTGAACCTGTTCCGCGAACTGCAGGAAAAATTCTCGCTAACCTATCTGTTCATCGCCCATGACCTATCGGTCATCCGCCATATTAGCGACCGGGTCGCGGTGATGTACGTGGGTAAGATTGTTGAGAGCGGCCCGGTGGAGACGATCTTTTCCGACCCCCTGCACCCCTATACCAAGGCCCTGCTTGCCGCGGTGCCCGATCCCGACCCGACCAAACCGGCGCCTAAATTGATATTGGAGGGCGAGGTCGCGACGCCGATCGATCCGCCGCCGGGCTGCCGCCTGAATGGCCGCTGCCCCCTGGCCACGTCGATCTGCGGCGAGGTCTCGCCCGAACTCCTATCGGTCGATACGAACCATCAGGTGGCGTGTCACAACCTGTAGCATTTTCCCGGTAATCCTAGAGCGTTTCCGGGCTATTGTGGGTCATTTGATGGCGACCCTAAGCCATTCGGATAGGCGCGCCGCGCAGCGCGATATGGTATATCGGGCAAGCGGCGCAACGCATCCGAATGGCTTAGGGTCGCCACCGAAGGCCGCTCACCAAGGCCCCGTGGCTGCGTTGC
>JAKZRK010000141.1:0-6032 GCA_047518225.1 Alphaproteobacteria bacterium | reverse complement strand
CGGCAAAAGGACGCTCTGTGGATAAGGGGACAGCCCGGCTACGCCGACCTGACCACTTCCCCACAGAGCCAACAACCAAAACCGAAGCGGTCAAACTATATGGTACATAAAGCGGTCAATTCAGTTTGTTATCGACAGGTTGTGATGCTTGGCACTATCCGGCGACGGCCGCCAAAATTCTCCCTCCGGGCGCCGGGCCCGCTATATTGGCGAACAACCACAACTGGCGCGAACGCCGGGTAACGCCTAAACTCGGGGAAATCAACGGGAGGATAGGCAATGCTAACGTTCGCGGAATACAGAAAGATGGATGCCACGGCCCTGGCCGGGGCCATCGCCAAGGGTGATCTGGGGGCAGGGGAGGTCCTGGAAGTGGCGATTGCCCGGGCCGAGGCGGTGAACCCCGAGATCAACGCCATCGTCCATAGGCAATATGATCAGGCCCGCCAGACCATCGCCGGCGGCACGGCCCCGAATGGCCCTTTCAAGGGCGTGCCCTATCTGTTGAAGGACCTGGGTGCCTTCGATGCCGGCCAGCCCTGCACCATGGGCAGCCGCCTATGGGCCGATTTCGTGCCCGACCACGACGCCACCTATACGGAGCGCTGCAAGGCCGCCGGCCTGGTCATCATGGGACGCACCAACACACCGGAAATGGGCCTGAACGCCTCCACCGAACCAACCTTGCATGGGGCCACGCCGAATCCCTGGGATGCGACGCGTTCCGCCGGCGGCTCCTCGGGGGGCTCGGCGGCGGCGGTAGCTGCGGGTATCCTGCCCATGGCGCACGCCACGGACGGTGGCGGCTCGATCCGTATTCCCGCCGCCAACTGCGGCCTGTTCGGGGTCAAACCGACCCGTGGCCGCAACCCGGCCGGACCGGACGTGGGCGAAGGTTGGAGCGGCATGTCCACCGGCCATGTGGTCAGCCGCTCGGTGCGGGATTCCGCCCGCATGCTGGATTGCACCCATGGTCCCGCGCCGGGCGACCCCTATGCAGCACCACCGCCCGCCCGGCCCTTTGCCCAGGAAGTCGGCGCCGATCCGGGACAATTGCGCATCGCCCTGATGACCGATGGCTTTGACGGCCGGCCCCTGGATGCCGAATGCATCAAGGGGGCAGAGGATGCGGCGAAACTATGCCTCGATCTAGGCCATATTGTGGAACCGGCCCAGCCGACGCTGGATACGGGCGCGCTAGGCCAGGCCTCCCGCACGGTTATCGCCGGCAATGTCTGGACCGCCGTGCGCCTGCGCTGCGAGGCCCTGGGGCGGGAACCCAGCGGCCAGGACGTGGAGGCCATAACCTGGGCCTTTGCCCAGGAAGGTACCCGCGCCACCGCCGGCGACTATGCCGCGGCGGTCATGGTGATGCATCAACAGGGCCGGCAACTGGCGGCCTTTTTCCAGGATTACGATCTGATACTGTCATCCACCCTGCGCCATCCACCCCTGCCCCTGGGCGCCATCGATATGGAGGGCACGGATCTGGATCACTATTACAAGGTGCTGTTCGAGGACGAGATCGCCATCACGCCGTTTTATAACAACACCGGCTGCCCGGCCATGACCGTGCCGTTCCATTGGAGCGCCGATGGCCTGCCGGTAGGGGTGCATTTCGGCGCCCCCTTTGGCGATGAAGCCACCCTGTTCCGCCTGGCCAGCCAGTTGGAAACGGCCTGTCCCTGGTTCGATAAAGTGCCGGACTAAAAAATAATCCGGGGAAGCTGTCTTTGCGGGACCGTGCGCTGGGAAATCGATGGCCCGGTCAGCCACATGAGCCATTGTCATTGCTCCATCTGCCGCAAGGCCCATGGGGCGCCGTTCGCCACCTACCTTTCCTCGACGGTTGAGAGCTACCACCTGATAGCCGGCGTAGAGGCCATCACGGAACACACTTTTTCCCCGCGCCTCACCCGTGCCTTTTGCGCCACCTGTGGTTTGGTCGTGCCCATGATGGTTGATGGCCGCGCGGTGATCCCCGCCGGTTGTCTTGACGATGATCCCGGTATCCGCCCCGCCATGCATATCTTTGCCGCATCCAAGGCGCCATGGCATGCCATAGCCGACGACCTGCCCCGGCATGATGCCTATCCGGCCGAGACCGGCCTGCCTGAAACGCCCATGCCGGCACGGCAAGACGGGACAGCGGGACATTTGCACGGCTCATGCCTGTGCAACGCAGTCGCGTTTGAGATAAGCGGACCGTTTAAAGTGATCCATAATTGCCATTGCTCTCGTTGCCGCAAGTCGCGGGCGGCCGCGCATACCACCAATGGCTTTACCTCAATCGATGCTATTCGGTTTCTCAGGGGCGAAAATCTTCTCGTAGCCTACAAGCTACCGGAAGCAAAGACATACACCCAGACCGTTTGCCGGATCTGCGGCTCCGGCATGCCAAGGCTGCGCCAGGAGACCGGCAATGCCGTCGTCCCCTTGGGCTGCGTGGATGACGACCCGCACCAGAGCGCCGACGATCACATCTTCACCGGCTCCAAGGCACCGTGGTACGACATTGGTGGCGATTTGCCTCAGTTCGACGAGATGCCAACCAGCTGATTGGCTGTGAATGCTCGCTATTAGGTGAACACCGGAAATGGGCCGAAATCCAGATTAGGCGCCCTTTGTGCCAATTCCAGACTGTTAGATATTCCTAATGGCTAGCGCCTAGATACCGGCGGTGGGAGCCATCCACAGCATCAATAACGGACATAAAGACCGGCTAGCGCTCGGTGCCGGCCAGCTTTAGCTGCCCTGTGCCAATTCGGCGACCTGCTCTGCAAACCATGATCACCTTGGAGCCACGGGCGGAGTTGCACCAACATTCAATCTTGACCGATCAGTTGGAACCGATGGAAAGGCGACGAGCATGGCGGAAACCACCAATACTTTCACCGCCTCCAGTGGCGACGGCTATGAGTTGCTGATGGGACGTTGGAGCCGGCGATTGGCCGGACCGTTTGTTGACTTCGTCGACTTGGCGGACGGTGGCCGAATTCTCGATGCCGGGTGCGGCACGGGAGCGCTGAGCGCTGAATTGTTGCAGCGGGCCGAAGTCGCGGAAATCGTCGGCGTGGATTTCTCCGAAGACTATGTCAACTACGCCAGGACAGCCATCCAGGAGCCGCGCATCACCTTCGAAACCGGCGACATCACCGCGTTGCGTCATGACGATGCAGCTTTCGACCAAATCTTCTCGCATCTCGTTCTGCAATTCGTCCCGAGCGGACATTTTCATTGCCGCTTTCGACTACTGCCGGCGCGGGTCGGTTCTTTTTGAGTTTGGATTGGTTCGTTTGTACGATTGCTGGCCGCCAGGTCTCATAGGCCAAAAACGTGGCCGTTCCCACGACCCACCGCGATCGGGCAATTTTCATCAAGATTGATGGCGGAGCGTATTTGGCCGATACTGCGGCCGAATTTAACGATTCCCAATGGGGGGGCATGAGCAGACTGGACGACGTGTTTGAACGCAATCGCATCTGGGCCGAGCGCATCAAGGAAATCAATCCGGACTTCTTTTCCAATCTCGCCGCGCAGCAGAAACCCGACATCTTGTGGATCGGCTGCGCCGACAGCCGGGTCCCCGCCAATCAGATCATGGACATGCCGCCGGGCGCCGTCTTCGTTCACCGCAACATCGCCAACGTGGTCGTGCCGACCGATCTCAACTGCCTCTCGGTGCTGCAATATGGCGTTTGGGTACTGGAGGTGAAGCACATCATCGTGTGCGGCCATCATGGCTGCGGCGGCGTCGCGGCGGCCCTGACGGACGAGGACCATGGCCTGATCGACAATTGGCTGCAGCACATCAGACAGGTGGCGCGCAACCATGCCCAGGCCCTGCGCGAGGCGGACGACGAGGAGGCGGCCTGCGATCTGTTGTGCGAGTTCAACGTGGTCGAGCAGACCCGCAATGTCTGCCGCACCACCATCGTGCGCGGCGCCTGGGCGCAGGGGGCGGGGCCCACGGTGCATGGCTGGATCTACTCCATCAAGGACGGCGTGCTGAAGAATTTGTGCCGCCACGACCCCGGCGCCGACGATCTGGAGCTCGACCCCGCTTCCGCCATCGCACCATTTCTCGCCGACTAGGAGCGAGAGACCGTCCAATGTATGTGCAACGCCAGATCAGCTTTCGCCATCTGTTCAACGATTCCTGGCGGCTCGTGTTACTCACGGCGATCTGGGCGATGATCGTGGTCTATTGCCACGAAATCCTCGGCCTGGTTATTTTTTCCGTACCCGTGGTTCCGGTTTCCACCGTCGGCATCGCGGTATCGTTTTACCTGGGCTTTAAAAGCACCTCGGCCTATGGCCGCTGGTGGGAGGCGCGCAAGATCTGGGGCGCCATCGTCAACGACAGCCGCATCTGGGGCAACGAAGTCTTCGCCCTGATCTTTGCCCACGACGAAAAGGTGGACAAGCAACTGGACCCGAAGGTGCGGGCGGAATTGATCCACCGGCATCTGGCCTGGATCAATGCCATGGCGCATCAGCTGCGGCAAAGGTCGCGGCTGAAGGATTCGCAGGTGACGCGCATCTTCGATCACCGCCTGGTGGTCGAGGGCGTGGAATACCATCACTTACCGGAGAGCTACCAACGCTTCCTCTCCGAAAGTGAACGGGAAGAGATGGCGGCGAAGGAAAACCCCGCCACCCATATCCTGCGCCGCCAGGGCGACCGCCTGCGCGAATTGGCCCAGGCCGGCTTCCTCGACGACAACCGCCTGGTGCAAATGGTTTCGACCCTGAACGCCTTCTATACCTACCAAGGCCAGTGCGAGCGCATCAAGAACACCCCCTTCCCCCGCCAGGTGGCGAATTTCGGGCAGATCTTCACCTGGCTTTTCATCTTTCTGCTACCCCTCGCCTTCGTGGAAATCTTCGGCACCGCAGCCGAAAACCATGATCTCGAAAGCCTGTTGCAGTCGCAATACATGATCACCCTGGTGCCCTTTACGGTGCTGGTCAGCTGGGTCTTCTTCATCATGGAAAAGGTCAGCGACAACACCGAGGACCCATTCGAGGGCGGCGTCACGGACGTGCCCATTTCAAGCCTCTGCCGCGTCATCGAGGTCGACCTGAAACAAATGCTCGACGACCCCGACATACCCCAACGCCAGGCCGCCGTTGACGGCGTAATCTACTGAACAAATGCGGTCGTCCAACACCAAGAAATCGAAGAGCGATTGGGACGGCTCCTATTTCCCCGTGGTTCCTAAACCACCATTTTGGCACCGAGATGCCGGCGGGTGGGAGCCGTCCACAGCATCAAATGCTAACATTCCGATGCCGGACGGGGCCTAGGATCGCCCCTTTAGCAATTGGTTTATGGCGGATTCATAATCGCTTGTTTCCACTATACCGTTATGACCGACTCCGGGCACTTCGATATATATCGCGTTGATCCCCTTACCCTCAACGCTTGCCACGTAATCCCTGGCTATTACGGGTTTAGTGTTACCATCGTTACCGCCGGTAACGGCGACAACCGTGGTTTTCTTATCAATCTTGCCGATAAAATCGTGCGGTGAAAGACTGAAGTGCCAATTGTTCCGGCCTCTTCTCAAGAACCACCATTCGGGTACATTGCAAGGACAAGCGCCAAGAATGGCAGCGTTCACTGGACCTGGGTATTTGCCAATTATGACCCCTGAAATTGCAGATCCGCCGGAATGCCCGGCCAATACAACAAATTCAGCTTTGTACTGTTCTTTTAGCACTTCAACGGCCGCCGCTACGGTTGCGATCACGTCAGCTTGGTAGTTATCCTTTTCACGATAACTGTTGCCCGTCGAATGATTATCCTTCGCGTCATAGTATCCTGGCCGGATCAAGCCGACAGCAACTATACCTTTCGCCCCAAATTTTTGAGCAATCGGAAACATGTAGTCGGTCGTGAAGAATACGGAATTTCAGCTCCATTGAACTATCATCGGAGCTTGGATTGTCAGGCATGATCTCCAGATGAAGGCGCAAAGAAGCCTGATCCATTTGAGGATGAGACGGAAGTTGTAGCCGGCGGCGGC
>JAKZRK010000140.1:0-10610 GCA_047518225.1 Alphaproteobacteria bacterium | reverse complement strand
ATATGGCTGTATTTGCGTGCTTATTGCTCCAGCTGGAGCCGTTCTGGTCGCTCAGATGGTCCTCATCGTCTCGGAGGATGGCGAAACCGCCTTCGTCGCGTTATGTTTCGCCGTCGAGTGAAACCCGGTCAATAGCGCCTTTTTCAACGGGCTGATAAGGCATCAGGATCATGCGTTTTTTCACTCTCCGGCAATGGTTGACCCTGCTTACGGTGCAGTTCTCAACCCTGCTGTTCGGGGCCACCATGACCTCCGTCGCGGTGATCCTGCCGCAAATGAAGGGGGCGCTGTCGGCGACCCAGGACCAGGTCTCGTGGATCATTACCTTCAATCTGGTGGCCACCGCCATCGCCACGCCCCTGACCGGCTGGCTGGCCACGAAATTCGGTTGGCGCAACTTGATGATGGGCTCCATCGCCGGCTTTACCTCATTTTCCGTGCTGGCCGGCACCGCGGACTCTCTCGAGGTCATGCTGGTGACCCGGGTCCTTCAGGGGCTGTTCGGAGCGCCGATCTTTCCCCTGGGCCAGGCCATCATATTGGCCAGTTTCTCGCGGTCGCAACATCCCTTCGTTCTGATGGCCTGGGGTGTCGGCGGCGTCATGGGGCCGATCCTGGGGCCGGTGTTCGGCGGCCTGATCGCGGAATTGCTGAACTGGCGTTGGGCCTTCTATATGATCCTGCCCTTTGGCATCGTAGCCTGCCTGTTCGCCTTTGCCGCCCTGTCCAACGAGGAGAAAGGCGACACCCAAAGGTTCGACTATTTGGGCTTTATCCTGATCGCCGTTGCCATTGGCGCGACGCAATTGATGTTCGATCGGGGGCAACGGCTGGATTGGCTGGAATCTCATGAAATCCAACTCGAACTGACCCTGGCGGTCGTATTCTTTTACCTTTTCATGGTGCATATTCTGACCGCGCGCCAGGCCCTGTTCGACCCGGCGACCTTCAGGGACCGGAATTTCACCATCGGCATCACCCTGGCCCTGATCATGGGGATGTTACAGTTCACGCCCATGATATTGTTTCCGCCCCTGTTGCAGGAATTGCGCGGCTATCCCGATTCCATCGTCGGCTATCTGGTTTCCGCGCGGGGCCTGGGTAATCTTTTGAGTTTCCTTACCGTCGTCCAGCTCACCCGCTTGAATCCCCGGCTCTGCCTGTTCATCGGTCTGGCCGTGCAGTCGGCGGCGGGCCTGTGGATGGGTTCGTTGGATATGAATATGACCACGGCCGATGTCTTTTGGAGCAACATCTTGCACGGCTGGGGCTTTGGCACCGCCTATACACCCATGGCGGTGTTGACCTTTTCCACCCTGTCCATGCGTCTTTTGACCCAGGGCAACGCAATTTTCTCGCTGCTGCGGCTGCTGGGCAGCAGCATCTTTATCGCCCTGACCCTGGTCGTGTTCATTCGCACCACGGCCGAGGCCAATGTCAATTTCGCCAGCCTGCTCGACGCTTTCGATCTGCGCAATCTGAGCGCCTGGATCGCAATCCTGGGTGAACCGGACCAGTTGCCCCTGCGCAGCCGCCTCATGAAGGAGATCCACCAGCAGGCTTCCATGATCGGTTACATCAACGCTTTCCATGTGCTGACCCTGGCCGCGGCCCTGGCGGCGCCCCTGGCGTTCCTGTTCGTTACCCGGCGAGTAGCGGACCCTGATTAATACCAACCTGCGATGATAGGGACCCATAGAGATCGTCTCCACGCAGCCTCGGGTAGGAGAGAAGGTGCGGGCGATGTGGGACATCGTCAAACCTTCTCGACGCCATCCGAGCGCGCGCGCGGACGACCCGAAGGGCGCCTTTCGGGAGCTTTCGGATGGCGTCGCGCGCGCCTGACGATATCCCGTATCGCTACGGCGCACGCTCCTACCCGAAAAATCCCGAAATGCGTCTCTATGGGTTCCTATCATCGCAGGTTGGTATAAGCCGATTGCCGATCAATTGGGACTTTGCCAAGATAAGGGCGAAGGCAACGGATCGAACAAGGCGGCAGGGACGCTTTCGATGAATAAGGCATAGAGGCGGGTGACGGAGAACTTTCGAGCCAGACTGGAAATCGTTCTGACGCGGCGGATCGCGGGCTGCCTGGAGCTGTTGTCCGCCGAACGGTTGTCCGGCGGCGCCAGCCAGGAAACCTATCGCCTGACCATTGCCGTCAAGGACGGGGGCGAGCGGCTGCTGGCCCTGCGCCGGGCCCCCGGTGGGCAGGACAGCGGCACGGATGGCGGGCATGTCTCCTATCGTCCGGGCCTGGCGGCGGAGGCGTTATTGATGCAATCGGCCCAGGCGGCCGGCGTCCCCGAGCCCGATGTGCACTACGTTCTGCAAGCGGAGGACGGCCTGGGCGAAGGTTTCATCATGGCCTGGCTGGAAGGGGAATGCCTGGGCGCGCGCATTGTCCGGGCGCCCGAACTGGCCGGCATCCGGCCCAAGCTGGCCTATGAATGCGGCCAGATATTGGCCCGCATTCACGCCATCGATCTCGCCGCGACGGGCCTGGACAAGCGCCTGAATAGCTTGACGCCAGAACAATATGTGCATGACACCTGGGACCGTTACAAGGGCTTCGACACGCCGCAACCCATGATCGACTATACCGCCCGGTGGTTGCTGGATCATCTGCCCGGCGAGGTCGAGACGCGCCTTGTGCATAACGATTTCCGCAACGGTAATCTGATGATTTCGCCCCGGGGCGTGGTCGCCGTGCTGGACTGGGAAGTGGCCCACATCGGCGATCCCATGCGCGATCTGGGCTGGATCTGCACCAATTCATGGCGCTTTGGAAGCGACCTGCCCGTGGGCGGTTTCGGTGCCTATGACGACCTGTTCGCGGGCTACGAGGCGGTCTCCGGCCAGGCGGTGGATCCCGGCCGGGTCAAATTCTGGGAGGTCTTCGGCTCGTTCTGGTGGGCCATCGGCTGTCTGGGCATGGCCGAACATTACCGCACCGGCCCGGACAATACGGTGGAACGGCCCGCCATTGGGCGGCGCACCTCGGAATGCCAGGTGGATTGCGTCAACCATCTGATACCGGGACCGGTCGAACTGGTTGCAGAAACGGACCTGTCCGTGGGCGACGAGATGCCCCGGATCGATGAACTGCTGACCAGCGTGCGCGACTTTCTGCACGGCGAGGTGATGGCCGAAACAGCGGGCCGGACCAATTTCATGGCCCGTGTCGCCGGCAATTCCCTGGATATCGTCATGCGGGATCGGGCTCTTGGCCCGGCCCATCGCCGCCTGGAACGGCAACGCCTGGCGGCCCTGTTCGCATCCGATGACAGCCTGGAAAACCTGCGCTGGCGTCTGGTCGAGGGTCTGCGGGCCGGCGAAATCCCCCTCGACCTTCCCGGCCTGGGCGAACATCTGCGCCACACGGTGGTCAACCAGATCGCCATCGACCAGCCAAAATATTCCGGCTTCAAAACCGCGCACCTGATAAGGGGCTAATAAGGGTTGGAGGGATCATCCACCATCCCTGCACCCTCTCATGAGTTTTTTACTGCCCCATACAGGCATCGTAGCGGGCGGCGGCGATATCGACGCACAGCGCCACGTCCTGGGCCAGCAGGTAACGTTGCCCAACCAATGCTTGCGCCGCCGCGCGCACCTGTTGCAGATAATCATCCCGGCTGCCATAGCGCTCCTGTATGGAGAGGCGCGGATCGCCCAGCCCCTCGCGCCCGGCCTTGTCCCTGGCAAAGGGCAGGGTGGAGCCGACATATTCCAGCAATTGCCCCGCCCCGCCCGTATGGGGATGGCGGGGGTTGAAGCCCGTATGGCTGGCCACCGGCACGGCCACGTCGGGCATGGCGATGCCCGCGGCCTCGTTACCGTTGCCATCAACGGTCGAAACCCAATCGGGATAAGGCGTTGGGCCAATTTTCGCCGGCATGGCGCCGATACCCCGGTCGGCGTCCGGACCCAGATCCATGGGGTAGACCCAGGTCATGGCCGCGCCGTCGGGCAAGGCCAGGCCCGGTATGGCCGATAGCCCTTCCATGACCTCCCCCCGGGTGCCACGGTTGTTGCCGGCGGCGGTGGGAAAGGCGGAGGCGGGCGGCGCGACGTCATCCTTGACCCAGGCCAGCAGGTTCATCAGGGCGGCGCGGTACAGCGGGCGGTAGTCGATGATGTTCAGGTAATTCCGGCCATGGCTGCCGAACATGGTGCGTCTGGCCAGGGCCGCCGCGCCCGGGCCATGCTGGGTGGAGGCGAACAGATAGCGCCGCACGCCAGAGGGCAATGGGGCATCGCCCCCCGTAGCCAGATCGCCGTGGCTGAGGCCCGCATCGCCGCGCCAATATTCCGACGAGGTGTCCGTATAAATGATCTTGGGCATGGCGCCCTCGGCTTCCTGTCGCAACAGCAGGCCATCCGTCTTGCCGCTCAGGGGATCGGATTGGGAGCCGTCGGCGAAAGGGAACAGATGCCCGAAGGACGGCGTCGGCTGCACCGAGGGCTGGGCATGGCGGTGATTGAATTCGCCGCGCCGGCCGCCGGCGATATGGGCCAGCACGCCATCCAGGGCGGCCCGGCCCGCCTCGTCCTTGTTCAGCCCCAGGTACAGATAGGTGCGCAGAAAACGGCCGCATTGGGACTGCCCCTCGCCGATAACATGGTCGATGGCGCCGGCGGTGGGCGCCTCCGCCGCATAGCGCAGGTACGATGCCAGCTCCCTGGTTGCCAGCAGCCCCGCACCCACCACGGGACACTCGAGAGGGGTGTAGAGCACATCATAAATTCGCCCCGCTTCAAAACCGCCCTCCAGCCAGACATGGTCGTCGGGTTCGAAACGCCAGTTTTCCCGGGCAATGGCCTCCGGTTCGCCATAGGGGCCGTCGCGCACCAGCAATTGCGCGCCGGGTTCGTTGACATCGGCCACGCGCACCAGGGTATGGCGGCCCAGATCGCCCACATGCTGATCGGTCAGGGGCAGGCAGTCGCGGGGCCCGTCCGGCTGGATACGAAGCTGCATGCGGCTGGCCGGCGTCCGCGCGGCGGCGGGCACGCTGGGCGGCATCAGGCCAATGCGCAGGCGTTCCGGCGTGCGCGGCACATCCCACTGCCAGCCGGCCCAGGCGATGGTCCAGCCCTGTTGGAACAGGAAGCCATCGCCGGCGGCGATCTCCGCCGTATCCTCGGTGCCCATGGGGGATTGGTGAAAGCGGGCCAGCACCCGTTTGCCCCGGTTCGGCACCTGCATCAACAGGGCGCGGTTCGCACCCGCCGCCCGGACAGGCTGCAGCAGGGTCACATCGCCGGAAAAATGCACCAGGCCATCCCTATCACGCTCGGCCAGGGCCAGATCCACCACGCCCTGATTGGCCCCATGCAGCGGGTCGACCGCATAGTGGGCAATGGCCTCGATCCGCTCGTAAGGGCCCACCTCGCCAAAAGCCTGGCCGTCTTCGTACGGATCGCGTTCCTTAATCTCCAGATTGGTAACGGGCATGTTCGTCAACTCCCAAGATTGCGCAGGGTCCGGGTTACCGACAGGCTACCCCCCGCCCATAGGGGCAGATGGGTCATCTTCACCCCGGCCCCGCCGGTGACGATGGGGTGAATATCCCCCGCGCCGCGCGCCATGGGACCCAGGGCGGTAATGTCGGCGATTTCGGCCAGGGCGACGGCGCGGGCGGCAAACAGATAGTCCTGCACACGGGCCAGATCCCAACCATGCTTGACCGTCTGCCGGGCCAGCTCGGGCGGGAACAAAAAGAACTGTTCGCCAAGGTCCCGCTGCCGGCCGGCGGAGGCAACGGCCGCCCCGGCGGTCATGGCGGCGGCCATGGGCGCCAATATGGCCTCCGGCGTATCGCCGCCGCCGCTGGGCAAAACCTCCGCCGTGCCGGAAACACCCAGCACCGTCACCGCATTTGTATCCGCGTCAAGGCCGCGGCGCGCCGGCAAGGGCGGGAAGATGCCGTCGTCGCCTTCGGGCAGGCAAAAGGTATATTTGCCCGGCTGGCCCATGGTCGCCATATCGCCAATGCCGGCCCGGGCGCCGCCGATATTGCGCATCACCAGGGCGATGGCCCGGCCCAGAGAGGCGTTGGCGCGGTTGCCGGGGCCAAGGCAGTTGGTGCCGGCATTCATGCCCAGAATGCGGGCAATGGGGCCGTGCACGATGGTCGCCACCGCCGGGGTGCCGGTGGTGGTCAGAATGCCCAGCAGATTGAATTGCCCTTCCAGGCAGGCCTCGGCGGCGGTCAGCACAACAGGCAGGGCGCCAGGTTGGCAGCCGGCCAGGACGCAATTGTACGCCACGGCGGCCACGGTCAAATCGCCGAACAGAGGCAGCATCAGGCCATATGATTTGGCGGGCGCTGCGATGCCATTCAGCATTGCCGCCAGACGCTGTTTGGTGGGCGGCACCAGGGGCAGGCCGTCGCCCAGGTCCGCCGCTTCCAGGGCGGCCTGGGCCTCTTCCCACGGCATCGTTTCCAGGAAGATCGGCAAATCGCCCAGGGCTTCCATGGCGCCCTCAGACGTGCGAGAGCCGCACGGAGCAGGCGGATGTAAAGCCGAATGGCGGAATATAGCCCGAATGCTTGCCCGGCCCGCCCGCCACCAGCATGAGGATATCCTCGGCGCTGGGCGTCATATGGTAATGGTCCTTGACCATGGGCCGGTCCATGGAGGCATAGCTTTCCTGATTTTCCTTCGAGACGCGGGAGATATGCACGGCCGAGCGGTCATACAGATCCTGCTGCATATCGGGAATGGTCCAGCCGTCCCGGTGCAGGGTCTGGGCGTGTTCCGGGCCCAGCACGATGAATATGGGCGCGTTGCAATAGATCGCATTGGCGCCAACCTGGGACACCGTGCCCGCGATGGTGGTCAGGATGCCGACACCACTGTTCGAGGCGTGATCGTTGATATTGTGGGGCGCCTCGCCCGGCATGGCGGTAACCACGCTGTCCCCGGCCGCGAAGCCCCGGCGCACGTGGAACGGCTCCCACGGGCTTTCTTCCTCGTTCTCGCCAAAGCAAAAAGCATATTTGGCGGGCGAACCCTGGGTGGAGCGGTCCATCACCCCCGGCTTGGCCCCGCCCACGTTCAGCAGGATCAATTGCAGCGCCCGGCCGATGGTGGCGTTGGCCTGGCGGCCCTGGCCAAAGCAGTTGGAGGAACAGTTGATATCCAGATCCTTGCGGACCGGTCCATTGAACAACAGCATGGGCGCGCAGGAATGGGTGGTCGCCAGGCTGCCGTGCAGATTATATTCCGGCGTCAGCACCGCCCGCGCCGCCGCCAGGACGGCGGGGAAGTATTCCGGCCTGCAACCAGCCATCGCCGCATTGGCGGCCATGGCCGGCAAGGTTGGGATCACCCGGCGCGGCGACATCGCCGGGATCGGTTCGTTATCCCCATGACAGGTGGCAACGAAACGCGCCACCAAAGCCTCCGTCGGCATGACAAGGGGGAAGCCGTCGCTCCAACCCTGGGCACGGGCATATTCGTCCCATTCCCCCTGGTCCAGGTCCTCCAAGTCCAGGATTTCGGTCTCCGGCGCGGCTTCCATTTCGTTACTCATAACTCTCGTTGCTAAACTTCGATCGCCGCCTGCAGGCCGCTGGCCGCCGTTTCGATCCGTTCCACCAGTTCCTCGGCATTCAGGCCGCCGATGGGATGCTTCACGACAATGACATGCGGTTCCATCTTGCGCGCCTTGGCCTGGGCCTGCACCAATGGCAGAAAGGTATCGGTGGTCAGGATGAAGTTGGTAACGCCACGTTTTTCAAGTTCTATGCTGTCATGGAAACTCCACGACGAACATGCGCCTCAATCCGCTATGGCGAGGATCGCCGCCCGGTATTTCGTGGCCAACTCGTCATACATTGCATCCGGCGCCCCTTGGGCCGCGGTATCCTTGGCGATGTAATCGATGTTGTCCGTGTCGCGGTAAGCGCCCATGCGCTCGCGGACGCCTTCCAACAGCTCTTTCGCATTGGGTTTGGAATTGGAAAACAGGATGATCGGGTCCGCTTTCCAATCGACCGCGTTGGCGCCGACGGTCTCGGTACTGGGCGCCTCCCGGCCAAAGGATGGATTGACGATACGCATGCTGGCTCTCCCTTCATGCAATGGGTCATGGTGGGGAGAGAGTAGGCCACCGAAGCGGGCCGTGGCAAGGTTGCGTCTAAGGCGGCGGTGGAAACCGCGCCGGATCCAGAAACCGCCGCAAAACGTTGGCGGTAATTTGCGCCACGTTGTTGGCATAGCCGTCATGGGCCAGGCTGCCGGCCCAGGCGATGGAGCCGGTGGCGAACACCGCGCCGCCCCGGGGACATTCGAAAAACACCATGTCGGCGCGGATGTTGGGGTCATCGAATTGCGGCATGGTGGAAAGGAAATCTTCCTTGGTGCGCAGCATATCGCCGCCGAAATCAGCCGCCCGCGCCAGCACCAGGGCATGGATGGGGGTGCCGTCGCGGGTATCCCAACGGTCGATCTCTTCGCCCGCCGCGCCGCCGCCGATGCTGCCGAAATCACCGATTGGGCCGGCCTCCACCCCGGCCAGGGCAAAGGCAGCGCGCGCATCGCCGGCGCCGCCCTGGCGTTCATAATGGCCGCTCTTCTCGAACCCCTGGGCGGCAAAACCAATGCCCACCAACTGGTTCGGCGGGCGGCCATTGCGGCGCCACAATCCGCCGTATTCGCCGTTGAAGGATTGGTAATATTCCCCCACCGGCGAAATCCAGGCACGGGTTCCATCCTCGGCCCGGCGCACCTCGATCACGCCCGGCTTGTCGTCCCGAAAGGCGATGCGCCAATAAAAACCATTGCCGCCCAGATACATCAGGCGGCCGCCCTGGTCCAAATAGCCTCCGATCCCGTCCAGCATGGCGGTGGAGTGATACTCGGGATGGCTGCCCGTCAGAATACAGCGGTAGGGCGTCAACAAGGCGGCGCCCTCGGCATGCAATTCCTCGTCGGTAATGACATCGAAGCTTTGGCCTATGTGGGTTAGCCAGGCGACGATGTTCAGATCCGCGGGCAGGCCCCAGGGCCGGTTGTCGCCGGGCTTCATATTCAGCACCGGGCGCAGGCGGGAGGAATAATGTATGCCGCTGCGGTCGTCGTGCAAATCATAGAGAGAGCCGCCGACTTCCGGGTGCCCGGCCAGAAAGCCGTCGTTGACCCATTCCGGAAGGCCGTCGCCGAAGATCAGGTTGGGTTGCAGGCGCTGGCGGGTATTGGCGTAGGCCATGTAGGATGCCGTGGGCACCAGCAACGCCACCTCCGCCCCTGCCCCCTTCCTGGGCGGCAGCACGAAGAACGGTATGCGGTCCACGTCGCCACCGTGACGCAGGCGGGCGGCGTAAACCCCGCTGGGCAGGTCGTCGGGCACAATATAGCTGAAATCGGTCTGCCAGGCGGCGTCGTACAAATCATCCCTATGAAAATGAATGGCGCCATATTGCTCCGGGGCATGGCGCCAATTGTGTTCGCTACCGTCCCAGTTATGGCCGGTGACCCCGCGCGTGGGCAGATTGACCGCCTGGCCATGCCGGCCATGGCCGGACAGATCGCGGATCCGGTCGGAGGATATGTCGGCGGCGAAATCCCAACAGCCCCGCACGCAATCGATTAGGTTATCCGGCACCGCCGGCCCGGATAGCGCCACCAAATCAGCATCGTTTAGCGCCCGGCCGGCCAGACGGGGACGGTCGATCCTGCCATTGAAATGAGCCGCCTTTGGCTCGCCGTCCCCGGCCGCGAACAGAAACGGCGACCGCGGTGCGCCCAACGCCAGATTTTTCGCCAGGGCTTCGCCGCGCTCGACGGCGGGCGAGATCAGGCTATCCCCCGGCCCCATGGGCAGGGGCCGTTGCACCAGCCGCGCCCGGCCGCTGGCCCCATCATAGCTGGCCGCGGCAAAGGCCCACTGGCCCCGGCGCATGGGCACCCCGGTGGTGAGGAACGCCTGGCGTCCGCCATCTTCACCGATGGCCAGGGCCAAGGCGCCGTCTTCATCCAGCAACAACGCGAAACCGGCCTCTTCGCCGCTCCGCCAGCGCCCCATCACCACCCGCCGCTGCTGCCCCGGCAAGGTGGGCTGGATCATCGCCTGCAGGGTAAAACTTTGCAGACCCGCCAAATCTCCCAAATCATCGACGATGCCGTAAGAACCCGTGTGGATGGCTTGGAAACGGCCGCCGTGGGAGCCGGCAAAGGGCGCCGCCACCGCCTCCTCGATCACGCCGATACCGCCCGGCGTATCGTCACCACCGATCACCCGGACCAGGTCCGCCTCATAACCGCCGTCCTGATAACAGCAGACCTTGAAATCCAGGGCCTGGCCCGGCCGGGCGGAAATGGGATCGCAATAGCCGGTAATGGTCTTGCGGCGCAGTTCGGACATGGAGCGGCGTTCCCTCGCGGCGAATTACGATCGGCCTGGCCGCGATTATAACGGACCGGAGCCGCGATGCCGAGGACATGAGACCAGACGTGTCGGTAACATGTGATCTGTCCGGTTTATGTACCAAATGATCTGTCCGGATTTAGAAGGTCTCCATAGGGAGGACTTCGATGCGGCGGACAGAACAAGTACAGGGACTGAGATTGATGAAGTTCGAGGAGATTTACGA
>JAKZRK010000139.1:0-5242 GCA_047518225.1 Alphaproteobacteria bacterium | reverse complement strand
CGCTGTAACTCAAGAAGTGATGCTGGAAATGGCGAATCATCCCGTTTCAAAACATCAATTTCCACTCTGACACCCTTGCCTGCCGTATGACGGCACACCCTACATATAGTGGGTGTGGGTTACAACCGGATAGGCACGCTTGCAAGCACAATTCCGGCCACCCGGTTCGGGGCCGGCAACCGGTTTTACTTGAAGTTTGGTGCGCCCGGCAGGACTCGAACCTGCGACCTCTTGATTAGGAATCAAGTGCTCTATCCGGCTGAGCTACGGGCGCCCGGGGCGGCGAACCGCCCGGTGGCTGGGTGATAGCATATCTGGCGCGGGGCGTGAAAGTGTTGTCGCCGCCTCGTGGCAGGATTGGCAAATGCCTGGGCAAACGATAAGTTGCCCTCAGACCCCTACCGTTGCCAAGGAACCGGACATGAGCGCCAATCCATTCGAGACCGACCTGCCCATCACCCCGGCCAATTATCAGGCACTCTCGCCCCTGAGTTTTCTGGCAAAGACCGCCTTTACCTATCCCGACCACCCCTCGGTCATTGATGGCGATGCGCGCTATACCTGGTCCCAGACCCACCGACGCTGTCTGCGCCTGGCCTCGGCGCTCGCCAAGCGGGGCATCGGCAAGGGCGATACGGTTTCGGTGATGGCGCCCAATGTGACGGCGGCCTTCGAGGCGACCTTTGGCGTGCCCATGCAGGGCGCCGTGCTGAACGCCCTGAACTATCGCCTGAATGCCCAGGAAATCGCCTTCATCCTGGATCACGGCGAATGCAAACTGTTGCTCACCGATACGGAATTCAGTCCCATCATCGAGGAGGCCCTGGCATTGGTGAAAGAACGCCCCATGGTCATCGATATCGAAGACCCGGCCGGGCCGGGGGGCATGTCCCTGGGCGAGATGAATTACGAGGCGTTTCTGGAAACCGGTGACGAGGCGCATACCTGGCAACTGCCGGGGGATGAATGGGAAGCCATCTCGTTGAACTATACATCCGGCACCACGGGCAATCCCAAGGGCGTGGTCTACGGCCACCGCGGCACCTATCTGAATTCCGTGGGCAATATCCTGGCCTGGAACCTGCCCGCCCATCCGGTCTATTTGTGGACCCTGCCCATGTTCCATTGCAACGGCTGGTGCTTCGCCTGGTCCATCACCGCCGTTGCCGGCACCCATGTCTGCCTGCGCGCGGTCGCCCCGGCGCCCATCTATGACGCCATCGCCGATCATGGGGTTAGCCATATGTGCGGCGCGCCCATCGTGATGCAGGTCATCGCCGGCGCCTCCGAGGGGGAAAGGCGCGAACTGCCCCATACGGTGAACATGTTCACCGCCGCCGCCCCGCCCCCCGCGGCGGTGTTGGAAGACATGGCGCGCCAGGGTTTCAATGTAACCCATGTCTATGGCCTGACGGAGGTCTATGGCCCCTGCGTGGTCAGCGCCTGGAAGACCGAGTGGGACGACCTGCCCATCGCGGAACAATCCCGCCTGAAAGCGCGCCAGGGCGTGGCCTATCAGGTCCAGGAAGGTTTGATGGTGGCCGATGCCGAGACCCTTGCGCCGGTGCCCATGGACGGCGAGAGCATGGGCGAAGTGTTCATGCGCGGCAACGTCACCATGAAGGGCTATTTGAAAAACCCCCAGGCCACCAAGGAGGCCTTCGCGGGGGGCTGGTTCCATACCGGCGATCTGGGCGTCTGGCACCCTGACGGCTATGTGGAATTGAAGGACCGCTCCAAGGACATCATCATCTCGGGGGGCGAGAACATCTCCTCCATCGAGGTCGAGGATATTTTGTATTCCACTCCAAAGGTGGCGGCGGTGGCGGTGGTCGCCAAGCCGGACGAGAAATGGGGCGAGACCCCCACCGCGTTCATCGAACTAAAACCCGGGGCAGAGGCCACGGCCCAGGAAATCATCGATTTCTGCCGGGAAAACATGGCCCACTACAAATGCCCGCGCCAGGTGATCTTCGCCGAACTGCCGAAAACCTCGACCGGCAAGATCCAGAAATTCGTCCTGCGCGACCGGGCCAGGGAGGGCGCGTCGTAGGCGTCTCTCACATGGGCGCCCCCTATACAGGAACCGGCCGCATCGGCGACAGTGCCCTGGCCGCCCGCCTGGGCCGGGAGCTGCGGGGCGAGGTACTCTTCGACGGCGCCTCCCGGGGCCGCTATGCCACCGATGCCTCGATCTATCAGATCGAACCCATCGGCGTGGTGGTGCCCCATGACGAGGCGGACGTGGTGCGCGCCATCCAGATCGCAGGGGACAAGGGCATTCCAATCCTGCCACGGGGCGGCGGCACCTCGCAATGCGGCCAGACCGTGGGCGAGGCCCTGGTGCTGGATGTTTCCAAGAATCTCGCCGGCGTCATCGCCCTGGATTTGGAACAGGCCAGGGTGACGGTACAGCCGGGCCTGGTGCTGGATCGATTGAACGCCTATCTGCGGCCCCATGGTTTGTATTTTCCCGTGGACGTCTCCACCTCGTCCCGGGCCACCATCGGCGGCATGGCCGGCAACAATTCCTGCGGCGCGCGTTCCATCCGCTACGGCCCCATGGTGGAGAACGTGCACGCCATCGATGCCCTGCTGGCGGACGGCGAAAAGTTGCATTTCGGCCCCCTGCCCAGGGACTTTCAGGCCGCCCATATACCGCGGAAATTCCGCGATATCGCGACGCCGCTGTTGGACCTGGGCCGGCGCGAAGCGGCCGAAATCGCCGCCCGGTTTCCGGATATGCAACGCCGCGTGGGCGGCTATAACATCGATGCCCTGGTGCCGGACGTGGGCAGCCAGAACCTGGCGCATCTGCTGGTTGGCTCGGAAGGCACCCTGGCCTTTTCCACCGCCATTGAATTGAACCTGGCGCCGATCCCATCCAACAAAGTCCTGGGCATCTGCCATTTCCCGGAATTTTACGCGGCCATGGATGCAACCCGGCATATTGTCGAGCTGGGGCCGGCGGCGGTGGAACTGGTGGACCGCACCATGATCGATCTGGCCCGTGAGATCGAGATCTTCCGCCCCACCATAGAACGCTTCGTAGAAGGGGCGCCGGCGGCCTTGTTGCTGGTGGAATTCGCCGGCGAGGATGGTGATGAGCAATTGCGCAAATTGCACGAATTGGTCGAATTGATGGGCGATCTGGGTTTCCCCGGCTCGGTGGTCGAGGCAACGGACCCAGGCTTCCAACGGGATATCTGGGAAGTGCGCAAGTCCGGTCTGAACATCATGATGTCCATGAAGGGCGACGGCAAGCCGATCTCCTTTATCGAAGACTGCGCCGTGCGCCTGGAAGACCTGGCCGAATATACCGACCGCCTGACCAAGATTTTCACCAAGCATGGCACGGAAGGCACTTGGTATGCGCATGCCTCGGTCGGTTGTCTGCACGTGCGCCCCGTAGTCAACCTGAAAGGAGCGGACGGCGCCGTGAAAATGCGCGCCATGGCCGAGGAAGCCTTCGCCATGGTGCGGGAATACAAGGGCTCTCATTCCGGCGAACATGGCGACGGCCTGGTCCGTTCGGAATTTCATCTGCCCATGTTCGGCCAGCGCATGGTGGACAATTTCGCCGAGGTGAAACAGATCCTCGACCCCGGGGGCCTGTTCAATCCGGGCAAGATCGTCGCGCCGCCGAAAATGGACGACCGGCGCCTGTTCCGTTTCAAGCCGGGTTATCGGACCGAGACATTTGAAACCGGCCTGGACTGGTCGGCCTGGGGCGGCTTCGCCGGCGCGGTGGAGATGTGCAACAACAACGGCGCCTGCCGCGAATTGGGCCTGGCCGGGGTCATGTGCCCATCGTTCCAAGTCACCGGGGACGAGGCCCATGTCACCCGTGGCCGGGCCAATCTTTTGCGCCTTGGCATCTCGGGACAACTGGGCCCGGACGCCCTGCATTCGGACGCCATGGCCGAGGCGATGTCGCTCTGCGTCGGCTGCAAGGGCTGCAAGCGGGAATGCCCGGTGGGGGTCGACATGGCGGCCATGAAGATCGAAGTGCAATACCAGCGCGCCAAGCGCTCTGGCGTATCCTGGCACGACCGTCTGGTCGCCTACCTGCCCCGCTATGCCCCCTGGGCCAGGCATCTCGCCCCCCTGCTGAACCTGCGCGACCAGGTGCCTCTCCTGGCCTGGCTGAGCGAGACGTTGTTCGGCTTCACGGCCCGGCGCGCCTTGCCGAAATGGCGTGGCGATGTTTTCCGGCCGGATCAGAGCGTATACGGGCCGGCGGAGGGACCGGAGGTCGTGCTGTTCGCCGATACCTTTAATACGGCTTTCGAGGCGGAGAACCTGCACGCCGCCATAGCCGTCCTTGTGGCGGCGGGCCGGCGCGTTCATATTGCCCAGGCATCCCACGGCGGCCGGCGGCTATGTTGCGGCCGCACCTTTCTCTCCGCCGGTCTGGTGGATCAGGCGCGCGCGGAAATGGCCCGCACGGTTGCCGCCCTCGCACCCTTTGTTGCCCGTGGCCTGCCCATTCTGGGGTTGGAGCCATCCTGTCTGTTGACCCTGCGCGACGAACTGCTCGCCGTGCTGCCGGGCAAGGAGTCCGACGCCCTGGCCAAGAACGCCGTGCTGTTGGAAGAATATCTGGCAAGGGAACATCAGGCGGGCCGCCTGAATTTGGACCTGGGCGGGGGCGGGGGCGGCAAACGAGATACTGGCAAGGTGCTGGTGCACGGCCATTGCCATCAAAAGGCGCATCAGACCATGGCGGCCATGACCACGGCCCTGGGCCTGTTGCCGGATGTGGAAGTGGAAGTGGTGGCATCCAGTTGCTGCGGCATGGCCGGCGCCTTCGGCTACGGCGCCGATACCTATGACACCTCCATGGCCATGGGCGAGGCCGCGCTGTTGCCGGCGGTCCGCGAGGCCGCCGCCGCGACAACGATCATCGCCAACGGCACCTCCTGCCGCCAGCAGATCAAACATGGCAGCGGACGGGAAGCCCTCCATATGGTGCAACTATTGCGCCGGGCCCTGGCATGAGCCGGTGATTATTTTCATCGTAGGCGCTAATTAGGATTGGCCCGCCGGACGGCTCCAGAGGTGAGAATTTTTTAATGATGGTGAGATTAGGTTACCCTCACCCGGAACTGCTCTAGCAGGTTGCTGAAAAAGGCCTCGCAATTTTGTTTATATCATGATTCTCTGATTGCGTTGGATCGGAGGGTGTTATGCGTGGTGATGACGTAAAGAGCGGCAGTCTTTTCAGTTATGTGGATCTTGA
>JAKZRK010000138.1:0-5212 GCA_047518225.1 Alphaproteobacteria bacterium | reverse complement strand
TTGTTACAGATCCTCTCGGTGACCCTCTTCGAGAAAATGCCCATACATCAAGCACTTGCGGGAGACGAAAACAGATGCAACGCTTCGCAAATAACCAACCAATTGAATTTATTCGATTTTTAACCGGACACTAGTGATTTGTGCTATTGGAAACCGATGCGCTCTGTGGGTATTGAGCCGCTCCGCCCGGCGAAAGTTCGTCCGTGCCTCGGCGAATTCAAGAGGCAGGTGCAAGGCGCAATTCAAGGGCCCCTCAACCGGTGCTTTTGGCGAAAGCCTGGCAATTGGCGATCTCGGGCAGCCAGCTTTGCGCGCTATCGGTGTAGATACTTATTTTCGGTTTGAACCAAGACGTATCGTCAAAGCTGCCGACCTTGATCGAGACGACGTCGGGCATACGGCGGATATTCAACAGCACCGGGGAGCCGCAGTTGGGGCAGAAATTTATCTCCAGCTTATTGCCGCTGTCGCCGGCGTATTCGTAACCCTTCAATTCGCCCTCGACCTTCAATGCATGGCGGGGAACAAGGGCGATGGTCGACAGCGCACTGCCGCTGCTCCTTTGGCAGTTGGTGCAGTTGCAGACCATGGTCGTCATGGGATCGGCGGTCAGTTTATAACGCACCGCCCCGCAAAGACAGCCGCCCGTTCTGGGTTCCGTCATGACTATCACTCCCCGCTGGATTATGCTGGCCGCGATAGTAGCGCCATATAGGGTTTTGATCCAAATCCTTGAATGGCCCTATGATGGAGCGGACATAGGCTGGGACACGAGGCAGGAATGATAAAGATATGCGAGGTCGCCTATCGCCGGCCCGGGATGGGGGTGGAGGATTTTCAGGCCCATTGGCTGGGCACCCACGGGCCAATCGTCGGGCGCATCCCGGGAATTCGCCGCTACGTGCAATGCCATCCCAGTCTATCGGGCTATGGCAAGGGCGAGCTGATCTGCGACGGCGTGGCCGAGATCTGGGTTGACGACAAGGACGCCTTGCGCGCCATGACCGCGACGGCCGAGTTCGCCGCCGCCAAGCGGGACGAGGCGAACTTTATCGACGGCGGCCGTTTGGTGGAACTGTTGACGACGGAAACCGTGATCAAGGATGGCCCGGTGCCCGACAACGGCGTCAAAAGTATCTCTCTGTTAAAATTCAAGGCAGGCATGGACCCGGCCGAGGCGCAGAACCATTGGCGCCGGAAGCATGGCCCGATCGCGGCGGAAATTGAAACCCTGCGCCGCTATGTCCAATGCCACGTGCGTCTGGGCGCCTATGGCAAGGCCGAACCGCCGGCCTTTGACGGTTTGCCCATGGCCTGGTTCGAATCCGTCGACCATATGCGGCAATCAGCAACGTCGGATGCCTATGCCCGGACCAAGGCCGACGAGGTGAATTTTCTGGAACCGGGCCGCATTGGCTCGATTATTACCCGGGAACATGTGATTATTGGTTAGTCCGGAAGCGCTCTAATGGCTGTTTACCAGCGGCTTGGGCACCTCGGCGAAGGTCATGACCAGCTCGTATAGTTTTCGTTGCTGGCGTGGGGAGAGGCGGCGCAAGGCGGTACAGAGGCGAATTTCGGCGGCGCTAATGGTTTCGCCCATGGCTGGCGCGGCTTCGTCCAGGCCATCAAAGAAATAGGACACCGGAACCCGTAAAATCCCGCCCAGGGCCCATAGACGGGAGGCGCCAATGCGGCTTATTCCCTTTTCGTATTTTTGGATTTGTTGGGGTGTCAGGTCGGCGGCGTCGCCCAGGCGCGCCTGGCTATATCCCAAAAGTTTGCGGCGCAAACGCAATCGGCCGCCGACATATTGATCGACCTGGATGTCCGCCATGCTGCGGCGGCTGGGGCCTGTCTCCATAATGGAGACAATTTTAGGTTTAATCTATTCAGGCATCAACCCTTAAAAGGAACCGATCTCCATCAGGCCGCGGTTTCAGGCTGGATGACCATGGCAACCACGCCCAGGATGTCCGCCTGATCGGTGTTTTCAGGCTGGTAAGCGGGTAACGCGGCGGCGCCGGTGCCTTGAAAGCGGGACCGGGCCTCGCGCAATGCCGCCCCCGGATCAGCGCCGCGGCGGATGATGACGGTGCCGGGCAGCTGTGGATTTCCCGAACGGGTCAACAAAACCAGATCGCCCGTAACCGTCCGGTCCAAATGGCCCAGGACAATCTCCATGACGCGGCCATCGCCAACCGAATGCACGTAATGGCGCACGACGATACGATCGCCCAGCTTCAATGGATTTTGCAGACCGCTCAGGTCGCGCAAGATGACCAGGCTGCCTTGGGGGTAGATACCATCGCAACTATCATCGTAAATCTCGCAGGCGAGGCAGTCTTCCGGCCGGTTCAGGCGCCGGGGCGGGGAAAGTTGTTCCACGGGTTCGGGCATATGGAAGCTGGCGAGACCCGAAAAGGCCGCCGAGATATAATAACTGACCGGGATCGATGGCCCCGAAGCGCTCAAAAAATCAGCCGGCGCCGCGCTCAACGCCTTGGCCAGGCGCGCGATCCAAACATCGGTCAGGCGTTGTGTACCATTTTCCAACTTGTAGATTTTAGAGCGGGAGGCGCCCACCCGCCGGGCCAGTTGATCGACGGAAAGCCCCCGGATTTGCCGGATCGTGCGTAATTGATTGTCCATCTTGCCGGTCAGGATAGCGCCCGGCCGGCGGCCATGCATCCGCGAATTTGTTTCCGATTCCGGAACGGCTTAATCATCCCCGTACTCCCAATTCCGTTATCTGGATTATTTCATGCCGGCCCCGCCGGGGCGATAGCAGAATGGCTCTTCCCCCCGGCCGCCCCCTCGGTTACGGTTGGCCGGTCATCGGCAGCACGGCAGGAGTAAGGGATGCAAAATCTGGCAATTAACAGCGACCGCCTGTGGGCCTCGCTGATGGAGATGGCGCAGATCGGCGCGACCGAAAAGGGCGGCGTCAACCGCCAGGCCTTAACCGAACTGGACGGGCAGGGCCGCGATCTGTTCGTGCGCTGGTGCGAGGAGGCGGGATGCAGTATCCGGGTTGACGCCGTGGGTAACATCTTTGCCCGCCGCCCGGGCCGGGACGACGGCCAGGCCCCGGTAATGACCGGCAGCCATCTTGATACCCAGCCGACGGGCGGCAAATACGACGGCGTCTTCGGCGTGCTGTCGGGGCTGGAGGTGATCCGCACCCTGAACGATATGAACTATGAAACCGAACGGCCCATCGAGGTAACCGTCTGGACCAACGAGGAAGGTTGCCGCTTTGCCCCGGCCATGATGGGTTCCGGCGTGGCCATTGGAAAGTTCGATCTGGACGAGGTCTATGCCATGACCGATGCGGCGGGCAAGACGTTCCGCGATGAATTAGAGGCCATTGGCTATTTGGGCGATGCCGCACCCGGGGTGGGAGAGGTCGCGGCATTTTTCGAAGTGCATATCGAACAAGGCCCTATTCTAGAGGGCGAAGCGAAAACCATCGGCATCGTCCAAGGCGCCCAGGGACAACGCTGGTTCGATGTCACCTTGACCGGGCAGGAAGCCCATGCCGGGCCGACGCCCATGAAAATTCGCCGTGACGCCCTGGTTGGCGCGGCGGAATTGGTGGGGGAGGTGAACCGCATCGGCCTTGAATTTCAACCCGGCGCCTGCACCACCGTGGGCCAGTTCGATGTCAGTCCCAATTCCCGCAACACCATTCCCGGCCAGGTCGTCTTCAGCGTCGATATCCGCCATCCTGACGATGACCGCCTTTCCGCCATGAAGGCGGCGTTGATACGGGCCTGCGAGGCCGCCGCCGACGCCCGTGGCCTGGAACTGGACTGCCGGGAAATCTGGTACCAGCCCCCGATTGTGTTCAATGCCGATTGCATTGCCGCCGTACGCGGCGGCACCGAAGCCGCCGGCCTTGATGGCATGGAAATCGTTTCCGGTGCCGGCCACGATGCCTGTCACATTTCGACCCTGGCGCCCACGGGCATGATCTTCGTGCCTTGCAAGGACGGGATCAGTCATAACGAGGTGGAAAGCGCGACACAGGCCGATTGCGCCGCCGGATGCAACGTATTGCTGCACGCCATGATAGACCGGGCCAACGCAAAATAAGCGCGGTCCGAATGTGCTCTAAGAATCTAAAATTTCGTCGATCTCGTCCTGTTCCAACTGGGGCGTGCCGCCATGAATGATGGCGGAGGCAATATCGACCAGGCGCTGCAATAGGTTGGTAACGGTGGCTGTCGCGGCGGCCAGCTCTTCAGGTTGCGGGCTATCCAGGGCGCCTTCAATACGTTCAATGCCCTTAATAACCACCCTGTTCATCCGCTCCACGGTGACATCAAACGGGTCGCGGAATTCCGCCGGCGCATTCTCGTAGGCCTCGATGGTAATCCCGCTGTCGGACAGGCCACTATCGAGAAAATGCCGGGCATAAGTTTTCGGCCGCCAATCCTTGGCGTCTGTCAGAATGTCGGGCATGTCGGGGACCATTTCCAACAGCATCACGATTTCGTTGAAATGATTGAGATAATCGGTGGCCAAAAAGGTATCGTCGTTGACGTTGGTGGCCGCTACCAAAGTCTTTAGGCGCGCGGTGGAATCGGATTGCCGCGAACTCTCTAATTCCGATAATTGGCCCGTCATGTTCATCCGTCGCGACCCCGCCCCAATTCGACGCGGTGATCATCAGGCGCATCGAAATCCTTGATTGATGTTGGCGGTAAATTGTTAACATTAGCTTGCGCTATTTGATTGCCCCGCGGGGCGGGTGGGCCCGCGGATCAGGAATGTCACCGGGATGACCAGGACGGAGGCGCTGGCGGATAGGTAAAAGACATACGTATAGCGGATCCTGGCGGCCGGTCGGGTGATTTCCGTTTCCACCTGTACCAACCCGGTGTTTTCCGGCGTTGGCCGCCAGGGGTCCAACAATGTGGGATCACGTCATGGCATACGCAATCTCCATCTATGCGCGAAATATGGTCCGGAATTGCCCGGAACTGAACTGATCGTCCGGTCTGAACATTGACGCCGGAAGGCGAATAACGAACGCTAATTTGCGAACAGGATTCCCCAGACAAAGTCGTGAGTCGGACCCGATTTCCTTGGACACAGAATTGGCTTAATCGAAGTGTCCAAGGAGGACCGGAACATGACCGATAATTTTGAGAAGAAAGTTGCTGTTGATGGGCCTGTGGTAAATGCGGGCGAGCTTGGCTCGTCC
>JAKZRK010000137.1:0-6089 GCA_047518225.1 Alphaproteobacteria bacterium | reverse complement strand
GACGAGCCAAGCTCGCCCGCATTTACCACAGGCCCATCAACAGCAACTTTCTTCTCAAAATTATCGGTCATGTTCCGGTCCTCCTTGGACACTTCGATTAAGCCAATTCTGTGTCCAAGGAAATCGGGTCCGACTCAGGCGCTGTAGACGGCATCGACGACGACGATGCCGGGACCATGGCGGCCGCCCTTGGCGGCTAGGCTGCCCGGCTGATTATGGCGAAAGGTATGGATCGGCGCGCCGGACGCGCGCGCGCCATCCCACAGCGAGGCATGGGCGTAAATATCGAGATAGATCGCCGTATCCTTGTCCGCGATGGTTTGCAGCAAATCGACGTTCGCGCACCAGCCGGACTGGCAGAGCACCGTATCCTCGACGCCGTGGAAGGCGGCCATCTGCTTTTCGATGCTGCGTTGCGGCGAGGTTTTGGCCAACAGGCTGGCCGACATGAACGGCCGTTCGCGGTTGCCCCGCAGAAGATCGGATTGCGCCCGCACGATATCTGGATGCCCGGCGATTGACAGATAGTCGTTGCTCCACAACTCAATGGCATGTTCCCCCGGCGGCTTGCCGCGCAGGGGGTGACCGTCGCGGATACGCTCCAGATATTTCTGCACCCGTCGGGTTAGGTCCGGTAGTTCGTTGAACCGGGTGGCGTCGCCCAACACCGTCAAATCGCCCGCGATATCCTTGGCCGCCCGGTCGAACTGCAACAACAGGCTCGGCAGGAACAGAAAATCCGCGATCAAGGCCAGGGCCAGAACGATGGCGGTCAGCAGACCCAGGCTGCTCGATACCTTGAAGCCGGAGGTCCCAAGGACAAGGAACCCGGCCACCAGGACAAGCGTGGTAACCAACAGCGCCGTCCCGACCGAGCGGAAGGAATACAGGATGGCTTCCTCCGGGCCTTTACCCAGTTCACGGCGCCCCTGCACATATTTCGAGAGGAAATGAATTGTGTCGTCGACAACAATGCCAAAAGTCATGGCCGCCACGACCGCGATGGCGACGCCGACCTCACCCTGCATATAACCCCATAGGCCAAAGCCCATGATCGCCGGCACGAAATTTGGCACCAGGCTGGCGATGCCGATTTTGATACTGCGCAGGGCCAGCACCAGGATGCCGGATATCAAAAACAGCGCAATGGCGGTGCTGAACAGCATGGCCGAGATATTGCGCTCGGATAGATAGGCGAACATCAGGGATATGCCGGTGCCCTTGGCGTTACGTGCCGTATCGCCGTTCGCCGCCAACCAGGTGTCGATCCGCAGAGCCAATGGCCGCAATTCCTTGGAAGGCAGGTTGGAGCCGTCCCGGCGCAGCATGACGCTTACCCGGCTGGCAGCACGGTCCACCATGATACGGTCGTTGAGATCAGGGCCGTTGGGCAAGGATAATTCGTACAGCAACAGATATTGCGCCGCCAGTTCCCGCGAGTTGGGGACGACGTAAGCCTCTTGGCCGCCGCCCTTTAAATCCCTGTTCAGGCGTTTCATCACGTCGCTTAAGGATTGCACATTCACGACTTCGGGCTGTGTTCGCAGCCAGGTGGTGAAGCGGTCGAGCATTTGCAGATACGACGGCTCGAAAATGCCCTGTTCACCGTCGGCCGCGATCGAGTATTCCAGAAGGTCGATGCCGGTCAGGTTTTTCAGAATGTATTTGGTGTCGTTGTGGAACTCGTAACGCTCGTCGAAATATCCAACCCAATCGTCGTTCAGTTGGATGCGCGAAATGCCGGTGGCCAGCAGCACGATCAGGGCGGACGAGGTCCAGAATACCCAGCGCCGGTTGGTCGTCACGAAACTGCCCAAGGAGATCACCAAACGCTGACCGTGAATGAGTTTGCCCGGCTGCTTGATGTGCATGATAGCCAGAAATGCCGGCACGAACGTGAACGACAACAGGAAGGCGGTGGTGACGCCGACCGCGACGATGGTGCCCAAATCATGGAACGGCGGTGCGTCGCTGCCATTCATGGAAAGGAAACCGATGGCGGAGGTCACGCTGGTCAAGGCGACGGGCGAAAGATTGAATTCGACCGAATTGACGATGGCCTCGCGCTTCGACCAGCCCGAGCCGAAATCGGAGAGAAACTTCGTAACCAAATGCACGCCATAAGCCAGGGCCATGGTCAGAATGATCAACGGCGCCGAGGATGAGCCCGCATTGATGACGACACCGAACCAGCCGGCCACGCCAACCGCCGTCATGCTGGACAAAATCGCCAGCAACATTACGGCCGCCATGCCCGCGAACGATCGCACCAGAATTGTCATGATCACGACAATGGCGGCGAACATGGCCGGTATCAGCGTTGACATATCGTCAAGGCTGGCCTCGTCAAAAGCCGACATCAGCATGACATTGCCCGTCATGTATATATTGATGTCCGGCTGGCGTGCTTCGATATCCTGTTCGAGCGCATGTAAAAAGGCGACGATCTCGCGGATCGCCTCGGGCGTCTTCTCGGGCAGGCGGAAATTCACCGCGATGCCCGCGACGCGGCCATCCTGGGAAATTAACAATCCACCCAGCGCCGGCTCCGCCATCGCCACCGCGCGGATATCGGAGATCGCGCGCGGGGTCAGTAGCAAGCCGTCCGGCACCAGATCGTCAATCTTCAATTCATCGCCGATGACCTGGGAATTTTGAAAATTGGTGATGGAATCCACCCGCGTGACGAAGGGGGCGGTCCACAACGCCTCGGTCAATTCGCGCAGCCCCCGCAGATGCCCGGCGGTGAAGATCCCGCCCCTTGCCGGCGCAACGGCGATCAATACGTCATTGCTTTCGCGATAAGCGCCCTCCAGGGTCTCGAAGGCCTTCAGGTCGGGATTGTTTTCACCGAAGAAAACACGGTTGTCCGGCGTCGTGCGCAGGTGCAGTCCGCCGGCGCTGATCGCCAGGCAAATCAGGACGGATGCAACAACCACCAGCCAGCGATAACGTAACAGGAAGTCGCAATAGTTCTGAACAAGCGGATTGAAGGCCATCAGCCAGCCCGGCCTTCACGCCGGCCGGGCCGGGACCATTGCCTGTCCGGTTCATCAAGTGGCCGCCCCGCCTCGGCCGGATTGCCCGCCACCATGCTATCGGCAATGGCGGAAACCCCATCCCAAAGGGCGACAGGCCAGCGGTGCGCTGGAATTTCGTGGCGTACCTGGGCGCAGGCCCCGGCGATGCGCGATAGGTCGTCCTCAATCAATCCCGAATTGACGGACAGGCGTACCAGGGCTCTATTTCGCGAGGTCGCCGGCGCGCAAATCAGCGTGCCGAAAAGACCATGCCGTTCGAGCGCGTCGCGCAACATGACCGCCAACTCTTCCTGGCCGGCTACAAGCGGAATGATATGCAATCCTTCAACGGGGACGGCGAAACCCAACGCGACCAGCCGATGGCGCAACTCGGCGCTGTTGTGGCGCAAGCGTTCCCGGCGCCAATCTTCCTCCTGGATGATATTCAAGGCGGCGCCAAGGCCGGCGACCTCATGGGGCAATACGGTCGAGCTGAAAATCGCCGGCCGCGATTCATAGTGGAAGAAATCCATCACCCGGGCCGGACCCGTCACCATGCCAGCCCGCGTCACCATGCCCTTGGAAAGACTGAAGCTGCGGTAGGTGATCTTCTCGCGCAGACCCAAGGCGGAAACCAACCCTTCCCCCCGCCGGCCGTAAATGCCGATGGAATGGCTCTCGTCAACGACAATTTCGCAATCATGGCGGCCCGCGATGTCCGCGATTTCCGCCAAAGGGCAAACCGTACCGTCGATGCCATAAACGGCCGAGACGACGACGACACCGGCCCCGTATTTGCGGATTTTGCTTTCCAGGCTTTCTGGACTGTTATGGCGGAAGGGGCGGATCTTCGCGCCGGTGCCCCGGGCGCCGTCCCAGATCGCGGCATGTACCCGCAGGTCAATATAAACCTGTGTGTTCTGGTCGGTGATCGCCTGCATCATGCCCAGGTTCGCGCACCATCCCGATTGGCACAGCACCGCATCCTCGGCGCCCAGAAAGGCCGCCATTTTCCGTTCCACGGCGCGCTGCATGGTGCCGTCCGTGAGGAAGGCCGCCGACATATAGATATCATCGCCGCCGCCCTGCAAAACCGCGACCTGCGCTTCGATGATGGCCGAATGACCGCTAAGGCATAGATAGTCGTTGCCAGACAATTCAATGGCGCCGCGGCCCGGTTGCCGGCCCGCCAGGGGATGGCCATTTTCGATGCGTTGGTGATAATGCGCGATGCGCCGGCTCAGAGAGGGCAATTCGCCCCAATTGCTCTCCGATGGCGGTATCGAATCTTGTTGCTTTTGGTCCCGCATCGTTACAAACGCCGCGTCTCCCCGGCGCTACTCCTAACGTTGTACACAATTGGCTGGAAAGGTGGCGACGGCACGGGTTCCAACACTCAGTTCGCTTTGCAAACGGAATTTTCCGCCAAGTAGTTCGATCAGGGACTTCACCAACGGTATGCCCAGGCCGGTCCCCTCGAACCGCCGCGCCAGGGACGCATCGACCTAGCCGAACGGCAGCATGGCCGTGGTGATGTCGGCCGGCGACATGCCGATGCCGTTGTCGTTGACAATCATCATCAGGTCGTCGTTGGGCGCGAACTTCACCTCGACCGCCACTTCGCCGCCCAGTGGCGTGAATTTCACGGCGTTGGAAATCAGATTGGATAAAACCTGCTTCACCAGGTGGCGATCGGACTGAATGTAGATTGGGTGCGCCGGCAATTCCTTTTGCAGGGCGACGCCTGACTCATCGGCCCACGCCCGTGCCGCATCGACGGCGGAGCGGACGATCTCACCCACATCAATCCGTTCCTCGACCATTGTCATGTTGCCGGTTTCGAGGTTCGAAAGGTCGAGTATGTCATTGATGATTTCGAGGAGCCGGGTGCCGCTGAAGTAAATATCGTTGGCGTATTCCAGATATTGTTGATTGCCGATGGGACCGAAGGCCTGATCCTTGATGATTTCGGAAAACCCGTTAATGGCATTCAGAGGCGTCCGCAACTCGTGGCTGATGTTGGCGACAAACTCCGACTTGGCGCTGTTGGCCGCTTTGGCGGCCACGTAGGCGGCATCCAATTCCATGCGCATCCGCGCCTGCCCCACGTACAAGCGGTTGGCCCGCCAGCCTAGCGCCGCTAGATTAAGGCTCATGGCTGAAAGCACCATGACGGCAATGCCGTAATCCGTTGGTTGCTGCCAAATCAAAATTATCGCCGCGACGGTGCTCGTTACCAGCAGATATTGGCCGAGCGCGGCCGCATGGCAGGCCACGATGACCATCACGATGCCGGCCACCGCCATGATCGCCACGATCAAGAAAAAACCAAGGGAACCCCCTTCCAGCGGCCAGAGAAACAATAATCCGCTGGCCCACAGCCCGCCCGTTAAACAAGTCGCGGCCGATACCGCGAAGCCCCATTCCCGCAAGCTTTCCCCGGACAGGTCCATACGGCGGATATGCAGGCTCAGCAACGCCCGCAACACGGCTGCCGCCCAGACCAGAGCCAGCCAAAGGCCGATCTGCCTCTGGTCGCTGATTTGCCAAAGGCCAATGGCGAAAGGCAAGGAAGCAATCGGCTCGACGATGAAGTTACTGCGGCTAACCTCCAGAAACCGGCTGACGCCTTCGACCCGCAAGGGCGCGCCTACGCCGCCCATCGCGCCGTCCACGCTTTCGGCCGATGCCAAACTTCGAAGAGTTAGGTCCCCGTCAGCGGAACTCATTACGCCGCTGCCTCCACAAACTATTTCTGGAGGGACCAGTATTTGGCGAATTCGGTTAAAAAACTACTAAACCATTAGAGGTACGAAAAAAGTACAGCGACCGAACTTTCAACAAAATAACGGCACGATGGCGCGATCACGGCAATCCTTTCGTCTTAACGAAGGTTTCTAATTCTATCTTTATTGCTTGCCTAGCCGGTTTACACCCACACCCACTAGGGCTAGAATGGGCGCAAACCGGATATAGGGGAGCGCGCCATGGATGTTCTCGACCGCGCCGATCTCCCATTCCCGCATTCGCTACCCGAGTTCCAGCGACTTTTCCCCGATGATGCGGCCT
>JAKZRK010000136.1:0-12873 GCA_047518225.1 Alphaproteobacteria bacterium | reverse complement strand
TTGCGACGACGAGACAGCGCCTCCAATTCGGCGCGCTCGTCATCGCTCAAAGAGATCGTCACCGCCACTCTCGCCATCAATCGCGCCTCCTGAAAACAAATAGAGACATAATCATATCAATTTATCGATCAGGACACTAGTTCGGAACTCAGGGTCCGGCTTCAAAACCGTATCGGCAGGTTCCTTGGTCCCCGGACCTGGCCGCCGGCCCACGTCACGGCGTCCGGGTCGGACAGTTCGAATTCCGGGATGCGTTCGAACCAGACCCGCAGGGCCACATCCATTTCCATGCGCGCCAGATTCGAGCCGGCACAGCGGTGGATGCCGACGCCAAAGGCGATGTGCCGGTTGCGTTCGCGATCCAGCACCACCTCGTCGGCACGTTCAAAGACTTCCGGATCATGGTTGGCGGCGGGGAAATTCATCAGAACCCGGTCGCCTTCCTTGAAGGTCACATCGCCAACTTCTATGTCCTTTTGGCAGACTCGGGCCATGGTCACTGGCGAATAGAAACGCAACAGCTCCTCAACGGCGCGGGGGAACAAGTCCGGTTCGTTCGCCAGACGTTTGCGGTCGTCGGCATTCGTGGAGAGATGCCACAACGCCGAGCCAATGGAACTCCAAGTCGTATCGATGCCAGCGATCAGCAGCAGGTTGCACATGCCAATGACCGTCGCATCCGTCACGGGCTCGCCTTCCAATTCGCAAGCCAATAATTGCGAAATCAAATCGTCGCCTGGATTGCGCCGCCGCTCGGCAACGAGTTCGGTAAAGAATGTAAGAATGATACCGCGGTATTTCAGCCGCGTTACCGGATCTGTCAAGCCGATCTCCAACACGCCCCGAACCCATTCGACAAAATCGGCGGAGCGGCTGGAATCAATCCCCATCATATTGGCGATCACCCTCGGCGGGATCTGTTGGGCGTATTGCACCGCGCCGTCACACGAACCTTTGTCGATAAAGTCGTCAATAAGTTTGTGGCACAGCGCCTCGGTATCGGGCCGGTGCACGGCAACAGCTTTCGGCGTGAAGAAAGGCAGGATCATCCGCCGGATGGGTATCTGGGTCGGCGGGTCGGAAGTAATGGGTGGTGCGGCAACGTCATAATGCTCCGAGTCGGGGTCGAGCTCCTGCGGCGGTACCACGAGCGGCTCCTTGGATGACAGCTCGGGCACCATGCGCACGAAAGCCTGCAGATCCTCATACCGGGTGGGCAGCCAGGATCCGCCCCAACGATCCGTGTGAGCAATGGGACATTCCTGGCGCAATTCCTGCCAAATCGGCAGAGGGTCGCGTACATAGCCGGGGTCAAAAATGTCGTAGTCGGTTTTCCAATCAGTCACTGGGGTTGTCTTGCTCATGGTCTGGGAACCTCTCCTTCATGTATCTCGGGCGACGGCCCGTGCTTGTCATGATCATCCGGGCAACGTTTGACTGGGTCAAATCAACATCGATGATCCAGATAGGACATTAGGATGTTGGTGAATTCGTCGATGATGGCGTCGTCCTCCAGCATCAACGGGCCGGGTCGGTTTTGCACCGCATTGCTCAGGGCGCCAACGATAACCTGCACGGCGATCGGAAATTTGCGGGCAAACTCTTTGGCCGTCATGTCGGTGGGGCGCAAGGCGAGGGTCTTGGACAGCGCAGCTTCGACAAAGGTGGAGCGCGCGGCCTTCAAACCTTCCATGGCGACCGGGTCGTTGTATTGCCGGTGATATATGGCGCGTATGAGAGCTTCCCGTTGGCGAAAGAACCCAACCAGGAAAGCGACGACATCGCGCATGGCCGCGGACAGACTATCGGTTTTCGTAACGGCCTTGGTCAGGTCCGTTTCCAATGCCACCAGCACCTCACCGACGGCTGCTTCCGATAGCACACGGAGCAACGCATCCTTGTTTTGAAAGCGCTTGTACAGCGTCCCCACGGAGCAGTCCGCATGGCGGGCCAGCTGCTCCATGGTCATTTCATCGAAGCTTTGGGAATTGAGAAGATCCAACCCGGCCTGGATAATCCGCGTCTGCCGGGCGCGGCTGCGCGGTTGTTTAGCCGGTAGGATCAGATCAGACACGTCAGTAAGGGCGTGGGTCATTGGCCGGCGCGGTCACCTTTTGACAAGTGAATATGAATTCATGTTTACTTTTAGCCGAGATAGAGCGTGCTTGCAAGCACGCCGGCTCGATTGGCAAGGCGCTCGGCCGCTTTATCGATGTTGTCTCGGCTATCCTGGATTAATACGGAATTACTGTCATTCCACGCCATAGTCCCTGCGCGCCGCTTCTTCGCTGACGTAGCCGTTTTTCAGGTCGTCGGCCAGGGCGGCGCGGTTGCGCTTCGCGGGGGGGCCATAGCCACCCGAACCCGGGACTTCCACGATGATCAGGCCGTCTGCGGGAACGGTGAAGGCGCCCTTGCTCAACGGATGGCGCAGGCCGCCGTCGGGGTCTTCCAGGGTGATGCGCATGGGCGAGCCTGCCATGCCGCCGGCCAGGCCAAAGGGCGGCGATTTACTGCGTTCGCAACAAATGGCGCCGAGCGATGGGTTGCCCAGGACCCGCCAGACCCGCCGCGCGCCGCAGCCACCGCGGAATTCACCGGCGCCGCCACTGTCCGTGAGCACCGAATATTCCTCGACCCGGACGGGAAAGCTCATTTCCAGCACTTCGATGGGGGTGTTCATCATGTTCGAGATACCGGAGGCAACACAATTGATGCCGTCCTTGGTGGGCCGGGCGCCAAAGCCGCCCTTGATGGATTCGTAGCTGACGTAACGTTCGCCATTACGGTAATCAACGCCGCCCAGGGTCAGAACCGATGAGGTGCCTTGGGAGCAGGCCATGACCCGCTCGGGCAGGAATTCATAAAGGGCGCCGAACAGCATATCCGCAACCCGGTGGGACATCTCGTGGTTGGCATAGACCACGGGCGCGGGAAAGGCCGCGTTCACCACCGAGGCCTCGGGCGCCAGCACCGTGATGGCGCGCCAACAGCCCGAGTTCGGCGGGATCATGCCGTTCGGGTCGACCACCATTTTCACCGTGGTAAAGACCCCCGATGCGGTCACCGACAGGGGTGCGTTCATGGGCCCGGCGACTTGCGGGTCCGAGCCCGCGAAATCCACCGTCAGGTTATCCCCGGATTTGATCGCCCGCATGCGGATGGTGAAGATATCGTCTTCCACGGCGCCTGGTTCCAGAATGCCGTCACCGTCGCAAAAATCCTCAAAACTGCCTGTCCCGTCGGGCAGTTCCGACAGGAATGTCCGCATCATGGCTTCGGAATAGTCCATCACCTCGGCCATGATGCGGCGCAGGTTATCGGCGCCGTATTTCTCCGCCAGTTCGGACAGCCGCGCACTGCCGCGCCGGTTGGCCGCGATCTGGGCGTTCATGTCGCCCCGGCGTTCGCCGGGGGTGCGCACGTTGGTGAATATGATCGCATCCACATCCTGGTTTAAAACCCCCGCCGCATACAGGCGGGTGGGGGGCAGGCGCAGGCCCTCGCCAAAAATTTCCGTGACCGCGCCATAGCTTCCCGGCGTGGCGCTGCCCACGTCCGGCCAATGGGCCCGCACACAGGCAAAGCCCAGCAATTCACCCTGATGAAAGGACGGCGAGACCACATTCACATCCGGCAGATGAGAGCCGCCGAAATAGGGATCGTTGTGGATGTAGACATCGCCTTCCGCGAAGCTCTCGAAAGCTGCGATCACCGCCTTCACCGCATCGGGCATGGAGCCTAGATGGATCGGCAGATCCGGCCCCTGGGCGATCATTTCGCCGTGCGCATCGAACAGGCCGCAGGAATAATCGCCCGCCACTTTCAACAGCGGCGAATAGGCCGTCTTGGCCAGCACGATTTTCATTTCTTCCGCCGCGGCGTACAGGCTGTTCTTGACGACTTCAAAGGTCGCCGCGTCGGTCCGAACCAGCCTGTCGGCGACGGTCTCGTCAGCCGGCTTTTCGTTAAGCGTCATTGTTGTCCTCCATCAGAATATGCCCCGCGGCGTTGACCCGCGCCCGCCAGCCCGGCGGGATGACGATGGTTGTGTCCACGGCTTCGATCACCGCCGGTCCGGAAATATCGTCGCCCACGCCCAGCTTGGCGCTGTCATATATGGCGCAGTCACGGCGTCCGCCCTGGCGGAACCAGACCGGGCGGGCGCCCTTGCGCGCATCTTCGGCCCCGCCGTCATTGGCCGCGCCTTCATCTCTACCGGCGCCATGGCTTAATTCCAGGGACTCGAAACGCCCGATGGCGGTCAGGCGCAGATTGACCAATTGTATGCCTTCGTCCGGGTTGTCGTGGCCATAGGTGTGGCGATGTTTTTCGTGGAACAGGCGGGCCAGCTCGGCCAGGCTATCGGAGGTCACGGCGCCGGGCCCGGCCGGCACGGTCAATTCATAGGCCTGCCGGCCATAGCGTAGATCGGCCGCGCGCTCCAGGACCCAATCCGCCTGGGGTATTCCGGAGGATTCCAGCATCTGCCGGGCCGAGGCTTCCATCGCGCCATAGGTTGCCGTGACCGCTTCCGGATCGGCCTCGGCCAGGGGCGTGAAATGGGTTTTCACATAATCCCGTTTCAGATCCGTGGCCACCAGGCCCAGGGCGGAGAAGCCACCTGGGATGGGCGGGATGATCACCTCGCGGATGCCCAGTTCCGCCGCCAATTCCGCCGCATGCATGGGGCCGGCGCCGCCAAAGGCGACCAGGCTGAATTCCCGTGCGTCGTGGCCGCGCTCCACCGAGACAATGCGCAACGCCTCCGCCATGGAGGCGTTGACCACGTTGAGGACACCGGCGGCGGCATCATCGACGCTGATGCCAAGGGGCTGGGCCAAATGTTCCTCGATCGCCTTTATCGCCTTGTCGCCGCGGATGGCCAGACGGCCAGCCAATAGGGCGTGGGAATCCAGATAGCCCAGCGACAGATTGCAGTCGGTCACCGTCGGCCTGGTGCCGCCGGCGTCGTAACAGACCGGCCCCGGTTCGGCGCCCGCACTTTGCGGTCCCACCTTCAGCGCCCCGCCGGGATCGATCCAGGCGATCGAGCCGCCCCCCGCGCTGACCTCGGCCAGGTCGATGACCGGCACGCGGATCGGGTGGCCGGTGCCGTTCATCCAGCGGTTGGCACTGCCACCGCCACCCACTTCGTATTCCGAAGTGGTTTCGACGACGCCGTCTTTGATCAGGCTGGCTTTCGCCGTGGTGCCGCCCATGTCGAAGGACAGCAAATTCGGCTTGTCCAACTGGCGGCCGATAATGGCGGCGGCGATGACGCCGGCGGCGGGGCCGGATTCAATGGCCATGGCCGGCATCTTCAACCCTTCCGCCACATCGAAGACCCCGCCCGAGGAACCCATGACGTAAAGCCCCGGCAGGCCCATTTCTCTTGTCGCGCCTTCCAATCGCCGCAGGTAGGATTCCAGGATCGGCCCCACATAGGCGCAGACGGCTGTGGTGGAGGCCCGTTCGAACTCGCGGATTTCCGGCAGTACTTCCGAGGACAGAAAGACCGGGATATCGGGCAGCGCGCTACGCAATAGTTCCCCGATGCGGCGTTCATGAACGTCATTCAGGAAAGAAAACATCAATGACACCGCGATCGCCTCAATCTTGTTTTCCCGGGCGAAGCCGATAATGGCGTCGATATCGCCTTCATCCAAAGGCGTCACAACCTCGCCGGCGGCATCCAGACGTTCATTGACTTCCAGGCGGCAATAGCGCGGTACCAACAGGGACGGGGCGTCTTGAAACAAATCGTACAGACTGGGACGGGACGAACGCCGCAATTCCAGCACATCGCGGAAGCCCCGGGTCGATATCAGCATGGCATGGGCGCCCTCGCCCTGCAGGATAGCGTTGGTGACCACCGTGGTCGCATGGGACAGCAGAGAAACCGCACTGGCGGGGATGCCTTGTTCCTTCAAGGCAATGGCCAGGGCCTCTACCACGCCGAGGCCAAAATCCCGTGGTGTGGTCGGCACCTTGGCAATGCCGATCTGCCCGGTTTCCTCGTCCACCAAGGCAACATCCGTGAAGGTGCCACCAATATCCACGCCAATGCGCCAACTCATACGCTCCGCCTCCAAATGCCCCATTCGCTCCGATGTCCCGCGAGCCGAAATTCCAAACGCCGGGCAATCGAAAATTCTAACCCATCGCCGCCGATCGGGCCAAAGCAAATTCTCTGGCGCCCCGAATGTGCTCTCGCCAGGTCGACTTACAAACTATTCCGGGCGCCAGAATGATCCCGGCGCCAGGGGCCGACGGGCTGGACAGGCGCCGCGATAATGCCGCTTTGCAGCGCCGATAATTTCTGCCAAGGTCGCGGCACTAATTTGGTTCCAAATCGCTAATTTTATGGGCGGAGGCCACATCCATGGGTGTCACCGATCAACGCCAAGGTCTTTTGCAGCGTCTGGCCGCCGGGCCGGTCATCTGCGCCGAAGGCTACCTGTTCGAGTTGGAGCGCCGGGGCTATTTGCAGGCTGGCGCCTTTGTGCCCGAGGCGGTGCTGGATCACCCGGAAGCCGTGCGGCAGTTGCACCGGGAGTTCGTGCATGCCGGCTCGGACGTGGTCGAGGCCTTTACCTATTATGGCCACCGGGAAAAGCTCCGCATAATCGGCAAGGAGCATTTGCTGGAGGATTTGAACCGCCAGGCCCTGAAAATCGCCGGCGAGGTCGCGGTTGAAAGCGGCACGCTGCTGGCCGGCAATATCTGCAACACCAATATTTACGAGCCGGGCAGCAATGAAAGCGTCGGCCAGGTGCGCGCCATGTTCGAGGAACAGGTCGCCTGGGCGGTCGAGGAAAATGCCGATTTCATCATTGGGGAAACGTTTTCCTATTTGGCCGAGGCGCTCATCGCCCTGGATGTGATCAAACAGACAAAATTGCCCGCCGTCGTCACCATGGCTTTCCATCGCGCGGATACCACGCGGGATGGCCATAGGCCCGGTAAAAGCTGCAAGCAGATCTCCGATGGCGGCGCGGACGTGGTGGGTTTGAACTGTTGCCGTGGCCCCCGGACCATGCTGCCATTGTTGCAAGATGTCTGCGCCAGCGTGGATTGCCACGTGGCGGCCCTGCCGGTGCCCTACCGCACCAACGCCGAAGAACCCACCTTCCAATCCCTGCGTGACCCTGGCTGTGATTGCCTGCCGGGGGAAATGCCATTTCCCACCGCGCTGGACCCCTTCACGTGCAACCGTTTCGAGATCGCCGAGTTTACCAACAAGGCGCGGGATTTGGGCGTCGGCTATTTCGGGGTTTGCTGCGGCGGCGCGCCGCATCACGTGCGCGCCATTGCCGAAGCATTGGGCCGAACGCCCCCAGCCTCGCGCTACTCACCGGATATGTCCAAACACGCCTACTTTGGCACGGACGCCATGCTGCGGTCGTACAACACCGAAGCCAGAGATCAGATTTAGCCCGGAACCGCTCTAGCCGCGCAATCGTTCGCCACTAGGATCGAACAAGGGTTCGGTAATTAGGCTGGCGCCTCGCATTTCGCCAAGAATTTCGATCTCGAACGTGGCGCCGGGCGCGATCATCTCCACCGGCACAAATCCCAGCGCCACGCTTTTGCCCACATAATGGGCATAGCCGCCCGAGGTGACAAGCCCGACCACCGCGCCGTCTTTCCAGATTGGTTCGTCGGCCCAGACATCGGCGTCATCGGCCGCCACCACCAGTGTGACTAGGCGCCGTGCCGGTGGCCGCGCCCGCGCCGCCAGGGCCGCGTCGCGGCCGATGAAATCGCCCTTGTCGAATTTCACAAAACGGTCCAACCCGGTTTCCGCCGGCGTATAGTCGGGCTTGTACTCCCGCAACCAGGAACCAAAGCTTTTCTCCAGACGCAGGGACATCATGGCCCGCATGCCAAAGGGGCGCAGGCCGAATTCGGCGCCGGCGGTATTCAGTGTCCTGTACAGCGCGGCTTGATCATCGCGGGGCACATAGATTTCATAGCCCAGATCGCCGGTGTAGGAAATGCGGCAGACGGTCGCCTGTAAGTCGCCAATGGCCAATTCCCGGACGCTCAGAAACGGAAAGCTTTCGCTGGACAGATCATGGTTGGTCACCCTGGCCAGCAGATCCCGTGCCCTGGGCCCGGCGATCTGAAAACCAATGCGGCTATCGGAAATATTGCGGACTGTAACGCCCGAGCCGGGCAAATGGGTTTCAAACCAGCGCCAATGGTAGGCCTGGGCGGCGTAGGAGCCGGTGACCTGGAATTGATCCTGGGTGATATGGGACACGGTCAGGTCGCCGATCAATTTGCCCAAGGGGTTGAGCATGGGGCTCAAGGCAATGCGGCCCGGCTTCGGCATGCGGTTGGCCAGGATGCGGTTCAGCCAGGCTTCGGCGCCCGGTCCCGTCACCTGGAATTTCGAGAAGTTGTGAATTTCGTTCAGGCCGACGCCGGTGCGCACGGCGCGGCATTCTTCGCCGACAATGGCATGCGCGTTGGAACGGCGAAAGCTGGGGTTTTCATACGGCGTTTCACCCGGGGGTGCGAAATAATTCACCACTTCCATGCCATAGGCGGAGCCGAAGACGGCGTTCTGTTTTTGCCAGATATCATAGGCCGGGGTGGTGTGCAGGGGCCGGGCGGCGGGCAATTCCTCGTTCGGGTAGGTGATGGCAAAACGGCGTTGGTAATTCTCCATCACCTTGGGCCGCGTAAAGCCGGGGTTCGTGTAGTCGCCATAGCGGGCCACATCCATGGCGAAAACGTCTGATGACGGCTCCCCCTCGATCATCCATTCGGCGACCGTCCGGCCCACCCCGCCGCCCTGGCTGAAACCGGCCATCACCGCGCAGGCCGTCCAGTAACCGGGCAGGCCCGGCACGGGACCGACCAGGGGATTGCCGTCGGGGGCGAAGGTGAAGGGGCCGTTGATGACCCGTTTGATGCCGGCATCGCGCAGACAGGGATAGCGGTGATAGGCCTCCATCAACGGTTCCGCGATGCGGTCCAGATTGTCGGGCAGCAATTCCGTACCGAAGTCCCACGCGGTGCCGTCCACCGCCCAGGGTTCGCAATCCTGTTCGTAAATACCGATCACCAGACCCCGGCCCTCCTGGCGGAAATAACTCTCCCCCGCCGGGTCCATGATGTGGGGCAGTTCGGTTTCGCGTTCGTAGACCTCGGCGATGTCGTCGGAAACCAGATACTGGTGCTCCATGGGGTGCAGGGGCAGATAGACCCCGGCCATGGCGCCAACCTCGCGCGCCCACAAGCCGGCCGCGTTGATCACATATTCGCAATTGACGGTGCCTTGTTCGGTGACCACGTCCCAACTGTCGTCGGGGAGGCGGTTCAGTTCCAGCACCCGGTTGCGCAGATAAATCTCCGCGCCCCCCAGGCGCGCCGCCTTGGCATAGGCCTGGGTGGTGCCCGAGGGGTCCAGATGGCCGTCCAGGGGATCATACAGGCCACCCAGCACGTCATCGATATTCAGGACCGGGCAAAGTGCCTTGATTTCCCCCGGCGTGATCAATTCCGTGTCCAGGTCCATATTGCGGTGCTTGGCGCGCTCGGCCTTCAGGAAATCCATGCGGTCGGGATCGGTGGCGATGGTGACCCCGCCCACGTGATGCAGGCCGCAGGACTGTCCGGTGATCTCTTCCAACTCCCGGTACAGGCGGATGGTGTAACCCTGCAGGGCGGCAATGTTGGGGTCGGCGTTCAGGGTGTGGAAACCACCCGCCGCGTGCCAGGTGGAGCCCGACGTCAGCTCCGAACGTTCGATCAGGACGACATCCCGCCAACCAAATTTCGTCAGGTGATACAGGACGCTGCAGCCGACGACACCGCCGCCGATGACGACGGCACGGGCACTGGATTTCATGACCTATCCTCTCCCTTTGGAAATATCGCTGCCTGGGCCGGACCATCTTCCCCGATCGCCCCCGGCATTGCCATGCTCCATTGCCACGCCCCATTGATGGATCGTTTCATTTGCCCCGCGATTGGGTTAGAAGAAAATCATGTTGGTTAACGGGGCAGCTTTAATACCGCATCATTCCGGGGCCTTATTCTGGCCGGAACAATCATTGTTGATGGTCGCCGATCTGCATCTGGAAAAAGGTTCATCCGGGGCCGAGGCGGGCCGCTTCCTGCCACCCTATGATACCGCGGCCACGTTGCGCCGGCTGGCGGCGGCGGTCGCGGTGCTTGATCCGGCCACGGTGGCCTGCCTGGGCGACAGCTTTCACGACGCCCGGGCAGAGGGGCGTTTGAGTTCGGGCGACAGGCTGGCGATCCAGTCCTTGACCCGGTCGCGGCGGTGGTTGTGGATCGGCGGCAATCACGATCCCCAGCCGCCGAAAGATTTGGGCGGCGACGGGGTGGTGGAATTGAAACTCGGCCCGCTCACCTTGCGGCACCGGGCCGGCGGGGGCGAGGCGGGAGAGATCGCCGGCCACCTGCATCCAAAGGCCAGCGTGCGCCTGCGGGGCCGGCGCTTGACTCGGCGCTGTTTCATTTCCGATGATCTGCGAGTCGTCCTGCCGGCATTTGGCGCCTATGCCGGTGGCCTGGATGTGGGCGATCCTGCCTTCGGCGCAATATTTCCGGGATCATTCAAGGTCTATTTGTTGGGACAGGAGGGCGTGCATGCTTTCCCCTCCCGGCGTTTGGTCCCCCTAGCCGCCGAACACCCGCGATAACAAACCGCGCCGTTGTGGCGCCGCGACCGCGGCGGGCCTCTGCTGCTCCATCGCCTGCGCCATGCGTATGATCTTGCGCTCCAGCGGCGCCAGGGCCAGATTGGCCCGTTCCGCCTTGGCCTCCGCCTCCCGCATCCGGCCCTGCATGGGTCCGACATGGTCGCCCAACTCCAAGGCGCTGAATTTGGCCTCGACGCTTTCTGCCAAACTGCGGACGCTTTTGGCCACCGGCGCCCCGGCTTCTTCCACCGCGGCGCGGTCCACGCCGGCATCATTCTTTTGGCCCTGCATTTGCCGGCGGATACCCTCGGACAAGGTTTCGATCGCCAGGGTCAATTCGCTTAATGGCAGGGCCGGCACTTGATGGTTCCCAGGCTCCGCATCCTCGCCCTGAACCGACTGCTTTGCCGCGTTCATGATGGCGTCGTTCAGCCATTCACCAATCGTTAGATCGGATTTCCGGGCCGCCACTTTCGCGGCCTCACGGCATTCGGGACGGACGCCCTTGACGCTCCATGGTGGTTGCTGTGCCATCGAAATTTAACCCGTAAAAATTTGTTTAGTGGGTACTACTTATCTAAATATAACTACAAACTGGCTGCTGCGCAAGATGCATAAGGAAGCCATTTTTGTTCGTATTATTAATAGCTTAGAAGTATTTCCTCCTTAATAAAACTAAAGTAGTACGCTCCATTATCAGGTAGTACATAGGCATACTTTTCCCAACGCCCGATTTGCCGAGAAGCGGTGGAAATGATTAACTCCGCCGTGATACGTAATAGATATTCAAACGGTATGACGTAAGCAAATCGGGTGCCCATGTGGCATATTGGCGCGGTCGGCGCATGGGCCACGTGTTCGGCCCCGGTACTGCCAACCTGCACCGCCTCAGGCACGGCCATCAGACGTTTGATTTTATCCGCCGAAGCAAAAACCATTTCCAGATCCCATGGCTACATTTTGCGCAGGCCCGGCACCTAGGGCAGCCCTCGCATGGGGCCATAAGCACCAATCCGCGCCTGAGATAAACTAGCATTCCAACAATCATGAACTAATGATCGCCGTCACATTTGCAGGCTAATTTTATCAGACATAGGTTAATATTTGGTCATAACGGCGGCGGCCGGCCAAAAAACACGGCCGCCGCCGGGGACAGAGGCAAGACTGTCAAAGTCTACCGCCAATGCCTGGCCGGGCTGTCCACTTATCCACGGAGCGCCATGCGTTCGCGTCGAGGCTGCGTGGAGACGATCTCTATGGGTTCCTATCATCGCAATGTGGTAGTAGCGCGGCCCGCCAGCATTTGGCGGGGGCGAATACGCGGCCGAGATCACTCGACGCGGGACCACCTGCCAATATCAGGGACCTTTGGTATTAGTCGCCGATTGCGGCCTTTCGGCCATTGGTCATGGCCTGCCGGGCAGCTTGGACGCGCAACAGGCCGCCGGTGACAGTCTCGTGGTCGGCGTGACCGGCGATAGCGGCTTCAACATGACCATCGGCGAGTTGGAAACGCTCTAGAAAGCGGCCTCACCATCCTGATCGTCGACGCCGCCGCCTCTGGCTCCTCCAAGGCCTTGCAGCAGGCGCAACTCGGCGGACAAAGTTTCGATTGCCTGGGTTAATTCACTTAACGGCAGGGGGGACATTTGATGGTTCGCAAGCGCCGCGTCCCCGCCCGGAACCGACTGCCTCGCCGCGTTCATGATGGCGACGTTCAGCCATTCACCAATGGTTTGATTGGATCTCCGAGCCGCTACTTTCGCGGCGTCACGGCATTCGGGGCGGACGCCCTTGACGCTCCATGGTGGTTGCTGTGCCATCGAAATTGCGCCTGTAACACATTGTTTGGCTGGTACTACCCACCAAACATAACCACAAAACGGCTGCTGCGCAATATTCATATAGAATCGAATTTCGTACTTGTTTTTAACGGCTTAGAAGTATGCCATTCTCGGTAGAGCCAGGAGTATTACGCCGTAATACCGGGTACTACAGGGGCATGTCTTGCCTAGCGCCCGATTTGCCGCGCGGCGGTGGCAATGATGCGCTCTAGCAGTCTGTCGGGTTTGTGATAACCCAACTCCTGCATAATGACTGCGCGGTTTTTTAGGCGACCAGTCCAGATAGCCGTTTGCAGTTGTGCGCGAGGGCCATGAGGGTCCATTCGTTTTGAACATTTTCGATG
>JAKZRK010000135.1:0-7711 GCA_047518225.1 Alphaproteobacteria bacterium | reverse complement strand
GAATCGGGAGATCCGTTCCGGTTCAGGAGGCGCTCGACATCGCCGGAGATATCGCCGCCCGACCTAGGCCGAGCTTTACTCGGGGGATTGGGAGCACCCTAGATGTAGTGGGTATGGGTGACAACCGGATAGGCACGGATGCTTCTTCACCATTCCCGTCATCGTGCCCGCAGCGATAAATTCGGCGACCTCGTCACGCTCGAGCGGCAGAACCGCAAACTTTGGCTGCAAGAACAGATAAAAGCGGGTACGCACCTTCTGCGGCGGACAACCGGCTTGGGACCTGTCGGCCCCTACCAGTTGCAAGCGGCCATCAGCGCCGTACACGCGCGCGCCGAGAGCTATGACGCGACCGACTGGCGCGAGATATTGTCGCTGTACCGCGAATTGTATGAACTGCTCCCGTCCCCGGTTATTGCCCTCAACACGGCGGTTGCTTTGTCTTTTGCCGATGGGGTGGACGCCGGCCTGGCGGCAATGACCGACCTTGACGGGCAAGGCGTCCTGGCGCGCTATCAGCCATTTCATGCGGCTCGGGCGGACTTGTTGCGACGAGCCGGGCAGGCGCATGCCGCGGCCGCTTCCTACCGCCAGGCGTTGATGCTGACAAACAACAAAGCCGAGCAGCGGTATTTGAAATCCCGCCTGCAAGAGCTGTCAGAATAGCCCAGGCCCGCTCTAACCGCGCCGCCGCGCGGTGGCTTCGCGATCGATGCTTAGGTCGTCCGCGATGACGACGCCATAGTCTTCCGCCGCCCGGCTGATACTGATCAGCCCATCGGTGACATCGGCCAGCACTTGTTCGGCATCGCGCAATAGAGGATCGCCATAGCCGCCCCCCGCGGGGCCGACGCAGACAAAACGGTCGCCGGCCTGGACCGCCGTATGGGGCACTTTCGAGGGCATTTCCCCGCCCTGGCCATTGGCACGGTCCAGGCGCAGGCTGGCGGAACCGCCATTCCCGCCGCCCCGGAAGCCCCAGGGCGGAAATTTATGGCCTTCGCCCTCGATCGAGGCGGCACCGTCGTCCAGGTAGACGAATTCCCGGATCGAGCCCAGGCCGCCGCGCCATTGCCCGGCGCCGCAGACATCCTCGCGCAATTCATAGCGGCCGACGCGCAGGGGCAGGTGGGATTCGATATCCTCGATGGGGTTGTTACGGGTGTTGGCGTACAGGGTATCGACCGCATCCATGCCGTCCTTGCCGTCCCGGCCGCCATAGCTGCCCTCGAAGATCTCCATATGCACCCAATGTTCGGAGTTTTGCAGGCCGGTAAAGGCGATGACCCGCAGATTGCCGATGCCGGCGGAAACCTGGCTGGGCGCCACTTCCGCCAATGCCTTCATCACCGTATCGGCCAACTGGTTACCGGGGCAAAAGCGGGCGATGGTCGGGGCCGGGAAGATCGGATTGGCCAGGCAGCCCACGGGCGCAACGATCTTAATGGGCCGTACCAGGCCGTCGTTGACCGGGATGTGGCCATGCACGGCGGTGTCCAGCAACACCGAACGCACGGTCAGCCACACGGCGATATCGACCGTGCCCTGCAGGGGCATGTTGATGGGCCTATCCGGTATCTGGGGTGCGGTGCCGGTCAGATCGACCACCATTTCATCGCCCGAAACCGTTATGGCGACGGCCAGGGGCAATTCCCTGCGGCTGGGGTCCGGGTCATCCAGATAACCGTCAATAAATGTAGTGGCGGAATAAGTACCGTCGGGCAGGGCCGCGATGGCCTGGCGCATCAGGCGTTCCGCATGGTCCATGACATTCTCGCAAGCGGCCTGGAAAATGCTTTTGCCATAGCGGTCGATCAGTTCCACCAGGCGTTCGGCGCCAATGCGGGCGGCGGCGATCTGGGCCTCCATGTCGCCCACCACCAGGTCCGACACGCGGATGTTGTCGCGCAGAATATGCCAGACAGGTATCACCTTCTCGCCGCCGTCATAGACTTTGATGGCCTTGAATTGTAGGCCTTCGGCATAGGCGTCGATGGCATCGACGATGCCGCAACTGCCCGGTGTCAGGGCGCCGATATCCAAGTGATGCGCCGTGGTGGCGGAAAAGGCGATCAGTTCGCCGTCATAAAACACCGGCACGATGAAACCCACGTCGGGTACATGGCTGGCCCCGCTATAGGCATCGTTATGCATGATGACGTCGCCGGGGTTGATGCTTTCGCCACGGGCCGCCAGGATTTTTTGCATGCCGCGGATATAGCCGGGGATCGGTCCTGATTGCAGGGGGGTGGATTGTGCCGATTCCGCCAGGCCCCGGCCCTGAACGTCCACCAGACCGGCGCCGAAGTCTTCCGATTCCCGGATGATCGAGGAATAGGACATGCGCATCAGCTTATAGCCCATCTCGATCGAGATATTTTCCAGCGCGCCTTGGATAACCGAGGCGGTGACATGGTCAACGGCAGGCGTATTTTGCGTTTGTACATTCATGCTCAGGTTCCTGTCTCGATCAACAGATTGCCGCCCGCCTGGGCCTGTACCCTGGCGCCGGGGGGAATGACGGTGGTGGTATCCTTTTGCAGGACGATGGCCGGCCCTTCGAAATCCAGATCGATGGGCAGTTTGTCCCGGGCGTACAAAGGTGTTTCCATGGCCTGGAGATCTCCATCCCGGCGGAAGTAGCAGCTTGCCCGATCAAGCAAGGCGTCCTTTAGATCGCCCCCCGCTGGCAGGGTTGGCAGCTCGATCTTGGGCATCCGGCCGATGCCGGTGACGCGGATGTTGACGATCTCGATGGGGCTATCTTCGAAGACATGGCCGTATTCCGTGCTGTGGATCGCCTCGAAGGCGCGGAAAACCTCATCCAGACATTGCCTGTCAACCGGGCCATCGGCGACGGGCACCCGTAATTCATAACCCTGGCCCACATAGCGCAAATCGCCGCTGCGTTGATAGGCCACCGCATCGGGGTCCAGCCCGTCGGCCTTGAACTGGGCCGCCAGCGCCGCGCGCATGGCGTCGAAATCGCGGCTCAGGCGATTGCCGTCCACGTTGCCGCTGGTCCGGAATTCCGTGCGGATGGCGTCGTATTTCAGATCCGTGGTCAGCAGCCCGGCAGCCGAGGTGATGCCGGGGTAGGGGGGAATGATAACCTCGGGGATGCCCAGGTCGCGCGCCACTTCAACCCCATGCAAAGGCCCCGCGCCGCCAAAGGCGACCAGGGAGAATTCACGGGGGTCGAGGCCCTTTTGCACGGTGCGGGAGCGGATGGCGTTGGCCATATTGGCGTTGATGATGGTCAGCACGCCATCGGCGGCGGCCTCCATCGTCATGCCCATCTGCTCCGCGAACCCGCTCATGGCCTTTGCGGCCGCCGCCCCATCCAGGGCCATCTCCCCGCCGAGGAAGTTGCCCGGCTGCAGGCGGCCCAGCACCACATTGGCATCTGTCACCGTGGGCAAGGTTCCGCCCTGGCCATAGGCGGCCGGGCCGGGTTGCGAGCCGGCGGACTGCGGGCCCACGCGGAAAGCCTGCCCGGCATCCAGATAGGCGATGGAGCCGCCGCCCGCGCCGATCGAATGGATATCGATCATGGGCGCCATGACCGGATAGCCGCCTATCCAGGTATCCCGCGCCGTCGCCTCGGCGAACTGGCCATCGACCACCAGGCCGATATCGGCGGAGGTTCCCCCCACATCGAACGTAATCAGGCGCTTGCGGTCCGAGCGCGCGCCGCTCATGGCTCCGCCCAATACCCCCGCCGCCGGTCCCGACAGCAACGTAAGAATAGGCCGTTCCGAGACCATGGCCCCCGTGGCGACGCCGCCGTTCGAGCCCATGATATGCAAATCGGCCTTGAAACCATTTTCGGCAAGGGCGATTTCCAGTTCACGCAAATAGGTCCGCACCTTGGGCCCAATGAAGGCGTTCATGGCGGCGGTGGTGAAGCGTTCGAATTCCCGGAATTGCGGCGATACGGCGGACGAGGTGGTGACGAAGCAGCCGGGATATTCCTCCCGAATGATCGCGGCGGCACGATCCTCGTGGGCCGGATTGAGGTAGGAAAACAGGAAACAGACCGCGATGGCCTCCACGTCCGCCTCGCGCAGCTCCCGCGCCGCCGCGCGCACCGCGTCTTCATCCAGGGGGGTCAGCACGGCGCCGTCAGGGGGCGTCAGGCGTTCGGCGACGACCTTGCGGTGGCGCCGTTGCACCAGGGGCCGGTCCTGCCAAGGCACGTCCTGCATGATGGAATAATGCTGTGGCCGCTGATGGCGGCCGATATGCAGGATATCGCGGTAGCCGGCGGTGGTGACCATGCCGGTCCTGGCGCCCTTGTATTCCAACACCGCGTTGGTGGCGATGGTGGTGCCGTGCAATACGTGGTCGATTTCGCCGCGGTCCACATCAAAGCGTCGGCAGATTTCGCGGATGCCCTGTATCACCCCGTGGCTGGGGTCGTCGGGGGTGGTGGGGACTTTGTGAATGGCGACGGCCTGGCTTTCCGTGTCGCCATACATGAGGTCGGTAAAGGTGCCGCCAACATCAACGCCGATCAATTTCATCCTCGACTATTCCTTTACTCAGGCGGCAGGACGACGCCGGCGGTTCCGGTGATCAGCCCGTACTGGTCCGGCTGGCGGTGCTCGGCGAAATTGAACACCGTATTCTTATAGTGATTGCAGGCGTCCAGATCACAATCGGCGACCACCAGTTCATCGTCCAGGGTGCGGCCCTGGGCCACGATCTCGCCCGTGGGCGCGATGATCAGGGTGCCGCCCAGCATGTCGCAGCCTTCTTCCCGGCCCGCCTTGGCCACGCCGATGACCCAGGTAGCGTTCTGGTAGGCGCCCGACTGCATGCACAGATTGTTGTGCAGGCTGGCCAGGTGGGTCGGCTCGAACCCCCAGGGCGGATCCGTCGCCGGCGTGTTATAGCCAAGCATGATCATCTCGGCCCCCTGCAGGCCCAGCATGCGGTAGGTCTCCGGCCAGCGCCGGTCGTTGCAGATGCACATACCCATGATGCCGCCCATGGTGCGCCAGACCGGAAAGCCCAGATCGCCGACGTCGAAATAGGCCTTTTCCAGATGCTGCCATTTCCGCTCCGGCAGATGCTCTGCGTGGCCGGGCAGGTGCACCTTGCGGTATTTGCCCACGATGGCGCCGGATTTATCGACCAGGATACAGGCGTTGAAGCGCCTAGTTTCGCCGTCTTCCTCTAGCAGCTCCCCAAAGCCCAGGCAAAAGCCGATGCCATATTCCGCCGCTTTCTGGAACAACCGTTCGGTATCCGGCCCCGGCATGGCGGTTTCGAAATAGCGGTCTATCTCTCCCTGATCCTCGAAATACCAGCGGGGAAAAAACGTCGTCAGGGCCAGCTCTGGAAAGACCACCAGATCGCAGCCGCGTTCCTGCGCACGATCCAAGAGCACCAGCAAACGGTCGACGACCTCGTGGCGGCTTTCATCGCGGGCAATGGGGCCAAGCTGCGCCGCTCCCACGGTGACCATTCGGTTTGATTTCGCCATTGTCCCTGTCCCTGTGCTTTGCCCGGTATTCTCACCCAAGCTGGCGGGAATGGAAACAGGCGTTATGATTGCCCGAACAACATGGACGAGGACAAAATGGATTTCGGCATATCATTTCCGCAAACCCAAATCGGCAACGATCCGGCCGTGATACGGAATTTCGTGACCACGGCGGAGGATCTGGGCTTTGAGCGCCTGACCCTGGTGGATCACATCCTGGGCGCCAAGGATGCCCGCGATGCGCCCTGGGCGGCCCACTACACCATCCAATATGGCTTTCACGAACCCATGACCCTGTTTGCCTGGATCGCCGGATTTACCGGGAAAATCCAGTTGGTCACGGCCAACGTGGTGCTGCCTCAGCGGCAGACGGAGCTGGTCGCCAAGCAGGCGGCGGAGATCGATATTCTGTCCGGCGGGCGCATGGTTCTGGGCATTGGCGTCGGTTGGAGTGCTTCGGAATTCGCGGCCCTGGGCATGAATTTCGCCAATCGGGGCGACCGCATCGAGGAACAGGTGGAATTACTGCGCCGGCTATGGACCGATGAACTGGTGGATTTTGACGGCCGGTGGCATCAGATGTCCCATATGGGCATGAACCCCCGGCCCATCCAGCGCCCGATCCCGATCTGGTTCGGCGCCATGGCCGATGTGGCCATTCGGCGGGCGGCGCGGATCGGCGATGGCTGGTTGATGAGCCCGCGCGCCAAGCCCGACGATGAGATGAAACGCAAGATCGGGATTTTTCATGAGGCCGCCCAGGCCGCCGGCCGAAAGCCGGACGAACTGGGCATTGACGCCACGGTTTTCGCCGAGGACCGGGGGCCGGATGAATGGCTATCGGAGGCCCGGGCCTGGCGGGAGATCGGCGCGACCTCCGTCACCTTCCGCACCTCGGAATCCGGCTTTAGGGGCATCGATCAGCATTTGGCCGCCATGCGGAACCTGGCGGAAGCGGCAGGCTGAGGGACGGGACGACCTGACACTCATGTCCATCGGTTATGACCGGGTTCGCTTTGTGGCGCCGGTAATGATCGGAGATACCATCACGGTGACTTACGAGGTCAAGGAGATCGAGGCGGAACGCCGGCGTAGCCGCTCGGCCCTGACGGCGACCAACCAGCGCGGCGAAGTCGTCGGCGTGGCCGAGCACATCATGAAATGGCTGGTTAATCCGTAAGCCGGAACATTTTCGCCATTTGCCTGGACCGCTGCGCCGCAGCGGCTTTGATATGCCAATGTCTGCTTGCAGGGGTAAATTCTCCTGTGCGGTTGCAGGATCATCACCGTCGCTTTGTGCTAGAACCGGACATTCGGCCCTGTCAACCGCGACCATGGATTTCCAAGTGGATCGTCGATAATGTTCTGAATCAATAGAGGGGTATGAGGCACCATTCGACAGCATTCTAGCGTGCGAATGCCGACGAAATAATGGCCGTCGATTACTCCTAACATAGGAGGGAACCGAATGGCCAAGATTCCGAAAGCAATTCACAAGAACATCAACGAAGCATTTCCTTAAAATGTTTGTCTCGTTGGAACTGTTATGAGTGATGGTTTTGCCAACATCAGCCCAAGGGGTAGCGTTCAAGTTTTCGACGACCTAACTTTAGGCCTGTGGGATCGTGGTGGGCGTTCATCTAGCGAAGCGCTTGAAGATGGCACTAAATTGATGGTGTATTTCCGGAATCCGGGACTCAGTGCCGTTGCCCGTGGCGGCAATGGACTGTTGCCAATCGGGGGCATTGCGCGGTTCTACGGCATAGCCGAGCTTCACACTGAAGGCGAAGCCTACGAACAAGTATGGACAAACATGGTGCAGCAGGAGCGCGACGCTGACCCGGAGCAAAATGGCTTTGCTGTGCTCATTCGAGTGCAACGGGTTGAAGACCTCCGTGGCCAACCTCTGCCGGAAGATTTAGCGTTACCCGAAGCCTGACATTGACCTGCCATCTCATGCCCATGAGGTCGAGGTGCTTGTCGGTCAGCCGCCAAACCCCATTGATGACATCAAATTAAAACATGCTTTGGGAGCAGTGTGAGTGCTCAATCTAATCCTTGAATTAGTTTGCGGTTTCCTCCACTAGTGTCCGGTTAAAAATCGAATAAATTCAATTGGTTGGTTATTTGCGAAGCGTTGCATCTGTTTTCGTCTCCCGCAAGTGCTTGATGTATGGGCATTTTCTCGAAGAGGGTCACCGAGAGGATCTGTAACAAAGT
>JAKZRK010000134.1:0-8780 GCA_047518225.1 Alphaproteobacteria bacterium | reverse complement strand
CAAACCAGAACCCCAAACCCTTCAAATGGACCAAATCCGCCGATGACATCCTCGCCGCCATCCAGCGGTTCTGCCTCCGAACAATCGAAACCGCTGAACAGCAGGCGAAAATCATGCGAACTTCGGAATCGGGACACTAGGCCGCGTGAGTGTTCAGGCGGCCCCCTGGCAGGGGACGGGGCGCACCGGTGGTGCCGGGCAAGCTGAGTGGCAGGCCATCCAGATGACGGATGGCCAGATAGGCGAAGGCTTCCGCCTCTAGAAAATCGCCGCGCCAGCCGACCCTTTCCACCGGCGCCACGGGCACCCCCAAAACCTCCGCCAGGGCCGTCATCAGGGCCGGGTTGTGCCGGCCGCCGCCGCAAACCAGCCATTGCCCCGGCCCTTCGGGCAAATGCCCGGCCGCCCGGGCCACGGCCTGGGCCGTGAACGCCGTCAAGGTCGCGGCGCCATCTTCCGCGGACCAATCAGGCGCTGCGGGCAGGGCGAAATCGTCCCGGTCCAGGGATTTTGGCGGCACCACATCGAAATAGCCGTTCTTGAGCAACGCCGCCAAGGCGCCGTGATCGATCCGGCCCGCGCGGGCCAATTGTCCGTCCCGGTCCATCTCGCCCCGGCCACATTGACGCACCCAGTCATCGATCAAGGCGTTACTGGGGCCGGTGTCGAAGGCCAGCATGTGCCCGTCCGGGCCGATCCAGGTGAGGTTGGCAACGCCGCCCAGGTTCAAAACCGCCAGCGGCTTTGGCAGCGCGGCTGCGAGCGCGCCATGATAGAGCGGGGCCAAGGGTGCGCCTTGCCCGCCGGCCGCCACGTCCGCCGTGCGAAAATCATCCACCACATCGATCCCGGTCAGCGCCGCCAACAACGCCCCGTCGCCAATCTGCCAGGTCTGCCGCACCTCGGGTTGATGCAATATGGTATGGCCATGAAAACCAATAACGTCTATTTCATTGATAGTTGTGTTATTATTCGAAAGTAATGTATTAACTGCATCCGCATGTGCACGGGTCAACATATCGACCATCGCGGCCACCTCGCCCCGGCCCCCCAGCACGGCCCGCAGGCGCGTCTTCATCTCGTTATCATAGGGCACCGCCAGGGTCGGCCCCTGCCCGACCCGGGCGCGGCCATCGCTGAACAATACGGCGGCATCGATACCGTCCATGGAGGTACCGCTCATCAAGCCTATGGCGGTGCGCATTTTTGTCATGGCGTCAATCCCGTCTGATACATTGCCGCCTTGGGCAAGCCTGTGTTACACCACGCCGCCCGTACCTGGGCCTCTATCAAGCTGGAATTTATTATCATGACCGCCTTCAAGTCCGAGTTCGTCCGCACCCTGGTAGAGCGCGGGTTTATGCACCAATGCACCGATTTGGATGCCTTGGACGCGTTGGCCGCGCGGCAAAAGATCACGGCTTATATCGGTTACGATTGTACCGCTCCCAGCCTGCATGTTGGAAGCCTGGTGCAGATCATGATGCAGCGCCACCTGCAAAAGACCGGGCATCGGCCCATCGTCCTGATGGGCGGGGGCACCACCAAGGTCGGCGATCCATCGGGCAAGGACGCCGCCCGGCAAATATTGAGCGACCAGGACATCGACAGCAATATGGCCGGTATCCAGGAGATTTTCAGCCGCTTTATCGACTTTGGCGAGGGACCGGGCGACGCCATCGTGGTCAACAACGACGATTGGTTAAGCGAATTGGCCTACATCCCGTTTCTGCGCGACGTGGGCCGTCATTTTTCCATCAACCGGATGCTGAGTTTCGATTCCGTCAAATTGCGCCTGGACCGCGAACAGCCGTTGAGCTTTCTGGAATTCAACTACATGATTCTGCAAGCTTATGACTTCCTGGAATTGAACCGGCGCCATGATTGCATCCTGCAGATGGGCGGCTCGGACCAATGGGGCAATATCGTCAACGGCGTGGAACTGGGCCGCCGGGTCGATGGCAAGGCCCTGTTCGGATTTACCACGCCACTGATCACCCTGGCCTCGGGCGCCAAGATGGGCAAGACGGCCCAGGGCGCGGTTTGGCTCAATAGGGAGATGTTGAGCCCTTACGACTATTGGCAATTCTGGCGCAATACGGAAGACGCGGATGTGGGGCGCTTCCTGCGCCTGTTCACCGAATTGGCCCTGGATGACATCGACCGTTTGGCGGCACTGCAGGGCGCCGAGATCAATGAGGCAAAAAAGGCCTTGGCGGATCAAGCCACGACCCTGTGCCATGGCGCGGACGCGGCAAGGGCGGCGGCGGAAACCGCAAGGCGGACCTTTGAGGAAGGCCGTGTGGCAACGGACATGTCAACCATCGAGGCGGCCAGGGCGGATTTGGAGACGGGCGTCGCCTTGTTCGAACTGCTGCGCCGCGCCGGCCTGTGTCAATCCAATGGCCAGGCCCGGCGCCTGATCAAGGGCGGCGGGGCGCGGGTCAACGACGCGGCCGTCGGTGATGAAATGAGCAAGGTCTTCCTCGCCGATGTCACGGCGGACGGGGTCATCAAATTGAGCGCGGGGAAGAAACGCCACGCCCTCGTCCGCCCGGTGTGAAGACCCTCCGGAGCGGCTTTTAATGTTCGGCGTTATCCGGACTTTTCACCCTAATTTTTGACGGCGGGACTGTCCAGCACTTCGACGATGCGGCGCAGAAATCCGGGCGCCAGGGCAGATAGTAAATTGACCGATACCTTGGGCGCCTCCAGGTTGCCCGTTATCGTGTAGGTGAATGCGAAGACCCCTTCGCCTTTGCGTCCGATCAGCAAATCGCCGAGGATCGGGATCGCACCCAGCACGGAATTGATCGTATAGGAGGGTACGATGGTGCCCTGAAACCGCAGCCCCTGGTTGATGCGTTCGTAATCGCCGGTGGCGATCAAGGCCAGGGCCGGCCCCACCGCGCGGGCCCGTTCAATATGCAGTTGCTTGCCGCGCAGGGTAAACGGCACGTCCAACCGGGTGAAGGCAATGCCCTTGGCGTTCAGCACATCACCTAGTCCCTGCAACGATCCCAGGGTCAGCAACCGGGTCAGTACGGGCGCCTTGGCGACGCGGAAATTATCCGCCCGCAACTGCCCGACGATCGTGGCGGCGGGGCCGTCCTGATCGGGCACCAGAAAAGTGAGATGCATGGCGCCGCCGCGGGCATTGCCGTAGAGGCCCAAGGCCCGGGCCATGCCGCCCGCATCGCCCGCGATAATAATGAAACGCCGGCCCTTGCCCTCGGCCCGCACGATGAAACCGACCGACTGCCCATCGGCCATGATACCGCGCATATCCGCCGTCAGCCATTTCCCGCCACGCCGCCGGCCGGTGCCACGCAACCCGCTTAGGGCAACGTCGTCGGTCAGGTAGACCCGCTCGACATGCAAATTCAGATCCAGGGGCGGCTCGTCCTCCCCTGCCCCGGCGTCATCCCCCCAACGGGGCACAAAGGGGCGCAAATCCAGGCTGGGTCCCTTCAGGTCCAGACGATAGCCGCCGTCCGGCAGCGCCTTCATGTCCACCGTCAGGCGGGTCGCGCCAAGGGTAAACTCATCGCTGTACAGGGACACCAGGCCAGCCTTGGAATCCAATTGGGCGCGGCCACGGGCATCGAGGCCTCCCCCGGAGATGTTCCAATAGTCGACGACCGTCCCACCGCCGGCTTCGGTCCGAAAGGTCAACTTCATTTCCGACGGCACCGCGCCGGGTTTGCGCCAGGCGATCTCGTTCAGATCAATCGCCGCCGCCGTCAGATCGAACCGCGCCGCCCCACGCCGGGCGCCGTTTTCATAGGCGTCAATGGAAACCGCCATGTCGACGGCACCGCGCACCCGCGGCAAGGCGGGCAGTCCCAACGCCCGCCATTGCCCATCCGTAACGCGGCCGCGGATGGTCAGGTAATCGTCGGGCGCATCCGCTTCCGCCTGGAAATCCCGCTTCCAGGACAGCCGCAGCGGGACGCCGTTAACCGCGCCCCGGCCGGACAATTGCAATGCGTCCCGCTCCACCGCCAAGATAAAGACACCGTTACTCAGCGCGTAGCCGCCTGGCATCCTGGGCAAAGCCAGATCAGCAAGATTGGCGGCGGCGGAAAAGCCGACCTGCGCCATATCGAGATCATTGCGCAAGGGAATGCTAATCCGGGCGCGGGTGGCCGACATGCCGCTGGCGTCTTGCGGCCGTATGGTAAGCGCCTTGGCAAATTCCAAAGGCTTCGCATCCAGTACCGCCAAGGCTTGTTGGACCGTCCCATGGGCGACGAATTCCACATCCAAAACAGGCGTCTTGGCCGCGACATCCGCGACCCGCAGACTGCCTTGGCTAAGTTGCAGCCCACCGGCCGTGGCGCTGTCCAGGGTCATACGGAATTCACGGCCATCGATATGGCCGCTGCCGCGCGCATCCTGTATGGGCGGCAAGGCGCCAAAATAGTCCGCCGCCACATTCCGGTATAGCCAGTCCAGCCGCACCATGCCCGCCCGCGGCTTGGCCAGTTTCAAATCGCCCGGGCGCAGATCGACGCTGAAACTGGCCTCGTGGGCCATGCCGCCCCGAATATGCGCCAGGGCCCAGGCCCGCGCATCGACACCCAGGTTCGCGGGCCAATAGAGTTGTAACTTCTCAGCCGGCAAGTTGTATATCTGACCGCTGGCTTGCAGAGACATTCCATCTGGGCCATGGGCCCAATTCCCACTGGCCCGTGCGGTCAGGCCGCCGCCCATATCAAGGCGTAAATCAGCGATCTTCAAATCTGCCAGATTATCCACGAACTGGCCCTTGACCGCCACGGCCGCAACTGGAATTGCCTTGCCCCCCAGCCCCGGCAACGCGATTTGTCCCGGTCCGGTGATGACGTCAAATTCCAGCCTCTCGACCGTACCCTCGGGCAAAAGCGCTACATCCAGACGGCCGGCCGCGACAAGCTGCAATCCACGCATTTGCGCCAGACGTGCGCTGCCAATGGCCTTCGCCAATCCGGCGATATCGACCTCGGCGAAATTCACCGCCACGATAATGGGCGTAGTTTCATCCCGGTATAAGGCCGAAACGCCCCACGCCGCCTCCGATTGGCCAATGCGAAGGCGCGTCGACAGGCTCAAGGCAACGCTGCCGTCCTCCTGGCGCAGGCTTAAATCGGCGGACGGCACCGACAAATTGAGGCCGCTGGCCACGTCATGAAAGGATAGATTGGCTGCCCGTACACTCAATTCCTGAAGATCGCCGAAGACGGTGAGGCTGGCCTTTTGGCCCGGGCCACTCAGCCCGCCGGGATCAAAACTGATGCCACGGCCTACCCCTGTTTTGCCCGTGCTCTCGATGTTGGTGATCTCGATACGGCCGTCTTCATGGCGCAAAAGCCGCAGCCGCGGTTCGATTAGCTCCAGTCCGGTGACACGAAAACGCCCCGCCACCAGGGCGCGGCTGTCGAAGGCCACGGACAGGCTTGGCACCGAGATCAATTCGGCGCCCCGTGGGTCCACGAAACGCGCGCCCATGACCCGAACGTCGAGCTTCTTCTGCCAGCCCCCCCAGCTCAAGACCGCATCGTTGATGCGTATCCGAAAGCCCCAGGATTGATCCTCGAGCAGGTCTTCCAAATACGGCACCAAGGGCGCCAGGGAGACCGGACCATGGGACAGCATGACGCCCGTTCCAATCAATGCCAGTGTGACGATTGATAGAATGGCCGCAATGGCCTTGCCCAGAATGCCGCCGGCTTTTCTAATCAAGTTGGTTTGGCCAGTTTACCTACAAGAGCGGGGCAATTTCGATCAAACCCGAAATTTCGTGCCGATCAATCATCCAACTCCGCTCGTCCCTGTTTAAGTTGACATAAGTTAACGAAAATGGCGGCAAAATTGAAACGGCCCCCCGTTTGACGAGGGGCCGCCACCATTTCCACGGATACCGGGTTATTCAGCGACGGCGCCCATCACCGCCTTGACCTCCAAAAATTCCTCGAAACCGAATGTGCCCCATTCCCGGCCATTGCCCGACTGCTTATATCCGCCGAAGGGCGCATTCGGATCGCCGGCGGCATTATTGATATGTACATTACCGGTCCGTAGCCGCGCAGCCACCCGGCCCGCGTGGGCCAGATCGGAAGACGAGACGTAGCCCGACAGGCCATAGGGAGTGTCATTGGCGATGGCGACGGCTTCATCTTCGTCTTCGTAGCCAAGAATGGTCAACACCGGTCCGAATACCTCTTCCCGCGCGATGGTCATCTCATTCGTGACGTCGGCAAAGATGGTCGGACGCACGAAGTAACCCCGTTCCAGGCCCTCGGGCCGGCCCGGCCCGCCGGTCACCAAGGTTGCGCCTTCCGCGATGCCCTGTTCGATCAGGCCCTGGATCTTGTCGTACTGTACATCGCTGACCACCGGTCCCAGGGCCGTGCTTTCCAGCGTTGGATCGCCTGGCGCCGCACGCTCGGCCGCCGTGCGCGCCGCTTCGATGGCTTCCCCCATGCGGCCTTGCGGCACCAACATACGGGTCGGTGCGTTACAGGACTGGCCGGAATTGTTCATGCAGCCCGCAACGCCGCGCCTGACCGCCTTGGCAAAATCGGCATCTTCCAAAATGATGTTGGCGGATTTCCCGCCAAGCTCCTGCGCCACCCGTTTGACGGTATCGGCGGCGGCCTTGGCCACGGCGATCCCGGCGCGGGTTGAACCGGTAAAGGACATCATATCGATATGGGGATGGGCCGCCATGGCGGCACCCACGGTGGGACCATCACCATTGACCAGATTAAAGACGCCGGCGGGGACGCCCGCGGCATCCAATACCTCGGCCAGAATGCAGGCGTTCATGGGCGCGATCTCGCTTGGCTTCAGGACCATGGTGCAGCCCGCCGCCAATGCCGGCGCGACCTTGCAGGTGATCTGATTGATTGGCCAGTTCCATGGCGTGATAAAGCCGCAAACGCCCACCGCTTCCTTGCGCAGCAAGGTGGTGCCGCGCACCTCTTCAAAGGCGTAATCCTTCAAAATCCGCAGGGCGGTCTTGAAATGGCCGATACCGGTGGCGGCCTGGGCCTTTTGGGCCAGGGTAATGGGCGCGCCCATCTCGGTCGAAATCGCCTGGGCGATCTCGTCATACCGGGTCTTGTATTCCTCGAGGATTTTTTCCAGCAGCGCGACGCGCTCCTCCCGGCTGGTCTGTGAAAATCCGTCGAATGCGGAGCGGGCGGCGGCGACCGCCTTGTCCACATCCTGGACCCCGCCCATGGAGATCCTTGCCACCGCTTCCTCCGTAGCGGGGTTAATAACCTCCAGAGTCTTGGCATCGACGGGATAGACCCATTCGCCATTGATGTAAAATTGCAAATATTCCTTCATAACCATCTCCACTAGCTGCCGTCCGCGATATTGGGATCCCAGCGCCCTGGGCCGGCCGGCAAAATTGCATAAGCGCACCGGCTCGGCCAGCGAAAACTCGGCCCCGTTGTCCCAATCTTGTGGCTCAATAAAGGAACATCGGCTTATCCAGCGCGTAACGCACGCTGGGGCGATAAGCCCATGGGTCGTAAAGCTCGTCCACATCGACCCGTTTTTCACCCTGAACACAGGTATTCGCCGGCACGGTCGTATAATTGCCGTCCCGCAAAGCCATCATGACCCCCGATTGGCCATCCTCCAGTTGCTGCATGGCCAGATTGGCGAAAATCGTGGCTACCATCCGGTCCAGGGAATCCGGCGGGCCGGCCCGCATCAGATAGGCCAGTTGCTGGTTGACCGTGGCCACACCGGTCTTGCGGGTCAGAATATCGCCCATATGCCGGCCAATGCCGCCCAATTTGCGGTGGCCATAGGCGTCCGCCGCACCGCCTTCGATGATATCACCGCCCACGATGGTGGAGCCTTCGGAGACCACCACCACGGCATAGTGGCTGGGGTTGCGGTTACGGTCCGCCTTGACCAGATCGGCCAAACGATCCATGTCCACGGGCACTTCCGAGATCACGGTTCGGTCCGCATCCGCCAAATAGCCGCTGATCAAGGCCGTCTGGCCGCTGTTGCGGCCAAATAATTCAACCACGGCGATGCGCTCATGACTGCCCGTCGGTGTCCGCAGCGCGGTAATTGCATCGACGCTGCGGGTGATGGCGGTAGAGAACCCGATGCAATAATCGGTGCCATAAACGTCGTTGTCCATGGTCTTGGGTATGGCAACGATTTTCAGGCCCTGATCATGCAAATGCGCGGCATAGGAAAGGGTGTCGTCGCCACCGATGGCGATTAGTCCGTCAATTTCCAAAGCTTCGGCCACGGCCAGGACATGGGGCGTGCAATCGAACCTATCGCCATTTGCCACCGCATGTTTCGAGCCGGCCAGAAAATCCGGCAGGTCATCGGCCCTTACCTTGCCCGGATGGGTTCGCGAGGTATGCAGAAACGTACCGCCCGTGCGGTCGATGGTACGCACAATGTCGGGCGATAAAGGCTGTAGCCAGCGCTCTTGAGGGCCATCGTCGTCAGGATTGTAATGTAGTGGGCCGCCCCATCCGCGGCGAAATCCCAGGACGTCCCACCCGTTCGCCGCCGCCGGCATGACGACTGCCTTGATACAGGAATTCAAACCCGGCACATCCCCGCCGCCCGTCAAAATTGCCAAACGCATGTCACCTCCCCACCTGCGATCTAGCCCGGATACGTCATGAAGGCCCATCGGGATCTTGATTTGAGTTATTATGACGGGTTTTCAGTATTTCGTTTGGTCCGGTCTGGATTTTCCTTGCCCTTCCCCTTTGCTTTTGTCGCCGCCGCTGTATTTCGGGTGA
>JAKZRK010000133.1:0-24296 GCA_047518225.1 Alphaproteobacteria bacterium | reverse complement strand
GGCTTGGGGGCGCCACCGAAGGCCTCTCACCAAGGCCCCGTGGCGGCGTTGCGGTCTTTGGACGATGTCCCACATCGACCTGCAAACCGCGCCTACCCACGGGGCCTTGGTGGGCGGTCAAATGACCCAGAATAGCCCGGAAGCGCTCTAGGGCCAGCACCACATCCAGGGGCATGTGCCGTTCGCCGTAGCGCGGATTGCCATATTCAGACAATGTGGACTTGGAAACCCGGCAGACCGCCGCCGACCGCATGCAACAGGGCCCGCACCGCCGATTTGACGTCGCCGTAAAGTTCGGGATGAAACGAATGAATTCTACTTTTATTGCTCATGTCCGGATTTTGCCCCACCAATTCCGCTTGTCGTGGATGCCTGCCATGTAACGTTGTACAATATCGCAATTGCGCCAAATTTATTTGACAAAGGATATTAGCATGTATTTTGGCTTTGACGGCTCGACCATCTTTGTTTTGGTTTTGGTATTGCTTGCCATCGTCCTGGTTATCGCGGGCGTGAAGGCGGTGCCCCAAGGCATGGAATACACCGTCGAACGGTTTGGCCGCTATACCCGAACCCTGTCGCCGGGCCTGCATTTGATCGTACCCATCGTCGATCGCCTGGGCGCCAAAATGAACATGATGGAACAGGTACTCGATGTCCCCACCCAGGAGGTCATCACCAAGGACAACGCCATGGTGGCGGTGGATGGGGTGGTATTCTTTCAGATTTTGGACGCCGCGTCCGCCGCCTATGAAGTCAGCCAGTTGGAGCGGGCGACCTTGAACCTGACCATGACCAATATCCGCACGGTCATGGGCAGCATGGACTTGGACGAATTGTTGTCCAAGCGGGACGAGATCAATGCCCGCCTGCTGACCGTGGTTGACGGCGCCACATCGCCCTGGGGCATCAAGGTGACGCGGATCGAGATCAAGGACATCGCCCCGCCACGGGACCTGGTCGATGCCATGGCCAGGCAGATGAAGGCGGAGCGGGAAAAACGCGCCAACATTCTGGAGGCGGAAGGCCTGCGGGCGGCTGAAATCCTAAAGGCGGAAGGCCAAAAACAGGCCATCATTCTGGAGGCCGAGGGCCGGCGCGAAGCCGCCTTCCGCGATGCCGAGGCGCGGGAGCGGGAGGCCCAGGCGGAAGCCCAGGCAACCACCATGGTTTCCGAAGCCATCGCCAAGGGCGACGTGCAGGCGATCAACTATTTCGTGGCGCAAAAATATATCGAGGCCCTGGGTCAGATCGCCACCTCCCGCAACCAGAAAATCCTCATGCTGCCGTTGGAGGCGACTTCCGTGATCGGTTCCATCGCCGGCATTGCCGAAATCGCCCGTGAAAGCTTCGGTGGCCGCGGCGGCGATGGCGGCAGCGGTGGCTCTGGCGGCGGTTCACCCATCCCGCGTAGCGGAGGATAATCAGGTGCAGGTGCTTCTTTATCTGGAGACCCTGGCCTATTGGGATTGGTTCATCGCCGCCCTGGTCTTGGTTATTTTGGAGATTTTCGCGCCGGGCGCCGTCTTCATGTGGCTGGGCATCGCGGCGGCGGTGGTTGGCGCCGTGGTTTTCATGGCGCCGGAATTGGATTGGAGGTGGCAATTCGCCTTGTTTGCGGTGCTTGCCATCGTTTCCATCGTGGTCTCGCGCCGCTATCTGAAACGCCGCCCCCTGGCCACCGATCACCCGGATCTGAACCGGCGCGGCGCGCAATATGTGGGCCGTGAATTCGTTTTGGACGAAGCCGTGGTTGGCGGTCGTGGCCGCATGAAAGTCGATGACAGCACCTGGCGCGTGGAAGGCCCTGACCTGCCCGCTGGCGCCAGGGTGCGGGTCAGGGAGGTCGTAGGCGCCACCCTGCACATCGAAGCCGCCCCGCCAGCTAAAGCTTGACCCCATCATAGCAAGATGCTGTTGTCCCGCCGCGAATTTGGGCGGGACACTAAATCATGATGGACGATGACAAGGATCTGGCGGCCGCGATCGAGGCCATCGCGTTACGGGCCGGTGCCGCGATCATGGAAATCTATGGCCGCGATTTTGCGGTCGAGACCAAGGCGGACCAGTCACCGGTGACCGAGGCCGACCGGGCGGCGGAGGTAATTATTGCCGCCGCCCTGCGCGGACTGACGCCCCATATTCCCGTGGTGGCCGAGGAAGAAGTCTCCGCCGGTCACCAACCCGACGTGGGCACGGAGCCATTCTGGCTGGTCGATCCCCTGGACGGCACCCAGGAGTTCATTTCGCGGAACGGTGATTTCACGGTCAATATCGCCCTGATCCGCGGCGGCGATCCGGTTCTGGGAACGGTGTATGTGCCGGCCAGGGCGGAAACCTATACCGCCGCCGGGCCGGGCCAGGTCACCCGCCGCCGCGGCGCGGGCGCCCCGGAGGCGATCAGCGCCCGAGCGCCCGCCTCCGATGGCCTGGTGGCCATGGTCAGCCGTTCACACGCTTCGCCCGAAACCGACGATTATCTGGCTGATTTCGCCATAAAGGAACGCATTGATGCGGGCAGCAGCCTGAAATTCTGCCGCCTAGCGGAAGGTGCCGCCGATTTGTATCCCCGCCTGGGCCGCACCATGGAATGGGACACGGCGGCCGGTCACGCGGTATTGGCATGCGCGGGGGGCAGCGTTTGCCGCCTGGATGGCAGTCCCTTGCGCTATGGCAAGGACGGCTTCGAAAACCCGCATTTCGTGGCCCGTGGCCGAACCTGGTCTACAGCTCGATAACGCCGGCATCGGGCTTGGCGGCGAATAGGCGCGCCACCTCATCCGCCCGGGTATCCAACACCGCGCGTTGATTGATATATCCCTTGTCCGTGATTTCGTTGGCGTCGATGGCCGGCGGCTCGTCCAACAGCAACAGGCGGCGGATGCGTGTGGATGAGCCGGGATTGCTCTGGTTATAGGCGGCCAGGCCGTCACGGATATGTTGGCGCACCACCGGGGAGGCCGCCACATCCGCTTCGCCATCGCCGCTCATTGCACGGCAGCCGGCCAGGTTCGGCCAGGCCAGCAGGGCGACGAAATCGCGGTCATGGCCGGCCACCACCACATCCTGCAATACCGGCGAGGTGGCGGTCAACGCAGCCAGGCGCAAGGCCCCACTGTTAACCCAGGTGCCCGTGGTCAGCTTGAAGTCTTCCGCCACCCGGCCGTCGAATACCAGGCCCTTGACCGGCTCCGCCGGGTCAGCGAACTGGCCCGCATCGCCAATGCGGTAAAAACCTTCATCATCAAACGCCTCGGCCGTCAGGTCGGGCCGCTTCAAATAGCCGGGCGTGACATTGGGGCCACGCACCCGCAGTTCCATCTTGCCGCCGTTCGGCACCATTTTGACCTCCGTGCCCGGCACCGGCAGGCCGATTACCCCGGCCCGGTCGATGGCCCAATGTACCGCTGTCGCCATGGGCGCGGTCTCGGTCGAACCCCAGGCCGATACCATTGCCACCGCCCGTCCCGTGGCCTGGATGGAGACCTCCTCCAGGCGCCGCCAAAGATCCTGGGGCAGGGCAGCGCCGGCATAGAATATCAGCCGCAATTGGCGAAAAAAATTGTCCCGCAATGGGGCATCGCTCTCCAAAAAGGGCAGCAGGGCGGCAAAACCGGCGGGCACGTTGCAGTAGATGGTTGGCGAGGCCCTGCGCAGATTATCCACGGTAAGATCGATCAGGCCCGGCGCCGGCTTGCCGCCATCGATATACAGGGTGCCACCATTGGCCAGGGCATTGTTGATGACAATGTTGCCGCCAAAGGTATGGTTCCAGGGCAGCCAATCGAGCAGGATTGGCGGTTCTTCCAAAAGGAACGGCCAGATCTGGCGCAATTGCTGCATGTTGGCGCACAGCATGCCCTGGGTGTTGATCACCCCCTTTGGCAGGCCGGTGGAGCCGGAAGTGAAAAGATATTTCGCCACCGAATCCGGCCCGACGGCGGCAAAGGCTGTCTCCACCCCCCCGCCGGGCCGGGTCGCCAGCAGCGCCGCGAAGGCCGCGCCATCACCATCCAAGACTTCCATATCCCCCAGGCTGGCGAGGGCATTGGCGAAAGGCGCCCTGGCCTCCACATAGATCAGGGCCGGGCAGACCAGATCGTAAATATGCCGCAGTTTGGCAAAATCCCGGCTCATCAGGGAATAAGCCGGCGACGCCGGCGCCACGGGGATGCCGACTTGCATGGCGCCGTGGGTCAGCATGGCGTGGCGCAGGGAATTGCCCGACAGGATCATCAAAGGCCGCTCCGGGCCAAGGCCACGGTCCAACAGGCCCTGAGAGATGGCGTCGACCTGCGCCCGCGCCGCGCCGAATGACAATTCGCGCCAACCGCCACCGCCCGTGGGGTCCTCCCGCTCGGCCAGGAATGTCCGCTCCCCTGCCGCTCCGGCCCAGTGGCGCAGATACACCCCTAACTGCGCCACGCCCTGGTCCAGCGGATGCGGCGAGGCGAGCACGATGCTGCCATCGTCCCGCCGTTCCACGTCCACCTTGGGCTCCAAATAATGCAGATCCGGGGCGATGGCCGAGACCGGAATGTCTGACATGGATGTCTCCTGTGACCGCACGCACGTTCGTTTGACTTCCCGTCGACCGGGATTACCGCCATAATGACAACAATGAAACTAGTCCTGCTGTTTGTCCTAAGCCACCTGATAATTGGCCCGGCCGTGGCCGGGTCGATTTCCGGCCCCGTCGAAATTATCGATGCCGCGACCTTGCGCGTCGGCGGACAAATGGTTCGCCTGAACGGCATCGCCACGCCGAAGCCGGGCGATCAATGCCCCCTGCGCGGCATGCAAATTCCCTGTGGCCGCGTCGCCACCACGGCGCTGAAGGACCTGACGGCGGGGGCGGCGGTGCGCTGCCAAACCCATGGCCAATCCGGCGCCCCTGGCGTCATATTGGCGACCTGCGCGGCGGATGGCTACGACCTTTCGGAAGGCATGATCTATACAGGCTGGGCCCGGCCTGACAAAAGGGCCACCGCCCGCTATCGCGAGGTCGAAAAAGCCGCGCGCAAACGGCGGCGCGGCCTGTGGCGCGGCGAATTCCCCAAGGCCGTCAACCGGGCGGCAGTCAGCCGCTAACCGTTACGACAACCTTGCCCATGGCTTGGCCGGACTCCAGGCGGGCATGGGCGGCGGCCACATCTTCCAGGGCGAAGGGTTCGCCGTCCAGCAGGGGGCGGAGCCGCCCGGCTTCCGCCAGGGCCGTGATCTCGCGCATGATCTGGCCATGCCGGGCGCCGCCGACGCCGTGCAACAGCGGGATCAGCATCAGGACACCGATATGCCGCAGGCCCTTCAGATGCAGCGGCGTCAGATCCTAGGTCGAATTGGTCTGGCAGCTGATCACCGTGCCCCTTAATTTCGCAGCAGCCCAGCATTTCGGAATATTGTCGCCCCCCACGGTGTCATAGACGATGTCGAAGCCCATCCCGCCCGTATGCCCGGCCACATAGTCTTCCACGCTTTGCTCCCGGTAATTGATGGGAATGGCGCCGAATTCGCTGACCACGGCGGCTTTCTCCGGGCCGGAGACCGTGGCGAAAACCGTTGCCCCGCGCGCGACGGCGATCTGTATGGCCACATGGCCGACGCCCCCCGCGCCCGCATGCACCAATACCGTCTGCCCCCAGCCCACATTGGCGCCATCGACCAGGCCCTCCCAGGCGGTCAGACAGACAAGGGGCAGCGCGGCCGCCTCCGCCATGGTCAGATTGGCCGGCTTCGGCGCCAGATATTCCGCGCCGCAGGCCATCAATTCCGCCAGGGCCCCGCCCGTGCCCTTGACCCCGCCGGCACAGCCATAGACTTCGTCCCCGGCGGCGAAATCAGCGACATCCGCGCCAACCGCCTCGACCACGCCAGCCACTTCGCCATGCAACACGGCCGGAAAGTCGCGCGCCAGGGGTGGTTTCAGCCTGCGTATTTTCCAATCCACCGGATTGACCGAGGTCGCCGCGACCCGGACCAGAACCTGACCGGGGGCGATTTCCGGCGCCGCCATATCCGCCGCCTGAAAGACCTCCGGTTCGCCGCTCTCGCGGATGATCATCGCTTTCATTGTGTAATTCCTTGGTGGTCCGTGCGTGTTACAGTCCGAGCCGCGCCTTGGCGATGATGTTGTGCTGTATCTCGTTGGAGCCGGAGTAAATCGAAACCTTGCGGAAATGCAAATAGGCGGGCGTACAGCCATTGGCGTATTCGGCCCCGACAGGGGATTCGTTCCAGCCCTGTTTCAGGGCGGAAAATTGATAGGGCATGGCATAGTTGCCGATCGCCTCCACCTTCAATTCGGTCAGCCGTTGTAGAATTTCCGAATTGCGCATTTTGAAGATGTTGGCTTCCACGCCCAACGCCTTGCCGCCCAGTTCGCCGTCGCGGGAGAACTTGTCGATGGCGCGCATGTTGAAAGCTTCCAGGCTGCGCAGCTGCAGCTCGATCTCGGCGATCCGGCGCGCGAAATCCGGATCCTTGGCCAGGGGCCGCCCGCCGTTGCGTTCGTCCGTCCCCGCGATCTGCTTCAATTGCCGCAACAGGGTCTTGTGCTGACCCAGGGAGCCGCCCGACATGCGTTCGTGGGCCAGCAAATACTTGCCGATGGTCCAGCCCTTATGGATCTCGCCAACCGTATTTTCCACCGGCACCCGGACATCGGTGAAATAGACCATATTGGTTTCGTGCAGACCGTCCATCAGATAGATCGGGTGAATATCGATACCCGGCGTCTGCAAATCCACCAGAATGAAACTGATGCCTTCCTGTTTCTTGCCCCCGGTCTTGGTGCGCGCCAGTAAAAAGCACCAATCCGCCCAATGCGCCTTGGTGGTCCAGGTCTTGACCCCATTGATCACCCATTCATCGCCATCGCGGACCGCCATGGTGCGAAGCGAGGCAAGGTCGGAGCCGGCTTCCGGTTCAGAGTAACCCTGGCACCAAACATGTTCGCCGGAAAGCATGGGCGGCAGGAAGTATTCCTTTTGCGCCCCGGTGCCGAAGCCGATCAAAACCGGGCCGCACATGTTGATGCCAAAGACCACCAGGCGCGGGGCGCCGGCCAGGCCCAGTTCTTCGTCGAAGATGTATTTTTGCGTCAGGCTCCAGCCAGGACCGCCATGGGCCTGGGGCCAGTTCGGCGCCACCCAGCCTCGCTCGAAGAGGATCTTATGCCAGCCGACCACATCCTCGCGCTGCATCTCGATGCCATTCTCGAGCTTGTATTTCAGCCCCGCGGGGATCGCCTCGGCCAGGAAGCTCCGCATCTCGGTCCGAAAGGCCGCGTCTTCAGTGCTGAAGGTCATATCCATGGCGGGCACCGTTCTCCATTTCGAGACAAAGACGGGCAGGCCTAGAACACAATAGCCAATTGCAAAAGCGCCGAGGATTTTAAAGGGCCATACGACGGCCTCTCCCGCAGCGTCCCAAGGTCCGAGCCTTATGGGGATCGCCTAAGCCGCGCGGGCCTCTTCGCGGCTGGGCCGTGGCGCGCCGAACAGAAAGCCCTGGCCATAGTCAAAGCCGTATTCCAGCATTTCGATAACGTCCGATTCCTGTTCAATCCGTTCCACCACCAGACTGATTTCCGTGACCGCCGCCTTGGCCTTCAAATTGCGCGGATGCACCCAATCCGCGCCATCTTCCGGCAGGGTCAGCAACAGATTGATGGGAACTTTTATAAAGCGGAAATGGGCCTGCGCCAGGCCCTGGAAATCGATTTCCAGGGTATCGATTTGATCCATGGAGAAGCGGAAACCCAGTTCGCCGAGGCGGTCCAATTGGGCCACCGCCACTTTGGACAACGCGGCGACATCCTGCTGCGCGATTTCAAATACCAATCGCGCCGCAAGATTGGGATTGCTGGCCATGAAGTCAATGAATTGCGCCAGAAAACTCTCATCGTTCAGGGTATGTTGCGAGATATTGACGAAGAAGGCGGTCTCGCTTGGCCGCTTTTCATTTCGCCGCAGAAGCTGGACACAGCGCATCAGCAGCAGATTGTCTATGGTCCCGATCAAGCCTTCCTGCTTGGCCACGTCCAGATATTGCTGCGCCGCGACAATGCGGCCGTCGCTGGTCCGGATGCGCGAGAACGCCTCAAAATGCCGGGTGCGCCGTTGCGGCAGGCTGACGATGGGCTGCAAATAAAGATCAATACGATTGGTTTCCAGCGCCTCGCGGATATGGCCAAGAATTTCCTCTCTGTCGATATCCGCCGCAACGGGTACCGCCGCCGCCGCCAACCGTTCGTTCGCGGTCTTATCGCCTGGCTTTTCCCGGCCAGTGCGCGCCACTTTGGGCCGGCCCACTTTTTGCATATGACCCAATTGGGACCGCAGCACCGTCATTTCCCGTGCCAGCGCCTCATTGGTCCCCTCGACCGCCGATTCCACGGCGGTGGCCAAGACCACCATTTCCTCGCGGACGCGGGCCAGGTTCTCCATCATATCGAGATTTGCCTCGCGCATATCATCGATCTCGTCGAAGGCCCCATCCACCAGCCGCATCATGTCGCGCCGTTCGATCCGGCGGGAAAAGATTTCATGGATCAGGGCAGCGGCCAGAAAACCGGCGCCGGCAATCAGATAGCCGGTCGCCGGCGCGAGCTGGGTCAACGACCGCGACAGAACAAAGCCCGCCGCGATCGATACCACCGCGTAGGATGCAAGGATCAACAGATGCGTCATCACCGACATGCGACCTCGAAATCAGTTGGGCGCAGTCTACCAACCGCCGGTTTCAATATGGTTAACGGTATATTGTCAAATTGGCCTAAAATCGGCCCCGCCACGGCACCTCTTATAGGGGCGCCAGGCTGCTGGATTCCAAATATATGCGGCGGATTTCCGGAAAATTTTCACGCAATTTGATTTTCAGTTCGCTGGTCGAGGCTTCCACCTGGGACGAGCTCAGACCATCGGCGAAATCCACTTCCACGGCCAGCAGGATTTCCCGCGGGCCAAAATGCATGGTCCGGATATCGGCGACCCGCACCACCCGGCGGTCGCCATTCAAAAGCGCCCGGCAGCTTTCCACGATATGCGGCTCCGCCGCCTCGCCAATCAACAACGCCTTGCATTCATAGGCCAGAAACATGGCGACCCCGGCCAGCACCAAACCAATGGCAACGGCCGCCGCGCCATCCAGCCAGGGAAGCCCTAATTGCTGGCCCAGAAAAATGCCCGCCATGGCAATCATCAGGCCCAGGATCGCCGCGCCGTCTTCGAACAGCACCGTGAACAGGGCCGGGTCCTTGCCCCGCCGCACGGCGGCGAAGAAACCCAGATCGCCCTTTTTCGCCAGGAACTGACGCAGGGCCATTGCCCCCGCCCCCATCTCGAACAGCAGGGACAGGCCCAAAACCACATAACTGACCATGACATTTTCGATCGCGGTAGGCCGCAACACACCGTGCACGCCCTCATAAATGGAGAATCCCGCGCCCAGGCCAAAAATTAGAATGGCGACCACGAAGCTCCAAAAATAGAGCTCCTTGCCGTAACCAAAGGGGTGCTGTTCGTCGGCCGGCCGCGCGGCTCTGTGCATGCCATATAACAACAAAGCCTGATTGCCCGTATCCACCAGGCTGTGAATAGCCTCGGACAGCATGGCGGACGAACCGGTGAACATGGCCGCCGCGAACTTCATCGCGGCGATGGCCAGGTTGCCCGCCAACGCCGCATATACCGCCAATTTTGAGGACCCGCTCGCCATTCGGCCATGCTATACCAAAGCGCCTGAATTTGGGGAACGATATGAGCGAAAGACAAAACATCGACGGCGTGGATATGCTGGCCAGCGGTCCCGCCGGCGCCCGTGCAGCGGTAGAGCGGTTGGGCGTTTCCCTGATTCGGGACGTGGCCAACGCGGGCATGGGCCTGGATGACATTATAGCGCTTTGGTATGGCGAACCCGACCAACCCACGCCGGAATTTATTTGCTTGGCCGCCGCCGCCTCCCTGGCCCGGGGCGATACTTTCTATACCGAGAATTTCGGCATCCCCGAACTGCGCGTGGCCCTGGCGGAATATATGAGCCGCCTGTATCAACGGCCTATCGATAGCGGGCGCGTTGCCGTCACCGCCTCTGGCATGAGCGCGACAAACCTGATGCAGCAGGTTTTGACGGATCCCGGCGATAACGTGGTTGTCACGGCGCCGGTTTGGCCAAATCTGATCGAAACCATCCGCATAATGGGCGGCGCGCCCCGCTTTGCCTGGTTGCAGTTCGGCAATCAGGGCTGGGGCCTGGATCTGGACCAGATGTTCCACATGGTCGACGGCCGCACCCGCGCCATCCTGATCAATTCCCCCTCCAATCCCACGGGCTGGGTCATGAGCCGGGATGAAATGAAAGAGGTGCTGGATTTCTGCCGCGCCAGGGGCATCTGGGTGCTGAGTGACGAGGTCTATGCCCGGGTCGTCTATGATCGCCCCGTCGCGCCATCTTTTTTGGAAATCGCCGAGCCCGACGACCGCCTGGTGGTGGTCAACAGCTTCTCCAAATCATGGTGCATGACGGGCTGGCGCCTGGGCTGGTTGACGGCGCCCCCGGCCCTGATGCCGACGTTGGAAAAAATGATCGAATTCCACTATTCCTGCCCGGCGCATTTCTCGCAGGTAGCCGGCATCACCGCCGTACGCGAGGGCGAGGCATTTGTGACCGCTACCGTGGCCCAGTACAAAATGGCCCGCGATCTGGTGATCGACCGGCTGCAAGCCATGCCCAAGGTTCGGGTGCATCGTCCCGAAGGGGCGTTCTATGCCTTTTTCGCCGTGGACGGCATGGACGATTCCCTGGCCAGATGTAAAGAAATTCTCCGCCGAAGCCAGGTCGGGCTGGCCCCCGGCGCGGCCTTCGGCCCCGAGGGGGAAGGTTTTATCCGCCTCTGTTTCGCCCAAACCCTGGACCGTCTGGACGAAGCCATGGATCGCCTGGAACCCTTGCTGGGGCGGTAATAAGAGACGACGAATTTCGAACCTGTATGGCGAATGCCAAGGAGACGACGCGATGAAAGTGGTGATTACGGGCGGGGCCGGCTTTATTGGCCACAAGCTGGCGCAACGAATTCTGGCGCAAGGCGAATTGACCGGTCCCTCGGGGCAACGGGAGGCGGTGAGGGAACTGGTGCTATTCGATGCCTTGGCGCCACCCGAGGGGGAACTGGCGGATCAGCGCGTCCGCGCCGTGGTCGGCGACATCACCGATGCCCCCCTGGTGGCCGAGGTCATCGATGCCGGCACCCACAGCGTCTTTCACCTGGCCGCCGTGGTTAGCGCCGGTGCCGAGGCCGAGTTCGAACTGGGCTATCGGGTCAACCTGGACGGCACCCGCAATGTCTTGGAGGCAGCCAAGGCCGCGGACGGGGCGCCGCGCGTGGTCTTCGCCTCGTCCCTGGCGGTCTATGGCGGCGAGGTGCCGGACACGGTGGTGGATGAAACCCCGATCACGCCGGAAACCTCCTATGGCGCACAAAAGGTAATCGGCGAATTCCTCATTACCGATTTCAGCCGCAAGGGCTATATCGATGGCCGGGCCATGCGCCTGCCCACCATCGTGGTGCGGCCGGGCAAGCCGAACAAGGCGGCCTCGGGGTTTGCCTCCGGCATCATCCGCGAGCCCTTGGACGGCGTCGATATGGTCTGTCCGGTAACACCTGAATCCCGCATGGCGATCATGTCGCCGCGCACGGTGGTCGAATGCTTCATCCATATGCACGAATTGGATAGCGCCAGATTGGGCGCCTCGCGGGCCATATTGCTGTCCGGTTTCTCCGTCTCCATGGGCGATGCGGCGGCCGCCGTGCAGGTGGTTGAAACCAACCGCCCCCGGGGCCGGATCACGTTCGAGGTCGATCCGCAAATTCAGGCCATCGTCGACGGCTGGCCCAAGACCACCTCGTCAGCCAAGGCCGGCGCGCTGGGCTTCCCCAGCGATAGCAACATCGGGGACGTGATATCCGTCTATATGGAAGACGAATTGAATTAGCATTGGAGTAGGGAGTTCGCCATGAGTGGACGTTTGGCCGGAAAACGCGCCTTCATCACCGCCGCCGCCCAGGGCATTGGCCGGGCAACGGCGGAGACCTTTTTGCGCGAAGGGGCCCAAGTTATCGCCACGGATATCAACATTGATATTCTCGGCCAGTTGAACGGTCGGGGCGATGTCATCACCGAACAACTGGACGCCCGCGACGGCGCGGCGATCACGGCTGCCGCCCAACGCCATGGCGCGGTGGATATTCTGTTCAACTGCGCCGGCTTCGTGCACGACGGCACCTTGTTGGACGCCACCGAGGATGAATGGGATTTTGCTTTCGATCTGAACGTGAAGTCCATGTACCGGGTGACCCGGGCCTTTCTGCCCGCCATGCTGGAGCAGGGCGGCGGCAGCATTATCAACACATCCTCCATCGCCTCGGCCGCCAAGGGCATCGTCAGCCGCTGTATCTACGGCGCCACGAAGGCGGCGGTCACCGGCCTGACCAAATCCATCGCCGCCGACTATGTGGGACAAGGCATACGCTGCAACGCCATCGCGCCGGGCACCATCGATACACCCTCCCTGGGCGACCGCATCAATGCGGCGGAGGACCCCCAACAACAGCGCCGCGACTTCATCGCCCGTCAGCCCATGGGCCGCCTGGGCACGGCCCAGGAAGTGGCCAATCTAGTGCTGTTCCTGGCCTCGGACGAAAGCGCCTTTATCACCGGACAACTGCACACCGTCGATGGCGGCGTGCTGATGTAAACGTGGTTCGGCCAGGACCATTCGCAATACAACAGGGGGAAACAATGTCTCAACTTGAAATCGGCGGCCAGGCGCCTGCCTTTCGCTTGCGTAATCAGAATGGCAGGGAGGTCGGTCTGGCCGACTTCGCAGGCCGGAAGGTACTTATCTGGTTCTTCCCCCGCGCCTTTGGCAAGAACTGAACCATTGAAGCCAATGGGTTCCGTGCTCGAACCCAAGAATTAACCGAGAAAAATACGGCCCTGCTGGGAATTACCTTCAGCACCATCGAAGACCTGATGGCGTGGGCTGGAGAGGTTGGCTATGGCGGTGATCTTTTGTCCGACGCCGACCGTTCCGTCGCCATCGCCTACGGCGCCGCCGAGAGCCCTGATCAGGAGAGGCCCAAACGGATTCCAATATTGGTCGGCGCTGACGGCAAGGTCGTCGAAATCTATGAGGTTTCCGACGCCGAAGCGCATCCGGCCGAGGTGCTGGCCGGTCTAAGTTGACTGACCAGGTTAGAGCGGTTCCGGGCTATTCTGACCCATTTGATGGCGACCATAAGCCATTCGGGTAGGCGCGTCGCGTAGCGCGATATGGTATATCGGGCAAGCGGCGCCCAGAGCCTTGGGCATCCGAATGGCTTAGGGGCGCCACCGAAGGCCGCTTACCAAGGCCCCGTGGCGGCGTTGCGGTTCTTGGACGATGTACCACATCGACCTGCGAACCGCGCCTACCCACGGGGCCTTGGTGAGCGGTCAAATGGGTCACAATAGCCCGGAACCGCTCTAGATTTGCGAATAACCCGAACCGGTGCTGTCGATGCCACGGCCGGCTGGGGTTTCGATCCAACCGAACTCGCCGAGGATCAGTTGGCTGTATGTCACCCGGCCATTGACCTTTTCCGGCGCCTCGCTGGCCAGCAACAGGGTGGCCCGGGCCATGAAATCCGGAGCTTCGCCGGGCGGATCGTCCATGCCATCGACCAGGTGATGATAGACGGTACCCGGCGTCGGCACCACTTTCGAAGGCGAAACGCCGGTAACGGAAATATTTCCCCGCGCCGCCACTTCCTCGGCCAGCCCTTGGGTAAATCGTTCCAGCGCCGCCTTGGTGGCACCATACATGGTGTTGCCGCGCACCGCCGGGCTGTCATAGGGCCCCCGGCCGGGACCGATCGCCGCGCCCGAACTGATATTGACGATCGCGCCGCCACGGCCGCCTTCGGTCATGTCCTCCAGCACCGCCTTAGCCAACATGAAGGGACCGTGAACATTGACCGCGAAGGCGCGCATCCAGCGGTTGGTGGCGAACTCGGCGATCGGCGTAAAATAGCTCAACGCGGCGTTGTTGACGAGAATATCCACGGGCCCGAAGGCCGCGCGGGCGCCCTCGACCAGGGCCAGACAATCGCTTTCGGAGGATACATCGGCAGGGAAGGCCTTGGCGCGGCCGCCGGCTGCCTCGATCGCCGCCACCGTGCGGCCCAGCGAACCTTCAAGGTCATGATCGCCTTCGTTCAGGGTGCGGGCGGCACAGGCGACCTGCGCGCCCTCGGCGGCAAACAGTTCCGCGATGGCCTGGCCGATGCCCCGGCTGGCGCCGGTCACAATGGCTGTCTTGCCGTCCAATTTGCCCATGATAATGACCCTATTGCCCCAATCCACGCTGCGCGGCGCCTGGTAAAATTGGAATAATGGAAAAATTGCGTGCAACACATTTTCCCGGACCGGCGCCGGCCTGTCAAACTCACGATCTCTGTCCCTATGGGGCGAGGCTGGGCACGCACCAGGAGATGGCCAATCTGGTGCTGTTCCTGGCCTCGGACGAAAGCGCCTTTATCACCGGACAACTGCACACCGTCGATGGCGGCGTGCTGATGTAGAACCACTCGACACTGGCGGAAACCCCATTCGACCGCCCACACGCGCCGGTATTATTCAGCCGCCTCCCTCGTCCCCGTTTCCGCGCGGATCATGCGTTCGATGGCGCGGCGCGCCGGCAGACGGGCAACGTCGTGCTTGATATTGACATAGGCGCCGTCCGGGGTTGCGGCCATACTGGCCTGTTGCGATTCCAGAAACTCCAGATCTTCCTTGAAGGTAATGGAAATTTCCTGGTGCAATGTTTTGGTCGCCGCCTCGTCCTTTGGCTTGTAGCCGTTCAAGGGCGTCCAGAAATAATAACAGCTGGATTCCGTCTTCGGCGTGGCGCCGTGGTAAAGCCGCAAATTGAAACCGCCCGACTGCTCCCGATTTTGCCTGGCACCCCGACCATCTTCCAGGGCGCCGGTCCATTGCACCACGGTGGACGGCACCACATACTCAAACTCCTGCCAGCGGTCGACCAGGACGCCGTCCGCGAACCCGGCACCCTTGACGTATGTGGGCGGCGGCGTAATGCGCTCCATCCAGCGGATGTAATGTACACCCGTGTCCGTCGGTTTCACGTCCATCGTCGCGTTTACCTGGCCGGCCTGATCGCCGCCACCGATCGTGTTGCGGTGAATATAGGGAATATGGGTCAGGTCCATCAGATTATCGATCAGCAACATGAAATTGCATTCAATCTCGAACATATCGTGATGGTGGGGCCAGTTCTGGTGATCATCGTTCCAGGGAAAATCCACATACAGCTTGGCTTCATCAGCCAACGCGGGGTCGCCCATCCATATCCAGACAATTTCCTGCTTTTCAAATATGGGATAGGAACGCACCTTCGCCTGTGGCGGAATTTTCTCCTGGCCCGGGATCACCACGCATTGGCCGGCGCCATCAAACACCAGGCCGTGATAGCCGCAGCGCAGGCCTTCGGTTACCACATCGCCCAGACGCAGGGGCGTGGCACGATGACAGCAACGGTCTTCCAATGCGCAGGCCTTGCCATCGGCATCGCGGAACAGCACGACCTCTTCGTTCAACAATGTCCGGGCCAGCGGCGTCTGCCCGACTTCGTGGGTCCACGCAGCATGGTACCAAGCGTTCAACGGCCATTGTCGATCCGTGCTGAGAAACATGGTCCTACCCCGTCTTCGTTTGTAATACCCCCGATCGGATGCGCCGCGATCAGGTTAGCTATCTTCCACGGCCTCGGATCGGCGCTGCAATTTCGCCATCAGCCCCCAGGTTCAAGGAGATGCTACCCGATTTGTGCACCTGGAGGAAAAATTTCCTCGACCCCGTTCCGGATAGCCCAAGGTTCGTCAGACGTCGGCATTCCGGAAAGTAGCGGCTCGTGTCCTGGATCAGAGGCTTGCCAACACGCTGCCGTTGGGATCAAAACAGGTCGCCTGCAAGGGGCCGGCGAAACTGCTTGCGGCATCAATGTTGATAGTATGCGGACCGGCTCGGATTCCGCCATGCTCGGCATCGAAGCCGCGAATGACAAAGGCGAAATCCTCGAACGACGCAGCCATGGCCTCGAACCCGTTGGCATTCCACCAGAAGGCATCGTTTTGTTTTTCCAGCGGCAGGCTGGGGTCGATGCCGGCGCTGACGAACAGCAATTTGCCGTCCGAGGTGGGCGCGGCCGAGGCCAGGCCGTGCAAGAATTCGTAATGGCCGGGATGGTCCTGGAAATTTTCCCGCAGTTCCGTCGTCCAGCGGGTCGTAACGACCACGCCGGCGTGGAATTTTGCCTGCGCATGGGATGGATCGCCGCCGTAATCACGCAGGGTTGCCTCGACCCCGTGCGCCATCATCCATTGGAAGGTTTCGATGGGCCGCATAGCCCATTGGATTTCCAATAGCTTGACCCACATTTCCTCCTGCGCGCCGCGCAGATGCACCACCTGGACACCCTTCAGTTCGCCGCGAAAGCGCAACAATTCGTCCATGGTCTCGGCGACCGCCTGGCCATGGCCCATGTAATTGCCCAGGTAGACCAGGCAATCACCGGGGCGCAATTCCCCCTGTAGCGCGGCGTGCAGATCGCGCAAGGCAGCCGCCTGTCCCAGTACCGCGGGAACGGCCCAGATCCGTTGCGTTGCGTTCAAGGTTATTAACATTGCCGCGAGCTACCCAAATCAAAGATGATTCCCGTATAATACATAGGGCACGCTCATCGGTCACCCTTGCGAACTGGAAATGCGGGGCCGCGCCCGCGCCATGCGCCAACCTTTGCACAGCACGAGAGACGACTATGCATGACCCGATCCACCTGAACGAAGATTTGCGGCTCATCCGTGATCAACTACGGCGTTTCGTGGCCGAAGAGGTGGTGCCGCACGGCGAGGCATGGGAAGCGCAAGGCATGGTGCCGCGAGAGGTATTGCGGGAGATGGGGGCGTTGGGTTTCCTGAGCATGCGGCATCCAGAGGCGCATGGCGGCTCGGGCCTCGACGCCTTGGCCTCGTTGATCCTGGCCGAGGAATTGGGCCGTTCCACCTTTGGCGGCTTCTCCGCCACCGTGTTGGTGCACACCGACATGGCCTCGCCCCATCTGGTCCGCTATGGCAGCCCGGCGCAACAGGCCAAATATTTGCCCGCCATCTGCCGGGGAGAGATCATCACGGCGGTCGCCGTGACCGAACCGGGCGCGGGCTCGGACGTGGCGGGCCTGGCCACCCGCGCCGCCCGCGATGGCGATGACTATGTCCTGAACGGGACCAAGACGTTCATCACCAACGGCGTGCATGGCGATCTGTTCTTTGTCGCGGCCCGCACCGACCCTAGCGTCAAGGGCAGCCGGGGCATCTCCATCTTCATGGTGGAAAAAGGCGCGCCTGGATTTTCCGTCAGCCGGCAATTGGACAAGCATGGCTGGCGCTGCTCCGATACGGCCGAGTTGGTCTTTACCGATTGCCGGGTGCCCGGCGCCAATCTGCTGGGTGAAGAGAACAAGGGCTTCTACGCCATCATGGATAACTTCCAGAACGAACGCCTGGTGCTCTCGGGCATGGCCGTCGGCGAGGCCGGCAAGGCCTTGGAAATTACCCTTGCCTACCTGAAGGAACGGCAAGCCTTCGATGCCACCCTTTGGGACAAACAAGGCATCCGCCAGCGCCTGGCCATGCTGGCGGCCCAGGTAGAGGCGGCCCGGCAATTGGCCTATCACGTGGCCTGGCTGGATAGCGAGGGCCAGGATTGCGTCGCCGAAGTTTCCATGCTGAAGGCGATGTCGGCGGAAGTCGCCAACCGGTTGCTTTATGACTGCGTCCAGTTTCACGGCGGCATGGGCTACATGCGCGAAAGCACCATCGAGCGCATGTCGCGGGACGCCCGTCTTCTGCCCATTGGCGGCGGCGCGACCGAGGTGATGTTGGAAGAGGTCGCGAAACGGCTATAGTGCGAAGGTGCGCTACATGTGGTTTCTCATGAGGTTGTGATGAGTGAAGTGCAGGAAACGCCCGGCTTTGGCTGGAGCGACGAGGAATTGTTGGCCTACCCATTGGTCTATCGCCCGGACCTGTTCGCGGGCAAGTTGGCCCTGGTTTCGGGCGGCGGCAGCGGCCTGGGCAAGGCCATCGCCTATACCTTCGCCCGTCTGGGGGCGACAGTGGTGTTGTGCGGCCGCAACGGGGAAAAGCTGGCCCATGCCAAGGCCCAGATCGAAGCCCTGGGCGGCCCTTGCGACACCCACCAGATGACCATCCGCGAGCCCGAACAGGTCGACGCCATGATCGCCGAAATATTCGAAAAGCACGGCAACCTGGATGTGCTGATCAACAACGCGGGCGGCCAATTTCCCCAACCGGCCATGGATTTTTCGCCCAAAGGCTGGAAAGCGGTGATCGACACTAACCTGAACGGCACCTGGTTCATGATGCAGGCGGCGGCGCGGCAATGGCGCGATAGGGAACAATCGGGTTCGATCATCAACATCGTCGCCGATGTCTGGCGCGGCATGCCCGATATTGCCCATACCTGCGCCGCCCGCGCCGGGGTGATCTACCTGTCCAAGACCGTGGCCGTGGAATGGGCGCCGCTGGATATCCGCGTCAATTGTGTCGCGCCGGGCTGTTGCGAAACCGAGGCGTTCTCGCTCTATCCGCCCGATGCCGCCGCCAGGTACGAAGTATCCAACCCCATGCTGCATTCCGGCGACCCGATGGATATTGCCGAGGCGGTGATTTATGTGGCCGCCCCGTCGGGCAAATTCGTCAACGGGGAGGTGCTGACCGTGGATGGCGGACAGCAATTGTGGGGCGATGTCTGGGCCTATCACAAGCCCGATTGGACCAAGGTCGATTAGGAAAAACACATGACGGCGGCAAGCAGAGAGATCGTGAAGGTCATCACCTCCCAACGCGTGACGGAGGGGGCCGGCTTTCCCGTGCGCCGCCCCTTCCCCACGCCGGAGCTGGACAACCTGGACCCGTTCCTGATGTTGGATGAGGTGGGACCGGTGGATTGGCCGCCGGGCGAGGCCCTGGGCGCCCCGGATCATCCCCACCGTGGTTTCGAGACCATCTCTTACATCCTGTCGGGCGAAAAGTTGCATGAGGATTCCACCGGCGATCACCAGATCCTCGGCCCAGGCGATGTGCAATGGATGACGGCGGGATCGGGCATCGTGCATTCGGAAATGCCCAGCCCGGCCATGCGCGCGGCCGGGGGCCGGGCCCATTCGTTTCAGATCTGGGTCAATCTGCCGGCCGAACATAAGATGGCCGCGCAACGCTATCAGTTCGTCGCCGCCGGCCAGATCCCCCTGGGCCACAGCGCGGACGGCCTGGTCACGGCACGGGTGATCGCGGGCGAGGCCTATGGGGTTGCCGCCAGGATCGAAACCTATACCCCGGTCACCTTGCAGGATTGGACCATGCAGCCCGGCGGGCAGGCGCGGCCCACGCCGCCCGCGGACCAACAGATGGCGCTTTATCTGTTCCAGGGGACGCTTGCGGTGGGGCCGCGGGGCCGCCTGATTGACGAGGGGCAGCTGGTTATTTTCGGCGGCGGCGGCGCCATCGACCTTGCGTTGGATGCCCGGGCGGGGAAAACGGCGCGTTTTCTGTTGTTCGGCGGCGTGCCCCTTGGGGAACCCATCGCCCGCCATGGCCCGTTCGTGATGAATACGCGGGAGGAACTGATCCAGGCATTCGACGATTTTAAATCCGGCCGCATGGGCGTCATTTCTCGATAGAACAAGGCTCCGGCACTTTGCGGGTTATCTGGGAAATATCGGATAAAGGTGTATCATCGGGGCCGCTCGAAGGAGCGAGGCGTAACGGGTGTAACGTTACCGACAAAAATTGTGGGGGTGAAATCATGAAACAGCTCGAATTCAATCGGCGCATGTTGTTGAAGAGTGCGACAGCCTTGGCCTCGGTCGCAGCCGTGGGGGGGTTGGGCCTTGGGCACGCGCAAGCTGCCGGGCCGTTGAAGCTTTGGACAATTGGCATCGCCAAGGTCGGTGCCAAGGATTGGAGTGCGATGGCCGGTCAGGCGGGCATCGAAATCGCCTATAACGCCAAGAGCGCACGGGCGGACGAGGCCATCCAGAAGATGGTTGTCGGCGATGGCTCGAAATTGTACGACGCCATGTCCGACAATGGCGGCGGCATGGAAGATGCCCTGGCATCCCAAGGTGTCGTAGTGCCCTTGGACACCTCGAAGATTGCCAATTGGAAGAATATCCTGCCCATCTACAATCCCGGCGGCGCGGCCGCGGATACCATTCGCTACAAGGGCAAAGTTGTCTCCGTACCCTATATCTCCAACGCCGATTCCATGGCTTACAATCGCGATAAGATTGGGGCCGATCTGGACAGTTGGGAAGCCATGTTTGATTCTCAGTTCAAAGGCCGGGCCGCCATGCAGAACGATTTTTGGGCCGACCCTCACCAACACCGCGATCTACCTGAAGGAAAGCGGCAAGCAGGATATTGACAATCCCTCGAACATGACGCCGTCCGAGGTCAAGGGCGTTTGCCAGTTCCTCATCGCGCAGAAGAAAAAGGGCCAGTTCCGCACCTTCTGGGATGGCTTCCAAAATGGTGTCAGCTTGTTGGCTTCGGAAGAGGTCCTGGTCTCCTCCTGTTGGGAGCCGGTGCAAATCGTGGCCGCCAAAAAGAGCAAGATGGACATCCGCTATGGCACCATGAAAGAGGGCCATCAAACCTGGAACAATGTCTTCATGCTGACCAAGGGCGGTATGGCGCGGGGCCAGGCGGATACTTTCTATAAGTTGATGAACGTCTACCTCTCGCCCTGGTTTGGCGCCCGCACCCTGGCAACCTTTGGCTTTGGGCCACAGATGCAGGGCGTCAACGACTATGTCGCGGCCAATCCGAAAGACTTCAACGATGCCGCCAAGGCAACCATCGCGTCACGTCTGGCCGGCAAGGCGAACAGATATAAGGTCAAGGGCAATTCCTGGCAGAACGTATTCCCGAAGCATATTCGGGATTATCAGGATTGGTGGGCGCGGGTGCAGGCGGCCTAGGTCCGACACGCCGCGTCGAGAAGCCTAGATGGCGGGCGTTCGTCACCGCGTGAACGGGACAGGGCGAAGCCGGGACAGCCTGGTTTCCGCCATCCCGTTGCCGCGGCTGCGCCTGCAGCGGTTTTTGTCGCGGCTGTTATTCTCGTTACCCGTCGTTTTCATGGTGCTGTTTTTCGCTCTACCCCTGGCTTTGACCGTGGTCTGGAGTGTGTTCGAGCGAACCATGTTCTGGATGGAGCCGGGCTTTACCCTGTTCGCCTATAAGAACTTTTTCTTCTCGGCCCGGCTGGAAAATTTCCTGTCATCCATGATGCATTCATCCGTGTCCGTGGTGGTCGCCTTTGTCTTCGGCTTTCCCGTTGCGGTCTTCGTGCGCCGGCGCGTTCCCCAGGTCGCACAGCACCGGGTAATCCTGCTGTTTATCCTGCCGTTCATGGTGTCCGAGATTATTCGTATATTCGCCTTGCGTCCGGTCTTGCAGCGGACCGGTCTGGTTAACAATATTCTTTTGGAATTGGGCCTCATCACGGAACCGATCACCGCCATTCTGTACACGCCCCTGGGCGTCATAATTGGCGAGGTGTGGTCATTCCTGCCGTTCATGGTCTTCGCCGGCTTTCTGGCCATGGAAGCCGTACCGAAATATATCTTTGAGATTTGTGATGATTTGGGCGCGCGGCCTCATCGGGTCTTCATCGATATCATTCTGCCCCTGGCGGCGCCGGGCATATTCGCCGGCTCCGTGTTCATCTTCGTCAACGGCCTGGGCGTGGCCCTGTTGCCGAACATCCTCGGTGGTCCCGGCGCGGTAAATGCCGGACTGATCGCCACGCAGGCAATTGCCGCCCTGGACTTCCCCCTCGCCATGGCGGTAAGCGCGATCATGATGTTCACCCTTTTGGGCCTGCTCTATATAGGTCATCGGCTGTTCGACTTGACCCGCATTCTGGCGCCGATCAACTGACATCATGGGCGACGATTACACCAGCATATGGAGTTACCGGCTGAAGTGGCTGTACACTCTTTTGCTGGTCTTTACCCTGATGTTGCCAGTGCTCTACGTCATTTACATCTCGTTCAACAAAAACGGCTTCGGCGCCGCCGAGTATGTCTTTACCTTTGAATGGTATGGCGAAATATTTTCGGATTTGCTGTTGCTGGGCGCGCTCGGCAACACTTTGATCCTGGCGGCGGTCACCTTGGTGGTGGCCGTGCCCATGGGTCTGATCGCGGCCAAATTCTACAAGGCGACCGAAGCGAAACTGCTGACCGTATCCTTGCTGCTATCGCCTCTTTTCGTGCCGGCTGACATTCTTGGCTCGGCCCTTTTGGTGTTCTTCAAGAACCTGAATATCGCCTGCGCGACGGTTGGCGAATGGCTCGGCGTCAGCTGGCTCGACAGCTGGTTTGAGCTGGGCTATTTCTCGGCCGTCGTTGGCTTGATCATCTACACCCTACCTTACATCTTCGTGGTCATTCTGATCACCATGGGCCGCTATCCCGAACAACAGACCGAGGCCGCACGGAGCTGCGGCGCGACCGCCTGGCAGGCCTTCATACAGGTGGAATTTCCCCAGATCCGGGCTGGCGTGTTCTCCGCCTGTGCCTTCGCGGTTATCCTCACATTCAACGAATACACCCGCACCTCGTTCCTAAAGGGCGGATACGATACCATCACCTCGGTCCTGATCTCGCAGATGCTGAACGAGGGCATGTCGGAGCAATCCTATGCCATGAGCAGCCTGATCAGTTTCATCGCTATCGCGGTGATCGGCACCATCATCGTTTATACCCTGGTAAAGTCGGAACGTCTGGAGCGGGAGGCCCGCGCCAAAGCGGAACCCGTCATGTCGGGTTAGAATATCGCCATGAACCAAGACAAGGATATCGCCGTCCAGGTGACGGACCTTTCGAAAAGCTATGGTGCGGTTCAGGCCCTGCGGGGTGTGAGCCTGTCCATTGCGGCGGGGGAATATTTTGTCCTGCTTGGCCCCTCGGGTGGCGGCAAGACAACTTTGCTGCGCCTGCTGGGTGGTTTCATACGCCCCAGCAGCGGACAGATTCTGCTGCATGGGCGGGATGTGTCGGAGCAGCCGCCGAACTACCGCCCTACCTCAATGGTGTTCCAGGGTTTTGCCCTGTTCCCTCATATGACCGTGGCCCAAAACGTCGGTTATGGTTTGCGCCTGCGCAGGTTGCCACGGGCCGAGATCGATAACCGGGTTGGCGCCATGCTGGATCTGGTCGGCCTTGGTGATTTGGCTGACCGCATGCCGCATGCCCTTTCCGGCGGGCAACAACAGCGTGTGCAGCTGGGCCGCTCACTGGTTCTGGAATCCGATATTCTGCTCCTCGACGAACCCCTGGCGGCACTCGATGCCAAGCTGCGCAAGGATATGTGTCTTGAACTCAAACACCTGCAGGAACAGGTCGGCATTACCTTTGTCCATGTCACCCACAACCAGGAAGAGGCGATGACGGTGGCGGACAACATGGCCATCATCGCCGATGGCGAACTGGTTGAATCGGGCACCGCCCAGGCCCTGTACGAAAATCCCCGCCGCCGCTTTACCGCGGACTTTATCGGTGAAAACAATATTTTCACCGGGCGCGTGGCAGCCGTGACCGATACATCGGTTGAAGTGGATCTGGACTTTGCCAGGTTGACGGTGGATAGGCGTGGCCAGATGCCCAGGGTGGGTGACGGTGTCTCGGTGTCAGTCCGCTCGGAACTGGTGCACCTCCTGGCACCGAATGAAGAGGCCGGCCCCTTAATGCAAACCATTCCGGGAAGCTATGGCGAGGCAGTTTATCTGGGCCTTACGACATCACATGTAGTGCGATTGCCGAACGGCTATGCCATCACCGCGCGGCAGATATCCCAAGGTGACCTGGCGGCCGAATATTCACTCGGCGCTCCGGTAACCCTGGCCTGGGTCAGGACACAAACACGCCTGCATTTGTCCTGAATGCCGATGCCAATATTTTAATGGGGCGAGCCGCCGGTTCCATGGGCCATGGGAGTCGGGTTTGGCTGCTAGCAGGCTGCTGAAAAAGTCAGCAACGGTATGATTTGCTTGCTTTTTTGTTGGTTGCAAGCGTGATGTCGAGGTTTTTTGCGCTGTTTGTGTAGTTGCGGCGGGGTATATTCTGATTTTCCCGGGCGTTGGGTACAC
>JAKZRK010000132.1:0-13274 GCA_047518225.1 Alphaproteobacteria bacterium | reverse complement strand
TGCCCGCGTAGGCGGGCATCCAGATGCGGCAATAATTATCGCTGTTTTCAGGCGTTTTCTGGATTCCCGCCTTCGCGGGAATGACCAAGAATTTGTGGTATGGGGCGTCTTAAAACGTTTTTCAGCAACCTGCTAGAGCGTTTCCGGGCTATTGTGAATCATTTGATGGCGTCCATAAGCCATTCGGGTAGGCGCGCCGCGCAGCGCGATATGGTATATTGGGCAAGCGGCGCAACGCATCCGAATGGCTTAGGGGCGCCACCGAAGGCCGCTCACCAAGGCCCCGTGGCTGTGTTGCGGTTCTTGGACGATGTACCACGTCGACCTGCGAACCGCGCCTACCCACGGGGCCCTGGTGAGCGGTCAAATGGGTCAGAATAGCCCGGAACCGCTCTACAGCGCTTCCATGACAATGAGGCATTCAAGGTGAATACAAACCTTGCCAAAAGGACTTGTATACCTTGCCGAGGCGGCATCACGCCTTTACTTGCCGATGAGGTAAAAAAGCTGCTGCCTGAAGCGGCCGGTTGGCAGGCAATCGAGGAACACACCAAAATCCAGGTCCACTTCAAGTTCAAGAACTTTCGTGAAGCATTGGATTTCGTGCGCCAGGTTGGCGAACTTGCGGAGGCCGAGTTTCATCACCCCTTGTTCATCAACTTCGGCTGGGGTTTCGCCACGATCATGCTGCAGACAAAGAAGATCAAAGGTTTGCACGAGAATGATTTCATCATGGCGGCGAAGATCAACGAAATCGCCGCAGGCATGGGCGCCGGTAATTGATGAGCCTGGTTAAAAAGAAAACTAACTCAGCCTTTGCGCCAGACGGTCGCAAGCCAGGGCTGCTGGTGGCGCGGGAGTCCGCTCGGGCGGTAGTAATGCCTGACCTCAATGAACCCGGCTGCGGCGATGTAATCACGCCAGGCGGCAAGATCCAGAAAGCAGCCATAGCGGCCGCCACTGAATTCTTCCACATTGTTTCCGCGCGGGTTTGAGCAGAACAGGATGCCCCGGGACTTCAGGGCGCCGGCAAGATCCCTCAACACGCGGGGTAGTTCCTGGCTCGGTACGTGGAACAGCGAAGCATTCGCGAACACGCCGTCGAAGCGGTTCGCCGGCAAACTCATGGCAAGAAAATCCTGGTGCAGAACCTCGCATCCGGAATAGCGGCGCGCCATGGTGACGAATTCCATCGATCCGTCCAGACCCGTGACATCATGGCCCAACGAACGGAAATAGCGTAAATCTCGTCCGGGCCCGCAGCCCAAGTCGAGGATCGCATAAGGGGGTTCGCCCTCGATCGCGTCCAAGAGCGCCTCATGGTTTTGGCTGACATCGTGATTTAGAGTGCCGCCCCGGTAATCTTCGGCCAACCGGTCGTAATGGCCGATGGTCGTTTCAGATATGAGACGCAATTGCGCCTCGTCGAGCACAGGGGACGGCTTGCCGGGATTATTCCGTGGATTAGCCGTGCGTCCGGCCTTCCCATCCGAGCGGTAGCGCTTCGCGCCAGGGCTGCTCAGAAACTTCGCCACGGTCGCACCTGTCCAGCGCCTGCCCTTACGGGTGGTGATGCCCTTGGCATTGAAATGATCGGCGATGGCTTGGGGTGAAGCCATCCCTGCTGCCTCGGCCGCCTCGACTTCGGCGACAAGGTGACGCACGAATGCCTCGATTTCCTCTCGCCGCTGCGTCATTGCATAAATACCTTTAGTGCCGATTGTGTACTCTTGGATGTACAATTGCACCCATCTCCGCATCTCCGCAAATGCTGCGTGGTCAGGCCGACATTCTGTATAGTGGCGCTGAACATGCGGAGGCTCGGCGCCTGTAGCGCGCGCCATGCGCAGCTCGACGAAATGGCGATCGCACGCCACCCCGTCATGTCAATTCGGATCGAGCATGCGAGGGGTGGAGGTACCTTGGCGATTGGGTTTCTAGTGTTACAATGTTGTAGAATCTAGCGTTATTGTAGAACCTGGGGTTAGGATCATTTAGTGGTCTGTGCGACCGCGATGGCCCGTGCGCAAAACGGAGGGTGAGGCGTTCCATGACCGAGCCGCAAATCGTGAGCCTGCTCGCCAGTGCGACAGAGATTGTCTGTGCGCTTGGCTTCGAAGATGCGCTCGTCGCCAGGTCCCATGAGTGCGACTACCCAGCCTCGGTCAAGACGTTGCCGGCTTGCACGGAATCAAAAATCGACACGCGGAAATCCAGCCGGGACATCGACGATCAGGTGAAAATGATCGTCGAGCAGGGACTTTCCGTCTATCGGGTAGACGGTGATCTGCTCAAGCAGCTTCAGCCGGATCTCATCGTCACCCAGACCCAGTGCGAGGTCTGCGCCGTGAGCCCCAAGGATATCGAACTTGCCGTACGCGACTGGACCGGCACCACGCCAGGCATTGTTTCCCTTGAACCCAATGCGTTGGCCGATGTCTGGACGGACATTCAAAACGTCGCCAATTCACTCGGTGCGCCGGAACGTGGTGAACGCCTGGTCGCCGAGCTGCAGGCACGGATGGATGCCATCGAAGCGCAGGCGGATAAATCCGATCATCGCCCAAGTGTCGCCTGCATCGAATGGATCGATCCGCTGATGGCGGCGGGCAACTGGATGCCGGAACTGGTTGTTAAGGCGGCGGGTGAGAATGTCTTCGGAGATGCGGGCAAGCCGTCGCCTTGGCTGACCTGGGAGGCGCTTTGCCAGGCGGACCCGGACATTATTCTGATCCTGCCTTGCGGCTATGATATCAACGAATCGCGGCGCAATATGCCGGCGCTCACCGATCGAAAGGAATGGCCGGATCTCGGCGCCGTCGCCACGGGCCGGGTGTACATCGCCGATGGCAATCACTATTTCAACCGGCCAGGTCCGCGCCTTGTCGACTCGCTGGAAATACTGGCCGAGTTGTTGCACCCGGAACTGTTTGGCCGCGGCCACGAAGGGGTAGGCTGGGAGCGGTTCTAGAAAACCGTTTTGAACTTGCAGATCAATTCAAAATTGCGCGCTAACTCTGTTCACATTAATCCGGATTACTCAGCGATGCCGGAGCGAAAAAGCGAGGACGCCGTTGATGCCCTTGGGCGGCATTGGTTTTTCGGGCAAACACTTATACACGACTGGAATTACCAGGGCCGGGCAGGATAAATCGATGATAGGTGACGAGCCCTCAAGTTCGGCACCCGCATGGACGCTGCGCAACTGCATGGCATTCGACCAGCCGGCCTCGGCCTCCTTCAGTATATGATTCAGATGCTTGCAGACTAGTGTCCGGATATTCATGCCCGCCAGAAAGGCTTGGCGATCTCCCGCTCGATGGCGCTGGGCGGGACGGACAGCTCGGCCCGTTGATAAGGGCTCATTTGGGCCAGAAATCGGCGCTCACGGCTCCGTTGCTGCCAGACCTTCAATGTCGCTTTCAGACGCAGCCACGGACGGGTGGCGCCGAACTCTGCATTGCCGCGGGGCAGGGATATTTCAGTCATGATGCTCTCCTTCAAAGATCAGATAGGTGCGGACTTCGATACTCTCCCGCGCCGGCGTGCTGGGGTTCTGGCCCGGTAGATCGAAGGCGCCGTGGGGTGTAAATTGGGCGCGGCCGTCATCAAGGCTGTCCCAGCCCTTGATCAACAAAACCTCGTCCCGCTCCATCTCGGGCGCCCAGTACCACCGTTGTTCGGGCGCGTGCGCAAGTTGGTAGATCTCACCGATCCGGTCGGGGAAGATCTGATCCGTTGCGATAAGTTCCGCCTGGCCCTGGCGGCATCCGCCAGGGCCAGGGCCGCCCGGCGCACGGGTCCCGCAATCGGCCGCCAGACATTGACCTGGGCAATGCGCCCGCCGGCCGCAAGGATGCGGTCGACTTCCGCACCTCCCAATATATCCCGGGCCCGTTGTGGTCCGGATTTGGCGGTATAGTCCACATGCACGCGGCCGGCGGGCCCGCGCAAACCATCCGGGTTTGCGGCACCCTTGGGGTTGTCCGAGCGGCGGCGGGTCCGATCAAACACCGCGACACGGTCGGCGCCGGTTGCTTCCTTCAGCAAATCCTCGATCTCCCGGTCGTAAATCTCGGCGACCGTATCATCGTCATACAGATCATCCACCGCGGTTTTGTGCCGATGTAATTCGAAGCCTTGCCGATCCAGGGATAAGTCGGCGGCCAAGGGCCGCATATCATGCACCGTCACCGCCCTGTCGTCGGTCGCGTAGTGGAGCCTGGGCTGGTTGCCCGTCAGGGCGGCGCTTTCGAAGTATGGCTTGCTGTCCTGGGGTACGCCGAAGGTGAGTGCGGCTTCGATGTCGTCCCGCCCCAAACCGAGAGGGGATACGGTGTGTTCGCTGGAAGAAATAGCTAGGGTCATGTCTTAATTCCTTTGGCCTTCGGTGCAAATGCGGTCAGCGGATATGCCGGAGGATCGAAACCCAGCCGCAGGCTGCGCTGATATGCCATTTGATAAAGAATATCTAATGACATCCGTTCGTCCTCCATATTTCGCCTTGGTGACGGTAATCACCGTTTACCGGAATTTATGAAGATTAGATGAGGTGCCGTACTGCCAAGTACAAACCAGAATTTCTTCCAATTGATTTAGAAAATCTAAGTGTCCCTAACATCAACCCGATACCGGCCAGGCGGATGAACGCGAGAGCCGTCCGGTTCAAGTTTTGGCAGTCCCGGGCCAAACGCCGGCAGCGGTTTATCCAGGCGATGGTGCGCGCCACGACCCAGCCTTGCCGCCATCAAATTATCCAGAATAGCCCGAAACTGCTCTAGAATGATGTCGGCAACGGGCAGGGAATGGGAGACCGTCATGGACATGGACAAAATCCGGGCCGAGACGCCGGGCGCGGAACGGGTCGTGCATCTGAACAATTGCGGCGCCGCTCTGATGCCGCAACCGGTGCTGGACGCGGTGATCGATCATCTGCGTAAGGAGGCGGAAATCGGCGGTTACGAGGCGGAAGAGGCGGCGGCGGATGCCTTGGCCAATACCTATGGCGCCCTGTCCCGGCTATTGAATTGCCGGCGCGATGAAATCGCCGTGGTGGAAAACGCCACCGTCGCCTGGGACATGGCCTTCTACGGCCTGCCCCTGGGTCAGGGCGATGTGGTGCTGACGGCGGTTTCGGAATACGCCTCCAACTATATCGCCTATTTGCAGCGGGCGGCGCGGGACGGGATCGAGGTCCGCGTGGTGCCCAACGATAACAGCGGGCAGACCGACGTTGCCGCCCTGGCGGAAATGATTGATGACCGGGTCAAGCTGATCTCCATCACCCACGCGCCCACCAACGGCGGCCTGATCAACCCCGCCGCCGACATCGGCCGGGTCGCCCGCGCGGCAGGGGTGCCTTATCTGCTGGATGCCTGCCAGTCCGCCGGCCAGATGCCCCTGGATGTGGAAGCCATCGGTTGCGACATGCTGTCCGCCACGGGACGCAAATACCTGCGCGGCCCCCGGGGCACCGGATTTCTGTATGTCCGGGCCAATATGTTGGAGCGGCTGGACCCGCCATTCCTGGATTTGCACGCGGCGGTCTGGCAATCGCCGGAGCATTACGAGATGCTGCCCAATGCGCGGCGTTTCGAGAACTGGGAAAACTATGTGGCGGGCAAGATCGGCCTTGGCGTCGCCGTGGATTATGCCCTGGATATTGGCCTGGAGCCTATCGCGAGGCGGGTGCAAGGCCTGGCCAGCGATTTGCGCGCCCGCATGGCGGCGCTGCGCGGGGTCAGCGTGCGGGATCTGGGCGCGGAAAAATCCGGCATCATCAGCTTTTCGGTTGGCGGGGTGCCGCCCGACGAGGTGAAGGAAAAAATGGCGGCGGCGGGCATCAACATCTCCACCTCCAGCGCGCATTCAACCATGCAGGACATGCATCGCCGCGGCATCAGTTTGATGAACCGCATGGGCCTGCATTATTACAACACGGAAGCGGAACTGGACCGTTTCATGGACTGCCTGGGGAGCATCGCCGCCGGCCCGAATTAATAAATGGTCTAAAAGGACGCCTAAAAAATCGGCAGAGCCGGGTAGGCGACCGTGGCCGCGATAAATTGGTTTCGATCTTGAAAGCGCGCCATGGATTCCGCCGCCGCGGCCACCGGCTTGTTCCACCAGCGCGAGGCTTCCCAAACCGACAAATCGGCGTAACGCGTCAGCAGCAGCGTCTTGCTGTCCGGCGCATTGATATCGCGGCTGCGCCAGAAGCCGCAGATATTCACGTCGAACACGTCTTCCATATTCGGCCAGGCGGCGCCCGACAGGTCGCAAAACGTCTGCCAGTCGGCCGCGGGCACATCGAACCAGCGAAAGACATAGACGCCTTCGTGAGTTGGCGGATCGTCATTGCTCGGCCGCAGGGTTGCTTGCAGGATATGATGTTCCGACCCCGTTGCCGGGCCGCGGGGCGGCGGTGCGGCGCGGGCGGCAGCTTCGTCGGGCCACGCTGTCAGCGCGATACCTTCGTCGCGCGCCAGGCCCAACCCGACCAAACTGCGCCAACAGCCGTACAATTTGCCGCCGTTCTCCGATGCCCGTTGCGCGAATGCGTCCTTCGCCGCCGACGGGTTGCCCTGCAATAGGCGCGGGCCGGTGTGATAGCGGCAGTACTCGAAGGTTTGAAACATCGTGCCTCCAGCGAAATCGGCCATGAACAATAGCCCGGAACGGCCCTAATCCCGCGACGACGCGGCCACGGCGTCGGCATAGCTTTCCGGCGTCTCGCCCGCCGCGTCCTCGTCAAGGCTGGCGCGGACGACCCACAGCACACGGTCGAGAAAGGCCGCGCGCCAGCGCTCGCGGTCTTCCATCACCCCGCCGTCCGGTTCGTAAGTTTCAATAGCGGCCAAATCGAGCGCGCCGGAGCGGTCCAGCAGCCTCTCCAGCGTATCCTGCCGGTCGCGGAGCACCGAAACCTCGCCGGCCAGCGCCGTCACGATCGCCACCAGCCGGTCAATTTGCGGATCATCGGTGAACGGGGGCCGCTTCCCCTTGGCCTTCGCGCTCATGCCCCCAAATCCGACTTCACCGCCCCGATACATTGCCAGTTCTTGCGGCCGCCGGAGTCCCGTGCGTCGGAAAACACATGGGCCGCCTTGCCGGAGCGCGAGACATGGGCGGAGACCACGCCATCGCCGGCAAATCCGGCGCCGGTCATCAGGGTCGCCGGGTCCATCTCCCGGAACGCGGTCCAAAAGGGTTCGTTGTTATGCCGCGTGTCCCAATCCAGCATGAACGCCTCGAACGGATCCATGCCGTCATAGAGCGATAGATCCACATGCAGGGTGACGCCATTGGGCTTCAGAACGCGGTGGCATTCCGCCAGTATGTTGCGGATGGCCTTGTTCGAGGTTTCATGCAGCAGGATGTGCGACACCACCAGGTCGAAGCTCCCATCCTCATAGGGCAGGGACTCTGCATTGGCCTGTCGAAAATGCACCCCAACGCCCATGGCCTCGGCGCGCGCATGGCCATAGCGAAGCACCGGCGCCGCGACGTCGATGGCATGCACTTGCGCTTGCGGATAGGCTTCAGCCCACGGCAGGGTAGAGTGTCCGACAGTGCAGCCAAGGTCGAGAATGCGGGCCGGAGACCGGTCCGGGAACAATTGTTGAAAGACCTCGATCATGGTCCGGCCCATTGCGCCGTTATCCGCGCCCCAGCCACCCATGGCATAGATATAGCCGCCACGGTCGTAAAGAGCGCCCGCGCTGACATCATCGGCAATGCGCTCGGCGGCGTAGCCGCCGGGCATGCAGTGGATATCGATGGCGGTTAGATAGGGCGGCTGCGTAATATCCGCATCGAGGGTCAGGGAACCGATAGCGTTCGCCCGTGGCCGGGCGCGCTCGGCAAGCTCGGGAAGCTGGCGCTCGATGCATTCGAGCACCGAATTCCAGCAAATCTCCTGGCTCGTCCGTTGAAGCGCGCCCCAGAGCTGGTAGTAGGGTTCCCGGCGCATGCCATCCGCCACCTCGCGCCGGTCTCGGGGCGGGCGGCCTTCCCGGCGTTCGAAGTCCGGGCGGACGCGGCGTTCATAGACCTCGCGGTTACCCTGAACAACCTTGGCGGCCAGGTGCAGTTTCAAACTTTGGGCAAAGGCCTGGCGGGCCCGTTCGTCGTGGTTCGGCGTCGGCAGGGCGTCGTGCGGTTGCTGTATTTGCATGGGTTGATGCCTCCACTGCCAGCTAGTCTAAACCGCGGTTTCATCGGACGACAACCGCTTTCCCCAAAGAATTGCCCGGAAACGCCCTAATTGACCGCATATCCCAATGTCTTCAGCCGGGCCTTGGCGGCGGCGGCCGGGGCGGCGCCGTTTATCCCTCCCCAAACCGCCCCGGCGGGGAGGCGTGCAAAGCCACGGGCGCGCGATGCCGCGGGCCGCGCCGCGGTCATGCAGCCGTCCCGGCGACGCTTTACGCCCGCCCCATCTGGGGCCATATTGGGGCATGGCTATTTTGAAAATCGCCCGCATGGGCCATCCCGTACTCAGCCGCCGGGCCGACGAAGTGGCCGACCCAGGGGCGCCGGAAATACACGCCCTGGTGGCTGATATGTTGCAGACCATGCTGGATGCGCCGGGCACCGGGCTGGCGGCGCCACAGGTTTACGCACCCTTGCGCCTGGTAATCTTTCGCGTGCCCCTGACTGAGATTGAAGATATCACGGGGGGCGAGGCGCCTTTAACCGTGCTGATCAATCCCATCCTGGAACCATTGGGCGAGGAGATGGTGACGGAGTGGGAGGGCTGTCTGTCCCTGCCGGGCCTGCGCGGCCTGGTGCCCCGTCATGCCCATCTGCGCTATCGCGGCGTGGATCTGGAGGGCGCGGCCATCGAGCGGGAGGTGGAGGGTTTTCACGCCCGCGTCGTGCAGCACGAATGCGACCATCTGGACGGCATCCTGTATCCCCAACGCATGACGGACCTGACCGGCCTGATCTTCGAGAGTGAAATGCGCCACCGTATCGCCGAGGCCCGCGCCCAGGCGCGCGAACGGGAACAGGCCGCCAACGCGCCAGCCGGCGAAGCAACGGGCGAAGCGGCGGCGGAGACATGAGCGGGCCACGAGACAGGGCCCGGCAGGCCGTCCTGAAGGCGGCCCTGCCCGCCGTCCCCTTCGATGGCTGGACCGCGCCGATGCTGAGGGCGGCGGTCGAGGCGGCCATCGAGGCCGGTATCGAACCCCACCAGGCGCGGCAGGCCTTTCCCGGCGGGCCGAAACAATTGCTGGCCTTTTTCATGGCCGAGGCCGACCGCGAGATGGGGGCGCAAGCCGCCGCGCGGGGCCTGGCGGAGGGGCCGGTGCGGGGGCGGATTGGCGGCATCGTTCGCCTGCGCCTGGAAATCCTGGCACCCCACCGGGAAGCCATTCGCCGGGCCATTGCCTTGCAATTGCTGCCCGGTCACGGCCCCGGTGCCTTGCGGGGACTATACCGCACCGTCGATGCCATCTGGCGGGCCGCCGGCGATGACAGCACGGATTTCAATTTTTACAGCAAACGGGCCCTGCTGGGGGCGGTCTACACCACCACCCTGTTGCGCTGGTTGGACGACCGATCGGAGAATTGCGCCGAGACCTGGGCCTTCATGGAGCGCCGCATCGCCGGCACCCTGCGCATTGGCAAGGCGCAGCGCCGGGCCGCAAAGTGGCTGGCCTGCCTGCCATCCCCCCTGCCCATCCTGACCCGCCTGCGCCATGGCCGGGCACCCCGTCAGGCGACGTAGTATCCCTGCTCGCGAAAACCCGCCAAAACGGGATGGACAGGGCGGGACGGGCCTGTCATGGATAAAACAGGCATTTCACGGCGGGCTGGCGTTGGGGAAAATGGCACGGCCCGCGAACCTATCACCAATTACGAACCGAAAAGTGGATCGAAAACCATGAACGAACATCGAGGCAAAATCGACCGGATTGCCGAATGGCAGTCGGAACTGACCGAAATCCGGCGCGATATTCATGCCCATCCGGAACTGGGATTCGAGGAAAACCGTACTTCCGACATCGTGGCCGAAAAGCTGGCCGCTTACGGCTGTGAAGTGCACCGCGGCCTGGGCAAGACCGGTGTGGTGGGCACATTGCGGGTCGGCAATTCCACTCGTTCGGTGGGCTTGCGGGCGGATATGGATGCCCTGCCGATTTTGGAGGCCAACAACTTCGCCCACCGCTCCACCCACGATGGCAAGATGCATGCCTGCGGCCACGATGGCCACACCACCATGTTACTGGGCGCGGCCCGTTACCTGGCCGAAACCATGAAATTCGATGGCCAGGTGCATTTCATCTTCCAACCGGCCGAGGAAGGCATCGGCGGCGCCTCCGCCATGATCAAGGACGGTTTGTTCCAGCAATTTCCCTGCGATGTCATTTACGGCATGCACAACCGCCCCAACCTGGAGGTCGGCAAGTTCGCGGTGCGCCCCGGTCCGATGATGGCGGGTGGCGGCTTTTTCGATATTCATATCGAAGGGGTCGGGGGCCATGGCGCCCGCCCGGAAACCAGCGTCGATCCGGTGGTGGTGGCCGCGCACATGGTCACTGCGCTACAGACCATCATCTCGCGCAACCTCTCGCCCCTGCAATCGGCGGTGCTTTCGATCACCCAGATCCATGCCGGCGACGCCTACAATGTGATACCGCAAAAGGCCCGTATAGCCGGCACGGTTCGAAGCTTCACCGATGCGGCCATGGATATGGTCGAGGCGAATATGCGGCGCATCGCCGAAGGGGTCGCCGCCAGCTTTGGCGCCAAGATAGAGATCGATTTTCGGCTGTTGTTCGCCCCCACGGTCAACACGCCCAGCGAGGCCGAATTTGTCGCCGATGTGGCGGCGGAACTGGTGGGCGAGGAAAATGTCGACCGTAACGGCCCCCTGATCATGGCCTCGGAAGATTTCTCGTTCATGTTGCGCGAGGTGCCCGGCGCCTATTTCAATATCGGCAATGGCGGGGTGGGCGAATTGGGTGGTTGTGAAGTGCACAACCCGGGCTATGACTTCAACGATGAAGCCCTGACCCTGGGCGCCTCGGCCTTCGTGAAAATCATCGAAACCCGTCTCGCCAGGGAGGACTAGGCCAGCCGGCCCGCCGGGTTACAGGCTGTTGTGTGAGCCGTTGCAAAAAGGCTTGCCGTCGTTGTTGTGCTTGCAGCCGCACAGGGCATAAGTTTTGGCCGCGTCGACCTGGAATTTGACCGGCGCGAAGTCGGAACCCTTGTGGCTACCGTCACAGAACGGCTGATTTGAGCTTTTGCCGCAACGGCACCAGTAATAATCCTTGCCCGCCTCCAACTCGGTCATATAGGGGAATTCCTGGGCGATCACCGCGTCCGACATAAATGTAACTCCTGTTGATGTTTGCTTCGCTGGTGGCAGGTTAAAGCACATCCGAATTATACCGGGTCATTCGGTGGCGTCCATAAGCCATTCGGGTAGGTGCGTCGCGCCCAAGAGATCTCTGCTCGATGTGGGACATTGGGCAAGCGGCGCAACGCATGCGAATGGCAAAGGCCGCCACCGAAGGCCGGCCTGGAATCCTCCGTGGCGGCACAGGGTCCGTTGGAATTATAACGCCTCGGCCAGGGTATGGATCAGGCGGTCGATATCGCCGTCGTTATTAAAAAGGTGCGGCGTCACCCGCATGGACTGGCCGCGCACGGAGACATGGACGCCTGCCCGGCCCAGGCGGTCGGGCAAACCATCGGGTACGGCGCCGGGAAAACCCAGCCCCAGGAAATGCCCGGCCCGCAAGCTTGGGTCTGAGGCCCTGAGGCCCAGGGGCGCGGCGCGCTCGGCAATCCTGGTGGTCATGGCCGAAAGGGTCTGCTGGATCTCCGCGACGCCCCAGGCCAACAATTGCTCCAATGCGGTGACGGCCATGGGCAGAGCGATGAAATTGGCCCCTTCGCCCATATCAAAGCGCCTGGCACCGGGCTGAAAGTCCGATTTGTAGTCCACCAGGCCGGCAAAATCCTCGCTGTCCTGCCGGGCGATCCAGTTGTGCTCCAGGGGCCGGCCCGCCTGGTGCCGCGGCGCCACGTATAGAAAGCCCAGGGTGTAGGGGCCCAGCATCCATTTATAGCCCGCCGCCACGGCGAAATCCGGCTGCACGGCCGCGACATCGAAAGGCAGGGCGCCGATGGACTGGGTCAGATCGACCACCAGGGCGGCGCCGAATTCGCGGCATCGCCGGCCCACGGCTTCCAGGTCAATCAGGCTGCCATCGGTCCAATGACAGTGCGGTAGGGCGACGATGGCGGTATTTGCGTCAATGGCGTCCAGGATACGCGGTGTCCAGCCATCGTTGCCGCCACGGGGAATGGTTACGACTTCCGCCTCGCGGTCCGCCGCCAGTTCCCGCCAGGAATAGACGTTGGAGGGGAATTGATCCTGCAACACCAACAGGGTCTGCCCCTTGGCCACGGGCAGGTTCCGCGCGGCGACGGCGATGCCGTAGCTGCAGGCCGGCACCATGGCGATATCATCGGCCCGGGCGTTGATCAAACGGGCGAATAGTTCGCGGGCCCGCTCCGGCGTCGAAAAGAAGTCCGGCGGGCTGATCTGCCAGGGTTGCGCCTTTAGGGTCACGGCCTGTTGCCCCGCCGCCACCACCTGGTGCATCAGGGGCGACATATAGGCGCAATTGAAATAGGCGATGTGATCGGGAATATCAAACAGGTGGCGCTGGCAGGGAATCATCATGATTTTCCAATAGCTGGTTACAAGCGGCGGCATGTGAAACCGACTGCCCCACGGAGTCAATCGCGGCCTTATGTTGCAGTGCGGTAAAACAATGTTGACAGGGCAGGGCGCGTAGGCAAGAAAGCCTTCTTCCGTGCCGCGCCTACGCCATTTCTCGTATCGTTTCGCGCCCATTGTACAAGGACCCGGCGCCATGCCGCCAAACCGCAAGCCCGCCATGCCTAATTTCTCCTCCGGCCCCTGCGCCAAGCGGCCCGGCTGGTCGCCCGCCGTCCTGGCCGGCGCCTCCCTGGGCCGCTCCCACCGCTCCGCCCAGGGCAAGGCGCGGCTGTTGGCGGCCATCGAGGGTACCCGCGAAGTACTACGGGTGCCCGACGATTACCGCATCGCCATCGTGCCCGCCTCGGATACCGGCGCGGTGGAGATGGCCTTGTGGTCCCTGTTGGGCGCGCGCGGCGTGGACGTGCTGGCCTGGGAAAGCTTCGGCGCCGGTTGGGCGACCGATATCACGAAACAGTTGAAATTGTCCGATACCCGCCTGTTGGCGGCGGATTACGGCCTGCTG
>JAKZRK010000131.1:0-8858 GCA_047518225.1 Alphaproteobacteria bacterium | reverse complement strand
CAAGATCCACATAACTGAAAAGACTGCCGCTCTTTACGTCATCACCACGCATAACACCCTCCGATCCAACGCAATCAGAGAATCATGATATAAACAAAATTGCGAGGCCTTTTTCAGCAACCTGCTAGAGCAGTTCCGGGCCATTGTGACCCATTTGACCGCTCAGCAAGGCCCCGTGGGTAGGCGCGGTTCACAGGTCGATGTGGGACATCGTCCAAGAACCGCAACGCCGCCACGGGGTCTTGGTGAACGGCCTTCGGTGGCGACCCTAAGCCATTCGGATGCGTTGCGCCGCTTGCCCGATATACCATATCGCGCTGCGCAACGCGCCTACCCGAATGGCTAATGGACGCCATCAAATGACTCACAATAGCCCGGAAACGCTCTAACGATCAGGCCAGCACGCATCATTTGGGCACGCAGTTCGCCGCCGTCAGGCGGTATCCTTGAACAATTCCCGGCCGATCAGCATGCGGCGGATTTCAGAGGTGCCGGCGCCGATTTCATACAGCTTGGCGTCGCGCAAAAGACGACCGGTGGGATATTCGTTGATATAGCCGTTGCCGCCCAGGGCCTGCACGGCCTCCAACGCCATCCAGGTGGCTTTTTCCGCCGCATATAGAATGGCGCCGGCGGCGTCCGCGCGGGTGGTATCTCCGCGATCGCAGGCCAGGGCCACCATGTAGACATAGGATCTGGCCGCATTCATGGTGGTGTACATATCCGCGATCTTGCCCTGCATGAGCTGGAATTCACCGATTGCCTGGCCGAACTGCTCCCGTTCGTGGACATAGGGCATGACCACGTCCATGCAGGCCTGCATGATGCCCAGCGGGCCGGCCGAGAGCACCAGGCGTTCATAGTCCAGGCCACTCATCAAAATCTTGACGCCCTCGCCCACCGAGCCAAGGACGTTTTCCTCCGGCACCGGGCAGTCCTCGAAGACCAATTCGCAGGTGTCGGAGCCGCGCATGCCTAACTTGTCCAATTTCTGCGCCGTGGTGAAGCCGGCGAACGCCTTCTCGACCAGGAAGGCGGTGATGCCGCGCGGCCCGGCCTCTGGGTCGGTCTTGGCATAGACCACCAGGGTATCGGCTTCCGGGCCGTTGGTGATCCACATCTTGGTGCCGTTCAGGATATAGCGATCGCCCCGCTTTTCCGCCCGCAGGCGCATGGAAACCACATCCGAGCCGGCGCCGGACTCGCTCATGGCCAGGGCGCCCACATGTTCTCCGCTGATCAGTTTTGGCAGATAGCGGCCTTTTTGTTCCGACGTGCCCTGGCGGCGGATCTGATTGACGCACAAATTGGAATGGGCGCCGTAGCTGAGCCCGACCGAGGCCGAGGCGCGGCTGATCTCTTCCATGGCCAGGCAATGTTCCAGATAACCCAGACCAGCGCCGCCATATTCCTCTTCCACGGTGACGCCCAGAACGCCAAGTTCCCCCAACTGAGGCCAAAGATCCCTGGGAAATATGTTCGAGGCATCGATCTCGGCGGCCCGTGGCGCTATCCTGTCGGCGGCAAAATTGGCCACACTGTCACGGATCATATCGGCGGTTTCGCCCAGGCCGAAATCAAAGCTGGGCATTGCATTGGGGATCATGGCAGGCCTCTTGGGTTCGCTATCATTTCCAACGTTCCTTGATACAGCCCTATCAGGCCAGATTCCACAATTTGATCCCGGTCCAGCCGCGGCGGCGCAAGGGCCTGGGGCGGTCCTTGGACGATACCCCAAATCGACCTGCGAACCGCGCCTACCCACGGGGCCTTGGTGGGCGGTCAATTGACCCAGAATAGCCCGGAACGGCTCTAATGAGCGACGTAGCCGCCGTCCACCGTCATTGCCGTTCCGTTGACAAAAGATGCCGCATCTGAGCACAGCCAAACGGCGGCCTCGGAAATTTCCTCGGGCACGCCCAGCCGCCCGACCGGATGGTCGGCGACGATCTGCGCCTTGCGCTCCGGGTGGCGCTCGAGAATGCCTTCCACCAACGGGGTCACGATGTAGCCCGGACATAACGCGTTCACCCGAATTCCGGTTTCGGCATAGCCGAGCGCCGCGTTTTTCGTAATCCCGATAACGCCATGCTTGCTGGCCGTATAGGCGACCGGGTTGGAGGCGCTGGAGATCAAGCCCATGACCGAAGCCGTATTGACGATGGCACCGCCGCCGCCATTATCCTGGCCCTGGGCCAGCATTTGCCGGATCTCGTATTTCATGCAGAGCCAGACGCCTTTCAGGTTGATGCCGATGACACGGTCCCACAGCTCCTCGGAATAATCGATCAGGGGCACGATATCGCCGGCGATACCTGCGTTATTGAAAGCAAAATCGAGCCGGCCATAGGCGGCGACGGTTTGCTCCACCATCGCCTCCACTTCCCCCGCCTGGCTGACATCGGTGCGGACGCAGATGGCCTCGCCACCTATCTGATCGATCATCGCCTTGGTCGCCTCGCTGCCCTCCATGTCCACATCGGCAATGACGACTTTGGCGCCTTCAGAGGCGAATTTCAGGGCGGCGGCCCGCCCAATACCCGAGCCGGCACCGGTCACCAGCCCCGCCCGGCCCTCAAAAATATCGGCCATGGAATGTTCCCTCTCGAAATTCGACTAAAGGCGCGGCAGATTTCCCTCCGCCGCCAACATGGTCACCGCCTGCTCGAACGCCGCGACCGTGTGCTCCAGATCGTCGTCATCGTGGGTGGCGGAAATGACGCCGCCGCCCGAGCCGCTGAAATCGACGCCGCCGATCAGCAATGCCAGGCGTAATTTGTTCAACAAGGCCGGCGGTTTCGCCTTCAGATCCTGGTAAGGCATGGTCAGGGGGTCGAAATTTTCCGGATCGATGGCCCGTCCGGCGCCATTCATGAAGATGAAAAAACTCGCCTGCTGGCCATAGGCGGCCCAGGCAACCCCGGCCCGGGCGAATCCCTCGTTCAACCTTGGCCGCAGCGCGGCACCAAAGGCCGCGGCGCGGGCGCAGGCATCGCCGTCGGCGATGATTTCCAGGGTTTTGGTTCCCGCCGCCGCCGACAGGGGATTGGCGTTAAAGGTGCCGGGATGATGGATTTTCTCGAATTCCCGGTCCGCCGCCGCCCTAAAGTCCAGATGATCCAGGATGTCCGCCCGTCCGGCGACCGCCCCGCCCGGCAGACCGCCGGCCAGAATCTTGGCCAATGTCGTCAGATCCGGGGTCACGCCCAATAAACCCTGGGCACCGCCGGTATGGACCCGGAAACCGGTCACGACTTCGTCCATGATCAGCAAGACACCATGTGCCTCCGTCAGCGCCCGCAGCTGGCTCACGAAGTCGGGCGCCAGGGGCATCATGCCGCCGCCACCGCCCGTCGGTTCCAGGATCACGGCGGCAATTTCCGGATCCCGTTCGAAAGCTTCGGCAACGCCGTCGATATCGTTGGGATCCAACAGCACCACCTGGGCCGCCACTTCCGGTAAAACACCCGGCGTGGCGGTGCCGTCGTAATGATTGGCGACGCCAAAGGCCATATGATCATGCCAGCCATGGAAATGGGTGCGGAAACGGGCGATTTTGTTCCTGCCCGTGAAGGCCCGCGCCAGACGCATGGCCAGCAGGGTCGCCTCGGTCCCGGACGAGGTGAAACGGATACGCTCGGCCGACGGCATCAGATGTTGCACGGCCTCGGCCCAGGCGACCTCGAAGCGGTGGGAGGAGCCGAAATGGGTGCCGGCCGCCAGGGCCTCTTGGATGCAACCTTCCACCTCTGCATTGCGGTGCCCCAGCATCAGTGCCCCGTGGCCGCCGAAGTAATCTACATAGACGTTGCCGTCGGCGTCCCATTTCCGCGAACCCAGGGCCTTGTCCACATAAATGCCGTAGGGCGTGGTGTGGCGGGAATCGTGGCTGATGGCCGAGGGAAATACCTTCCCGGCCCGCGCGGCCAAGGCCTGGCTGGTCGGCGTCCGGCTGACATACTGGTTCACAATGGGGGAATTGCTCAACATGATATCACTCACAAGGTTGTTCGATTTGGGGCTGTTCGATCCTGGAATGATGTTAGCACTAGCGTCACGGCTAAGTCTTCCGCAGAGGGAAACAAACAGGCGGCGGCCGGCTGGCGGGCGTCTGAGCGATCCGATTTTTTGCCCCGGTCCCAAACTCCATGGTAATCTGGGACCATGGATGATGCGGTCGAAAAGGGCGAAGAATTTCGCGACGACAGGCGCGGCCGGGGGGCCTTGCCGGCGGCGCTGATCAAACAATTGTCGCGTCAGAACGATGCCAAGGCCTGGACCTCGGTCGTCTCCCTGCTGGCCGTTATCACTGCCTGCATCGCCGCTTCGCTGATATGGTGGACGCCGTGGGTGGTGGTGCCCGCCATTCTGATCATCGCCTCGCGGCAGCAGGCCTGTTTCGTGCTAGCCCACGATGCGGCTCATTACCGCCTGTTTCAGAGCCGCGCTCTGAACGATCTGGTCGGCCGCGCCCTGGCCGCGCCGGTGGGTATTTCCATGCGCACCTATCGGGTGGTGCACCGCCTGCATCATAATCATCTGTATCAGCCGCAAGACCCCGACATCCCCCTGCACGGCGGTTATCCGCGGGGGCGGCGCTATCTGATCCGGAAACTGCTGCTGGATTTGACCGGCCGCACGGCGCCCAAGACCTTCGCCTATTTCCTGGGCGCCCCGGCGATCAACGATGAAGCGCCCGGGGTCAATCAGCCGCTGCATGACACCACGCCGGCATTGCGCCAAGCGGCGCGGCGGGACCGCCGGCTGGTCATCGCCTTTCATATCGGCGCGCCATTGCTGGCGGTGCTCGGCGGCCATGGTCTGGCCTATCTTGTTTTATGGATTTTGCCCTTGTGCACCGTGCTACAGGCGTTATTGCGGTTTCGGGCCGTTTGCGAACACGGTGCTGTCAGGGATGAACAATCGCCCCTGCTGGCGGCGCGGACCAACCTGGGGCCGGCTTGGCTGCTGTGGTACCTGTTCCCCTATCAGGTGAACTATCACATCGAGCACCACCTCTACCCCGCCATACCCCATTACAACCTAGCCGCCTGTCACCGGGAAATGCGGCAACGCGGCCTGCTGGATGACGCCGAAGTACGGGACATATTCGCCACCGCCGCCATGGTCAGCGCCGATCCGGCGCCGGCGGGCTAACACCAATTCACAGGAGCTTGTTTGGACCATCCATGTCTATTCCAACCCCCTTTGACCAATATCGCACAACCGTTCAGTCAGAGTGGATCGACCACAATGGGCATATGAACATGGGCTATTATTTGGTGGTGTTTGATCTCGCGACCGATGAGTTCATGGATTTCGTGCATCTGACCAGGGCCCACCGCAAGGAACATCAGGTCACGACCTTCTCCCTGGAAGGTCATATCACTTATAACCGGGAAATCGGCGAGGGCGAGCCCATGCGTTTTACCACCGAGCTGTTGGACTTCGATGAGAAACGTCTCCACTATATCCACCACATGTATCACGCGACGAAAGGCTATCTGGCATCCACCAACGAATTGATGAGCTTGCATGTCTCGTTGGCCACGCGCCGGTCCGCCCCCATGGAACCGGCGATTCTGGACCGCCTGGCGGCAATCAAGTCCGCCCATGCGGCCCTGCCGCCCAACCCCTATACCAGCCGGTTGATCGGCCTGCGCGCCAAGGCAACAACGAATACCTGATAGGCCGGGTTCAGGCCCGCCACAAAGACCGAGGAAACACAGATATGCCCCGCATTTCCCCCATTGAACCCGCCGATATGAATGCCGAACAACGCCAATTCCATGACAATATCATGGCCGGGCCCCGAGGCAGCATGGGGGGGCCGTTTAAAGCCTGGATACACAGCCCCGTGTTTGCCGACCGGGCCCAACATGTCGGTGAATATTGCCGTTTCAACAGTGTTCTGGAACCCCGGCTGTCCGAACTGGCCATTTTGATCACCGCGCGGCAGTGGACGGCACAGTTCGAATGGTTCGCGCACGCTCCCATGGCCCTGGACGCCGGTCTGACGCCAGAGATCATCGCCGGCCTGCGGGAACGCCGGGAACCCACATTTACCAAGGCTGACGAAGCGGCCGTCTATAAGTTCTGTACGGAGCTTTACCGCGACTCAGCCGTAGCCGATACCACCTATGACGAAGCCAAGGCGCAATTGGGCCAGCAGGGGGTGGTCGATCTGGTTGGTATTCTGGGATATTACGCGCTGGTATCCATGACCCTGAATGTCTTCGAGATGCCATTGCCCGACGGCGTCGCCCCGCCATTGTCGCCCTGAGAGCTAAATTTACCCTGACTATTTAGCGATCATTCGTCAGGCAACTGGCGAAACCCTGTCGCCACGGGTTCATTCCAGACTACCGCCGCGACGGATTGCACTTGTGCCGCCGGCGGGCCCTGGTGACAGTGGTTCAGCATGGCGTCGACATCGGTTGCCAGCCCGGAGAACACGGCCTCGACAGCGCCATCGCGGCAATTGCGTACCCAGCCCCCCAAGCCGAGGGCCCGGGCCGTCTCGACCGTCCAGCCGCGATACCAGACGCCCTGGACCCTGCCTTGAATAAGCACCCGAACCGTTCGTTGCGGGGGCGGCAATGGCGGGCCTATTCGAATTCCAGGATGACGTCGTCCACCGCCAGGTTGTCGCCTGGCGCGGCGGCCACGGCGGCGACGACGCCGTCACGTTCCGCCCGCAGGATATTTTCCATCTTCATGGCTTCCACCACCGCCAGGGCCTGGCCGGCCTTGACCTCGTCACCCTTGGCCACGTCCAGGGACACCACCAGTCCCGGCATGGGACATAGCAGATATTTCGAGGTGTCGGGCGGCGCCTTGTGGGGCATCAGGGCGGCCAGCTCGGCGGCGCGCGGACTGCGGACCGTCACTAACGCTTCGACCCCGCCATGATGCAGGCGAAAGCCCCCCGCTTCGGGATCGGCCTGAATGGTAACGTGATGACCGTTCACGGTGCCGGTAAATAGACGTTGCCCAGGTTGCCAATAACTGCGCACCGCGATCAATCGCCCTTCCAGCGCCACATCAAAGCCGTCGTCGACCGGATCGACGGTAACAGTGTGATGATCGCCGTCCAGGCTGACCACCCAGGCCGCACCGAATGTCGGGCGATAATGCGCCAATTGCCCGCTGATCGATGCCTCGCGCTGGCCATTGCGCCGATGCATCAGCACCCCGGCCGCCAACAGCGCATCCAGCAACGGGCCCTGGCGCGGCGCACCGGTAAAGCCGCCGGGATACTCATCGTCGATAAAGGCCGTGGTCAATCGGCCCTCGACAAATCGGGGGTGGCTGATCAGGGCAGACAGGAAACTCATGCTATGGCGGATGCCGCGCACGTAATAGCCGTCCAACGCCTTCCCCATTGCCGCGATCGCTTCGGCCCGGTCCCGCCCCCTGGTGATTAATTTGGCGATCATCGGATCGTAATACATGGTGATTTCGGAGCCTTCGATCACCCCGGTATCAACCCGCACGTCGGCCGTCTGGACTGGCGGCCGACAGCGCACCAGGCGGCCCACGGACGGCATGAAATTGCGGTAGGGGTCTTCCGCGTACAGGCGGCATTCGATGGCCCAGCCCTCCGCGCGCACGTCCTCCTGGTTCAGGGTCATGACTTCGCCCGCCGCGATCCGGATCATCTGCTCCACCAAATCGACGCCATAGACCATTTCGGTCACCGGATGCTCTACCTGCAGGCGGGTATTCATCTCCAGGAAATAGAAGTTGCGGTCCTTGTCGACAATAAATTCCACGGTGCCGGCGGAGCGATAGTCCACCGCCCTGGCCAGGGCCACCGCCTGTTCACCCATGGCCCGCCGGGTCGCCGGGTCCAGGAATGGGCTGGGCGCCTCTTCGATCACTTTCTGGTGGCGCCGTTGGATGGAGCATTCCCGCTCGCCCAGATAGATGCAATTGCCGTGGCTGTCGGCCAAAACCTGAATCTCGATATGGCGGGGCTGTTCGATGAATTTCTCGGCAAAGACCCGGTCATCGGCGAAACTGGACTTTGCCTCGTTCACGGCGGAGGTGAAGCCTTCCCGCGCCTCGGCCTCGTTATAGGCCACGCGCATGCCCTTGCCCCCCCCACCCGCCGAGGCTTTCAACATCACCGGATAACCCAGATCACCCGCCACCCGCACCGCTTCATCGGCGTTCGCCAGCACCTCTAAATGTCCCGGCACCGAACTGACACCGGCGGCCTGGGCTAGCTTCTTGGAGGCAATTTTATCACCCATGGCCTCGATAGCGCCCACGGGCGGGCCGATAAAGGCGATGCCCATATCCGCGACAGCCGTTGCAAAAGCAGCGTTTTCCGACAGGAAGCCGTAACCGGGATGCACCGCATCGGCGCCGCTGGTCCTGACCGCATCGAGGATCCGTTCGCTGAGCAGATAACTTTCCGCCGCCGGGGCCGGGCCGATAGGGATGGCCTCGTCCGCCTCTTCCACATGCAGGGCGTTGGCATCCGCCTCGGAATAGACGGCAACGGTGGCAATGCCCATGGCCCGGGCCGTGCGGATCACCCGACAAGCGATTTCGCCGCGATTGGCGATCAAAATCTTCGAAAACATCAATGCGGTACTTTCGCTCTAGCCGGAGATTTCGTCATAGGGGGATGTTGCCGTGCTTTTTCCAGGGGTTGTCGAGCTTTTTGTTCTTCAACATGGTCAACGCCCTGGCCACCCGCCGGCGCGTGTTGTGGGGCAGGATGACATCGTCAATGTAGCCGCGCTTGCCGGCGATGAAGGGATTGGCGAAGGTCTTGCCATATTCCCGGGTCAATTCCTCGATCCGGTCGGGATTGTCCAGTTCCGAGCGGAAGATGATCTCCACCG
>JAKZRK010000130.1:0-4287 GCA_047518225.1 Alphaproteobacteria bacterium | reverse complement strand
CTTCGATTAAGCCAATTCTGTGTCCAAGGAAATCGGGTCCGACTCATCCGTGGGTCATTTGCCCATCTCCCGATCAAGCGGGTGAACCAAAATGCGTTTCAGACAAAGATAGAATGGCTTTGGTAAAACAGGCCATGGGCGCCCGGGTGATACCGGCACCGATCTGGCCGATCCCGGCTTCCTTGTGGGCGATACCTGTATTGATGATGGGCAGGATGCCTGTGTCGACGACCTTCCTGACATCAATTCCGGCCGCGGTGCCGCTAAAGTCCAAGGCGGGAATGGTAAGCGCGTTGTTGCGCCCAATGGTGATCGGCTGCATTTCCCGGCTGCGCGCAATGGCGTCCGTGGGCGTACCGCCAACAAACTGAACGATCGCGGGCGATGCGGCCATGGCAAAGCCACCCAGCCCGGCGGTTTCCGTTATGGCACTGTCGCCCAGATCAGGGGCCGCATCCGCGATTGAATAGGATGGAAAGTACAGGCCCTCGACCACGGGGGCGGGCGTCGTGAACCATTGGTCGCCGCAACCGCTCACCCGAATTCCGAATTCGACGCCGTTTCCCGCCATGGCCGTGACCATGGTCGACCCAGGCACGCCCTGGGCCGCGTCAAGCATGGACTTGCATGCCGCCATGGACACATTCAAAAAGAAGTGGTCGTTTCCCGCGATGAACTCCATGGCCTGCGCAATATCCTCGGCAGGCAATCCGGAGCGCAAGGCGCAGGGCGCCAATTGTTTCAACAACAAACCGGTTGCCGCGGTGTTTCTGTTGTGAACCTCGTCACCCATATAAAGCGCCTGCGCCATGATCGTCTTGATATCGATGCCGCCACCGGCCGCCAACGTGGCGGACAATACGCCAGCCAGGGTCGACCCCATCCATTGCAGGCGCGCGATCACTTCAGGGCTGTTCGCGCCAAAGCGAAGGACCTTGCCCAGGCCTTCATTCAGATTTGCGAATGCCTTGTTTCCCTCCGTTGCGTTGGTGACGACCCAAACAGGCATGGAGGGGCTGGTGATGCCCGCCATGGGGCCGACGGTCGAATGATGATGGCTGGGCTCGATCGTAACTTCGCCTTGGCGAAGCAGCGCCATGGCCGAATCCTGGTCGCCGGCCCAGCCTTCGAACATGATGGCGCCGATAATCGCTCCTGAAACCGGGCCGCAAACATCCTGCCAGTCGATAGGCGGCCCGGAATGTAAAATCGTACGCTCACCCATATCCGGTATGACATCGCCGGCCCGGTCAATGCCCTCAAGAACCGGTTTGGCGGCAAGGAATTTCTCGAAGGCAGTCCGATTTGCCTGATCAATTGCCCGATCATTTACGAGTTTGGCCAGGGCCCCGGCGGCCTTGCTATCGCCACCGGCCGGAGGGCGCCAATCGATATTTACCGCCGTGCCGCCCACGCTATTTATGACGTCCGCAAAAGCCTCAATGCCGACATTTATGACGCTCAATGATTGCGGCGGTTTACCGTACATTTTGTTTCCCTAGAGTCCGGAGATAATGTCGCCGACCAGCCTCGCGGCCTGGGCATTGCTCTCAACGACTATGGCACCCGCCCGGCGCAATACGTCCTCCTGGCGGATAAGGTTTTGCGGATCAGACTTGGTGCCGCAAACAAAAGTGACGAATATTGGGCAGCATCCGATTTCGTTCGCGGCCTCGCGGGCGCTATTGATGGAAACCGCCATCTCCACGGCCGGGTCGCCATGGGCGCCATGGCCAAATACGACATCTAGCAGAATTACCGCCGTCTCGGGATCTTGTGCCTCTTGCAGGATCCTGTCGTTTCGCAATCTGTGATCAATCATGGGATGGAGCCGCCCCCTGGTAAACCGGTCGTCCCCCAAATCAAGTACCGTATTGCCGGTGCTCGACCAGATATTATTGAGTTTGTTCTCTGTCTTGACGGGAGACGGCGAATTCACCGCGCCGATGTCCTTTTCCAGGAGCAACATGGCTTCGTAGCTGAAGGTGCCGCCGCTATAGAGGCCACGCACATAGCGTTGTCCCTCGCCAAGGGAGGATATCAGTTCCCTGACTTCGGCCGCGCCCAAACCGTGGCGCTGCAATGTCCTCTCGGACGGATCCCCACCGTTGGACAGATCAACGGCCACATGCGCGGCCTGCTCCAATGTTTCCGAACCATACACGTTTCCGCCTGGCGCCGCATCGGCAGGGGAGCCGAGAAAGTTAATGACAACCGGCTTACCGCAGACCGCCGACCGTGCCTGAATCTTAGCCGCGACGGCTTCCGCCGGCGGTTTGGAAATCAAGACAATTACAGCGGTGTCCGTATCATCGGCAAGGATCTTCAGCCCCTGAAGCATCGTGGCGCCGCCGATCATGGCGTTGAGGTCTCGACCACCCGTTCCGATCGCCTGGGAAATGCCGCCTCCCAATTTTTCTATCAGGCAGGAAACCTGTTGCAACCCGGTCCCGGAGGCGGCGACGATCCCAATATCACCCGCAGAGACGGCGTTGGCGAAGCCCAGGGGAACGCCGTTGATGATCGCGGTGCCGCAGTCGGGGCCCATGACCAAGCGGTCCGTCTCCGCGGCCAGCCGCTTCAATTCCATTTCCTCTTCCAAGGGAACATTGTCGGAGAAAATCATGACATCCAGGCCCAGGCGCATGGCCTTGGCTGCTTCCGCGCCCGCATATTCGCCGGGACAGGATATCAAGGCCAGATCGGCCTCGGGGAAACCATCCAATGCCATTTCGATACTGCGGGGCGCGGGAATTTCGCCCGAACCGCCTGATCCTTGCGGTGGCGCGCTATTAAGCAGCGCTTCGGCCTGATCAAGGGCCATGGCGACGGAACTCTCGTCCTCGCCCGCGATGGCGATCAATAGATCGTTCGGCGCGGCGTCGCCCATTTGTTCCACAAGGCCCGCTTCGAACAACAGCTGTATATTGGCTTCGGTAGCCATGGTCGCCGAGGCCTGAATAACACCTGGAAGTTCGCTCAAAGTGGCGGAAATCCGCATGAGCGCGACGGAATCCCGGTAGATGTCAGACAATATTCTTTGCGCCAGGGACATATCTAATTCAAACCCTCCGACAATACCTGTTCGAAATCGTCGGATGCCGTCTGAAGCCGGCAGTCTTCGAAATGGGCAATACCCGCGAGAAGGCCCAGTAACATAGCCGCCCCGGAGGTGCCGCCAACCGACAGCAGCCGGTGGGTGGAACGGCCAATATGCCCGGCGCCATAAATCGCCGACAGCATCGACAGGATTGGTTCGATGAAATGGCCCATGGCAGCGTCGGACAACATCTGGCGGCTGATATCGTTGGTGGCATCCAGGTATTGCAAGGTGAACAAACTCAGCGCCCGGCTCCAAGGCCGTGCCGGTGCCATCAACTTTGGCGCCGCGAGAAAGGCGGCAACGACATCGTCACCCGCGGGGGTTAAGCCTGGGCCACGTCCGATCAATCCCCGCAGGGATTGTCTGACCTGGTGTTTTTGATCATCTTTCAGACCAGCCAACAGAGCTAGAATCTGCTGTTTGGGAAATTCCGATCCAAAACAAGATTGACCGGCCGCGGCACGCCATAAATGTCGCAGTTGGCCCCGGGTCGGCCGCGCAACGGCCTTAAAGCAGGGCTTCCAAACCGCCGCATCGCGGAGATCTATTTTCAGGCCGGTGCCGGCAAATCTTAGGATACCGGCGCGGCAATAGGCGCCGGCACCATGGGTCAATACCGAGCCGAATTTGAAACCCGGCGCTGTACGTACCCGAATACCCCTTGGCATCTCGAAATAGTCCGCGACCGTGCAAGTCGCCAACTGACCATCGGCCAGCCGGATATTGCATGCGTGATCGTATATTCCGTGAACCAAGCCGGCAAATCCCGCCGGCGGCAATTCCGATCCGATGGTTAGCGCGGCAAGCGGTGTCATCTTCGGGCTAATGCAATGCCATGCCGTCCGGACCGAAACATCGTGGCCGGTCCAGACGGTCGTATGCGTCGGAAATTCTGGTCACGAACCTTCCGGTTCGAGTTCCATTTTTGAAAAACCAAGGCAAATAACCGCCATGATCACATAACTCAAGGCAATCATGGGTGACACGGCCATTCCAACCGCTGGCCCATGAATAAAGCCAAAGAACGCGAGCACCGCCCCGATTAAACCTTGCCTATCCGGTTATCACCCACACCCACTATATGTAGTGTGTCTCCTTGGACTGCAGGCAAGGGCCGGCGCAGGCGCATTGAGGAGGCGATCCGGCTAATTCTTGATTGTTCTGAAAACCGAACCGGAGTTTAA
>JAKZRK010000129.1:0-8079 GCA_047518225.1 Alphaproteobacteria bacterium | reverse complement strand
GGCGGTAATCTCATCCATGGTGAGCCGGGTTTCCCTGTTGCCGTATGGTCTTGGCCAGACACCAGAATCATACGGAATCTCAACAGTTTAATCCACGCTCACCACCTCTTTCACGCCGTGCCGTGAATAATCCGGGCTAGCCATGCCGTTGATGCTGATTGCCATTGTTTTAGTGGTGCTGGCGTTCAGCACGCCGAACCCCACGGCTGCGGGCGGCGACCGCTCTCTGGCCCGGGAGCAGGCGGCACGTGGCATCATCAAGGTCACGCGGCATCCTTTTCTGGTGGCGGTCGGCTTCTGGGCCGTGGCCCATATATTGGCCAATGGCGATCTGGCATCCTTGATATTATTTGCGGTTTTCTCGCCTTGTCGCTGATCGGCCCGCCCCAGATCGATGCCAAGCGCGCCGCCAAATATCCGGACGACTGGCCCCGTTTCCTGGCCCAGACCTCATGGCTGCCATTCGCCGCCATTCTTCAGGGCCGCACAAATGTTACGCTGGCCGAGATCGGATGGGGCTGGATCGCCGTTGGCGTGGCACTACATCTGGTAATTTTGTTGCTGGTGCATCAATGGGCCTTTGGCGTCGCGCCCCATCCCTTCGCTTAGCAGAGGATATCTTTACCATTGCCCGCTAGACCAGATAATTGCTTGCAGTTGGCCTGTTGGCGTGGAATGTGTTGGCACCGGATTATGGGGGCTTGAGAGCCATGGATTCTGCCGTCCTGTTGAAATATGACCAGCGTGTGCCGCGCTATACCTCCTATCCCACGGCGGTTCAGTTCACCGATCAGGTGGGCCGGGAACAACACGCCCAATGGCTGGGTGAAGTGGGCCGGGAGGAGCCGGTTTCCCTATACGTCCACGTCCCGTTTTGCGAGGTTTTATGTTGGTATTGCGGCTGCAATACCCAGGTGGGCCGGCATCAGAATACCTTTGAGTCCTATACCGACCTGGTCTGCCGGGAAATAGACATGGCCGCGGCGCACCTGCAAGCCAAGCCACGGGCGGCGGCGGTGCACTGGGGCGGCGGCACGCCCAGCAGCATCGGGCCCGCGCGCATGGCTCGGATCATGGCCAAGTTACGTGAGCATTTTGACTTTTTGCCCGATGCGGAGATTGCCGTGGAAATCGACCCCCGGGTTCTCTCCCCCGACGACATCGTTACCCTGACCCGTGATATGGGCGTCAATCGAACCTCCATCGGGGTGCAGGATTTCGATGCCGAGGTGCAGGCTGCCGTCAATCGGGTGCAGCCCTATGAACTGGTGGCCGAGACGGTGACGCATTTGCGGGCAGGGGGCATTGCCGATCTGAACCTGGATCTGATGTATGGCCTGCCGTTTCAACGCCGGGACAATTTCGGCAAATCAGCCGATCTGGCTATTGGCCTGGCGCCGGAACGGATGACCCTGTTCGGCTATGCCCATGTGCCCTGGATGTTTTCCCACATGAAGTTGATCAAGGACGAAGATCTGCCGAATGCGGAAGAGCGCCTGATGCTGTTCGACCAGGCCCTGCAACGTCTGAATGCGGCCGGCTATGTTCACATCGGGCTGGATCATTTTTCCAAGGCCGGCTCGGAAATGGCGGTGGCCCAACAGGAAGGCCGCCTGCACCGCAATTTCCAGGGCTATACCACCGATACCGCCAAGACACTTTTGGCCTTTGGCGCCTCGGCCATTTCCACCCTGCCCAGCGGCTTTATCCAGAATAAATCCGCCGCCAGGGATTATATGAATGCCATCAAGGATGGCGATCTGGCTACCGCCCGTGGCGTCGGCATCAGTGACGAGGATCGCCTGCGTTCACATATTATCGAGCGTTTGATGTGCGATTTCCAGATCGACCTGGAAGCGATCTGCGATCGGTACGGTGTGCCGGTCCGCGCGCTGGCGGGCGATTTGGACAAGCTGCAACCCCTGATCGCCGACGATCTGGTGGCCGTGGACGGCTGGCGGGTCAAGGTCCTGCCCAGGGGCCGCATGCTGGTGCGCATGGCCTGCGCCGCCTTCGATCAATATCACGCCCCAAATCCCGACAAACCGGCCCACGCGCGGGCGATCTAGGCCGGTCCATCCACGGTGATGCCTGGGGCGCCGGCGCTGCGCCGGTTGGCATGAAGCGCGATGATTTGCGGGTTTACCTCTCGTTTACAAATATTAATCATAATTCTTTCAGGATTGTTAACCGCAAACTGAGGGATTGACCTATGCTCGAAAATACCCATGCGCCGCGGACGATACTCGTTGTTGAAGATGATTCCGTGCTTTACGAGGCGATCAGGCTGCATTTCGACCGGTGCGGTTGGAGGTGTGAATGGTTCGACCACGCCCCCACGAACATGCAGGACGTCAAGGGACTTGATGCGGATGCGGGCCTCATCGACGTCAATCTTCAGGCTGGCAATGGCATTGACCTGATCAAATACATGCGTGCGGATGGCATCGACTTTCCCGTTATTGTGATGACGGGATACATTGGTGCCGCCGAGCGGGCGCGGGCGAGCGGCATAGACAACATGCAAGTGCTGATGAAGCCGTTCGACTTGCGCAATCTGCAGGAAAAATTATCACGGGCCATGAAGCCGGCCCCGTAGCCCTATTCAACGGCGGGCCGCGGCCCGGGCGCTCTGTTTGGATAGGGCATATTGGGCCGAGGCGACCGCCCGCTTTGCGGTGCAACGGCCCTTGGCTTATGATTGCAACAAATTGTCCCTTGCCGTAGAGAAGTAGCTAAACAACATGTCGGAAATGGAAACCAGCGCCGGTCGCGGTGGCGCGAAACGTATTGTCTATTTCGAGAAATTTGCCGACCCGGTGACCGCAACCATCCTGGCCCGGGAACCCTCGATCACCGTGCAGCAACTGCAATTGAGCGATAGCGACGCCGAAAATTGGCAGGCCCTGTCGGCGGCGCACGGCTATCAGATCCGCGCCGCGCGGGACGAGTTGCCGGCGCATTTTTTCGCCAATAGCGAATTTCTGGCCCGTTGTCCCAACATGCTTGCTGTTTCCTCCATGGGCGCGGGCTTTGACACGGTCGATCTGGACGCCTGTTCGGCCGCAGGCGTGATCGTGGTGAACCAGGCCGGCGGCAATGCCGAGGCAGTGGCGGAGCACACCCTGGGCCTGATGCTGGCCTTGTCCAAGCGGATCGGCGAGACCAACCAGTTCATGCGGGCGCGGGATGGCATCGAGCGGAACAGCTATATGGGCCGCAATATTCAGGGCAAGACCATTGGCATCATCGGCCTGGGCCATATTGGCCGGCGCATGGCGGAATTGTGCGGCACCCTGTTCGCCATGCGGGTCCTGGCCTATGACCCCTATCTGGCAGACAGCGATTTCGCCGAGCGGGGCGCCCATTCCACATCATTCGAAGATCTGCTGGCAAATGCGGATTTCGTGACCGTGCATTGCCCACGCACGGCGGAAACCGTCAACTTGCTGGACGCCCGCGCTTTCGAGCGCATGAAACCCGGCGCCATCTTCATCAACACCGCCCGGGGCGGTATCCATGACGAGGCGGCGCTGTATGCGGCGCTGCAAGGCGGCCATCTGGGCGCCGCCGGCCTGGATGTCTGGGCCGTGGAACCGCCGCCGAAAAGCCATCCGCTGTTAAGCCTGCCCAATGTCATGGCCAGTCCGCACACCGCCGGCATGACCCATGAAGCCCGCCGCCGGGTGGCCAGTTATGCCGGCGAGCAGTTATTGGATATCTTCGCCGGCCGCCGCCCACCGCGCCTGCTGAACCCCGAAATCTGGCCGGTCTTTCAGGAACGCTACAAGTCCCTGTTCGGGGCGTAGCGGTGAATTGGCGGCAAGGACATGAATGCAACCATATATTTGCCGGCGATAACCTACCTTACCGCCGCCCTTGCCGAGATCGCCGGCTGCTTCGCCTTTTGGGCCTGGCTTCGCCTGGACAAGTCCATGTGGTGGGTTATTCCCGGCCTTGCCAGTCTGGCCCTTTTCGCCTTTCTGCTGACCAGGATCGACAGCGCTTTCGCCGGGCGCGCCTATGCGGCCTACGGCGGGGTTTACATCGCCGCCTCCCTGGGCTGGCTATGGGCCGTTGAATTACAGCGGCCCGACCGTTGGGATGTGGTGGGCGCCGTGGTCTGCCTGTTGGGCGCCGCGATCATCATATATGGCCCGCGCGGGGCCTGAGGGCCGCCATCAAATGGACGGGAATAGTCAGAATGTGCTATCAACACCGGCGATGGCACGGCGGTAGGTGCAAATGCAAAACGGGCAGATTGAAGTCAAGGCCGAGGCAGATGGCTTCGGCGCCGAGATTAGCGGCGTCGATCTTGCCGCGGGGGTTTCCGGGGAAACGTTCGCGGCGATCCACGCCGCCATCATCCGGCACAAGGTTCTGGTTTTTCGCGATCAAGATCTGGATGACGACGGCCATCTTGCATTCGCCGAACGCTTTGGGCCGTTGGAAGGCCACATCAATGCCGCGACCCGCCACGATCGTCTGCCGAAGATTCAGGTTTTCCAAAACGTCGATCAGGCGGGCGAACCGACCGGTGTCCACCCAGAGCGCGGTACCCTGGTCTGGCATACGGATAAGTCCTATGTGGCCCGTCCCTCGCTTTTCACCGTCCTGCGCTCGCCTTCGGTGGCGCGCGTGGGGGGCGATACGCTGTTCGCCGATATGGCGCGCGCCTATGCCGGCCTTGCGGGGGCCGAGGCCAAACGCCTGGACGGCCTGCGCGCGGTGCACGACTGGAAACGCAGCCGGGAGAAATCGGATGAACGCCCGGCCACGGCGGCGGAGATCGCGGCGGCGCCGGCCGTGGACCACCCCCTGGTCCGCACCCATCCCGATACCGGCGCCCGTGGGCTGTATATTGGCAATCACGCTTCCCATGTTCTGGGCATGGAACGGGCCGAAGGCGAAGCGCTGCTGGCTGATCTGGAACGCCATGCGACCCGGGACAGGTTCATCTATCGCCACCGTTGGCGGGATAATGATATCTTGATGTGGGACAACCGTTGCACCATGCACTGCGTCATGCCGTACGATGCCGCCAAGGAGCGGCGCATCGTCCGCCGCGCCGTGGTTCAGGGCGACCGCCCGGTCTAAATCACTCCTATCGGTGCAACTTGGAATAAATATGCAGCCATGCAGAATTCGGACGATCATAGCTGGTTGAAACAGGGCAGTACCTCCAGCGGCGAGGTGGCAAAAACCTACGACGCCTGGGCCGTCACCTATGACGACACCTTGGCGGACTGGGATTACCGCGCGCCAAGGCAAGCCGCCCATCTGCTATGGACCGGGATGCCCCAGGCTTCCGCAATTCTGGATGCCGGCTGTGGCACCGGCCTTGGTGGCGCTGCGCTGCGGGCAGCGGGTTTTGCCGGCCCTATCGACGGCCTGGACATTTCGCTGTCGTCGCTTCGCCAAGCTGAAAAACGCGGCGTCTACCGCAATCTGGAAACCGCCAGCTTGCAGAGCCTGCCGCTGGATATTCCCTGCGGCACTTACGATGCGTTGGTCTGCGTCGGCGTGCTGACATATGTTCCCGACAGCGAAGGGGTGCTGCGCGAGTTCGCCCGCGTGGTTCGTTCCGGCGGCACACTTGTGCTCACCCAGCGCGACGACCTTTTCGTGGAGCGGGATTTCGGTGCCGTGGTCAAGGGACTGGCCAGGGCGGGGGTGTTCGCTGATATCGCCATAAGCGAGCCGCAGCCCTATCTGCCGGACAATCCCGACTTCGGCCCGGACATCAGGGTAATTTATGTCACCCTGGCGGTCGTTTAAATATACTCGGAAAAGTCTGGAAGCGCTTTAGTGAAACCGGAAATGCTCTAATCCTTGCGAAATTGATCCAGGGTGATGATGTTATCGTCAGCCCCGGTGTCATCGGATTTTTCCGCCGCCGCCCGATCCGCCAGATCAACCGCGCTTTTGGCGCCGGCTTCAGACGCGGTCGCCGGCGCGGCTTTGGCCTCGGTCGTGGATGTGGCGTTGGCGCCGTCGCCGCCCCGGGCGCCTCCGTCCCGGTCCTTTTCTTCCGGCTTGCCAAACTGCAGGCCGAACTGCACGCTGGGATCAAGGAACGAGGTCAAGGCCTGAAAGGGTATGAAAAGACGTTGCCCCTGACCGCCGAAGCTCAAGGTAATCTCGAAGTCATCCTGGCGGACCGCCAGGCCCCAGAATTTATGCTGGATGACGATGGTCATTTCTTCCGGATATTGCCCCCGCAGATGGTCGGGGATATCGACGCCCGGCGCCTGGGTTTTAAAGCCGATATAGAAATGATGGTCACCCAACAGACCATCCTTGGCCGCACGCCTGAGCGCCGTTCGCACCACGCCGCGCAGGCTGTCTTCGACCATCTGGCCGTATTGCATGAGATCTTGCGCCATTCCGGCCCCACAACTTGTCCATATAGGCGTGGCCCGGCCACGCCCATATTGTCACATCGCCTACATACCCTGGGGCCGGTGGGTGGGTCCAGGAATTAGTGGGGGGCTTCTGTTGCCCGGTGCCCCCCGAACCGCGCTTGCCTTCTAATTAGGCAGCGAGCACCATTTCATTATCATTGGCACTTGTAGAAATAGCCCGATAACGGTGGAGCCATACCGAACGCAAACCTTGTCTTTACCACGCGCGTCGATCCTGTTTCGCCCCCATCAGCAATGCATCGATTGGCCGGACCCAACAAGGATCGGCCGCGATTCGAACTACGATGCACTCCTGGTGGAGGCGCCGGGTACTGCCCCCGGGTCCGCTACGTTTATTCCACAAGGCGTTTAGCGCCATAGCCGGACAAGCCGGCAGTCCATATATAGGCATTTTTGGCGGAATTTAAAAGGGCCGACGGAAAATCGGCCGCCATGGTGCGAATTCGCCAACCCCGGCGTGCGCCATGATTGGCCCGCGGGCGGAGGTGAAGTATCCTATAAAAGGCCGCATGTATGCAGAATTCTGTGATCAGGGAGATATCGATGCCGGTAAGCGAGGCGCAACAACAGGAAATTGAGCAGCTTCGCGACGGCGCCACGAAAACCCTGCGGGCCACGGTTCCGGCCCTTGAAGAGATGCTATACCGGCCCCTTCCGGTGCTGGATCAAGGCTTTATCCGGGTCATTGATTACATGGGCAACGATGCCGCGGTGGTGCAGGCAGCCAGGGTTTCTTATGGCCGTGGCACCCGCAAGGTAAGCGAGGACCGCGGTTTACTGCGCTATCTCATGCGTCATCGCCATACCACGCCGTTCGAGATGTGCGAGATCAAATTTCACGTCAAGCTGCCGGTCTTCGTGGCCCGGCAATGGATCAGGCACCGCACCGCCTCGGTCAATGAATATTCCGCCCGCTATTCCATCCTGAACCGGGAGTTTTACATTCCGGATCCGGATCAATTGTCGACCCAGTCAAAGGACAACCGCCAGGGCCGGGGTAATGTCCTGCAGGGTGATGAAGCCGCCCGTGTGCTGTCGATCCTGCGCGAGGACGCGGCGCGCAATTATGCCGACTATCAGGAAATGCTGAACGAAGATGACGAGGGCAACGTGCTCGATCCAAATCGTCAGGGCCTGGCGCGGGAGCTGGCGCGGATGAACCTGCCGTTAAGTATCTATACCGAATGGTACTGGAAGTGTGATCTGCATAATCTGTTACATTTCCTATCGTTACGAGCCGATCTTCATGCACAATATGAGATACGGGTATACGCCGATGCGATGATGGAGGCTCTGCGCGCCTGGGTCCCCCTGACGGCGGAGGCGTTCGAGGATTACCGCTTGGGCAGCACCCACCTCTCCAAGGCCGGGCTGGACGTGGTCAAGCGGATGCTGGCCGGCGAGGCGGTCACGGTCAAGGACAGCGGCCTGCCGGCCCGCGAATGGCGTGAGCTGATGGCCGTCCTGGGGCGCAAAGCATAATCTTCGATCAATCATCCTTGCCTATCCGGTTTACACCCACTAGGGCTAGAATGGGCGCAAACCGGATATAGGGGAGCGCGCCATGGATGTTCTCGACCGCGCCGATCTCCCATTCCCGCATTCGCTACCCGAGTTCCAGCGACTTTTCCCCGATGATGCGGCCTGCGCCGCC